>CAZVIS010000245.1:0-5267 GCA_964627355.1 uncultured Rhodobacterales bacterium
ACGCCGACTATGTGAAGAACATGATCACCGGTGCCGCCCAGATGGACGGCGCGATCCTGGTCTGTGCGGCGTCCGACGGCCCGATGCCGCAGACGCGCGAGCACATCCTGTTGGGCCGCCAGGTGGGTATCCCCTACATGGTGTGCTACATGAACAAGATCGACCTCGTCGATGACGAGGAACTGGTGGAACTCGTCGAGATGGAACTGCGCGAGCTGTTCTCGTCCTACGAGTACCCCGGCGACGACATTCCGATCATCAAGGGCTCGGCCCACCAGGCGATGATCGGCATGCGCCCCGAGATCGGCGAGTCGTCGATCCGCGCGCTGATGGATGCCGTTGACAGCTACATCCCGACCCCGGCGCGTGCGGTTGATCAGCCCTTCCTGATGCCGATCGAGGACGTGTTCTCGATCTCGGGCCGCGGCACCGTGGTCACCGGCCGGGTCGAGCGCGGCGTGATCAACGTCGGCGACGAAGTGGAAATCGTCGGCATCCGCGCGACGAAGAAGTCGATCTGCACGGGCGTCGAGATGTTCCGCAAGCTTCTGGACCGTGGCGAGGCGGGCGACAACGTCGGCATCCTGCTGCGCGGGATCGAGCGTGACGGGGTCGAGCGTGGCCAGGTTCTCTGCAAGCCGAAGTCGGTGAACCCGCACACCAAGTTCGAGGCCGAGGCCTATATCCTGACCAAGGAAGAGGGCGGCCGCCACACGCCGTTCTTCGCCAACTACCGCCCGCAGTTCTACTTCCGCACGACGGACGTGACCGGGACGGTGCAGCTGCCGGAAGGCACCGAAATGGTGATGCCGGGCGACAACCTGAAGTTCAACGTCGAACTGATCGCCCCGATCGCCATGGAAGAAAAGCTCCGCTTCGCCATCCGCGAAGGCGGCCGCACCGTCGGCGCAGGCGTCGTCTCGAAAATCATCGCGTGAACCAACTCAAGTGGGGTGGGTGATGAACCCACCCGCCCCGACCCAAGGACGTAAAAAGATGCAAGGTCAGACCATCCGCATCCGGCTCAAGGCGTTCGATTACCGCGTGCTGGACGCCAGCACCGCGGAAATCGTCTCGACCGCCAAGCGCACGGGCGCCACGGTACGCGGGCCGATCCCGCTGCCGAACAAGATCGAAAAGTTCACGGTTCTCCGTGGACCGCACATCGACAAGAAGTCGCGCGACCAGTGGGAAATTCGCACCCACAAGCGGCTCTTGGACATCGTTGACCCCACGCCCCAGACGGTGGACGCGCTGATGAAGCTCGACCTCGCCGCGGGCGTGGACGTTGAAATCAAAGTCTGAGGGGGCATGAACATGCGCTCTGGCGTGATTGCAAAGAAGCTGGGCATGACCCGGCTGTTCATGGCAGACGGACGGCAGGTGCCGGTGACCGTTCTGCAACTCGACAACCTGCAGGTGGTGGCGCAGCGCACCGCCGAGCGTGACGGCTATACCGCCGTCCAGCTTGGCGCGGGCACGGCCAAGGCCAAGCGGACCTCGGCCGGCATGCGCGGGCACTTCGCCCGGGCCAACGTCGCGCCGAAGCGGAAGATCGCGGAGTTCCGCGTGACCCCCGACTGCCTGATCGACGTGGGCGCGGAGATCACCGCCGACCACTACCTCGCGGGTCAGTACGTGGACATCGCGGGGACCAGCGTGGGCAAGGGCTTTGCCGGCGCGATGAAGCGGCACAACTTCGGCGGGCTTCGCGCCTCGCACGGTGTGTCGGTGTCGCACCGTTCGCACGGGTCCACCGGCCAGTGCCAGGACCCCGGCAAGGTGTTCAAGGGCAAGAAGATGGCCGGTCATCTGGGTTCGGTCCGCGTGACCACGCAGAACCTCGAAGTCGTGCGCACCGATGCCGACCGTGGCCTGATCATGGTCAAGGGCGCGGTCCCGGGGTCGAAGGGCGGCTGGGTCACCATCAAGGATGCGGTGAAGAAGGCAGCACATGCCGACGCGCCGAAGCCTGCGGCGATCCGGGTCGCGGCGGCTGCAGAGGCCGTCGTCGAAGGGGGTGAAGCATGAAACTCGATGTGATTACCCTTGAAGGC
The DNA here is from genome assembly GCA_964627355.1 of uncultured Rhodobacterales bacterium. Lineage (GTDB taxonomy): Bacteria > Pseudomonadota > Alphaproteobacteria > Rhodobacterales > Rhodobacteraceae > JBBQXK01. Next base: position 2,058 of record CAZVIS010000245.1, read on the forward strand.
GGCAAGGCGGGCGAGATCGACCTGGACGAGGCCCTGTTCGGCCTCGACCCCCGGGCCGACATCCTGCACCGCGTCGTGCGCTGGCAGCGGGCCAAGGCACAGGCCGGTACGCACTCGGTGCTGACGCGCGCGGAAGTGTCCTACTCGACCAAGAAGATCTATCGCCAGAAGGGCACCGGCGGCGCACGCCACGGGTCCAAGAAGGCGCCGATCTTCCGCCACGGCGGTGTGGTCAAGGGCCCGATCCCGCGCAGCCACGCGCATGACCTGCCCAAGAAGTTCCGCGCCCTCGGCCTGCGGCACGCCCTCTCGGCTAAGGCCAAGGCGGGCGAGCTGGTCATCCTGGAGGCGGCGGCGATGGACACGCCCAAGACGGGGGCGCTGGCCAAGGCTGCGAAGAACCTCGGCTGGAAGCGCGTTCTTGTCATTGATGGCGCAGATCTCAACGAGAACTTCGCGATGGCCGCGCGCAACATCGAGACGATCGACGTGCTGCCCTCGATGGGCGCCAACGTCTATGACATCCTGAAGCGCGACCAGCTGGTGATCACCAAGGCGGGGATCGAGGCCTTGTCGCTGCGTCTGAAAGGCGACGACAAATGACCGCGAAGCCCTCGCACTACGACATCATCCGCAAGCCGATCATCACCGAAAAGGCCACGATGGCGTCCGAAAACGGCGCCGTGGTCTTTCAGGTGATGATGGATGCGACCAAGCCCCAGATCAAGGAGGCGGTCGAGGCCGTCTTCGGCGTCAAGGTGAAGGCGGTGAACACCACCATCACCAAGGGCAAGGCCAAGAAGTTCCGCGGCCGCGCCGGGGAACGTTCGGACAAGAAAAAGGCCTATGTGACGCTCGAAGAGGGTAACACCATCGACGTCTCGACCGGCCTCTGATAGGACGCGCCGACTCGTTCGGCCCCGGGTGACCGGGGCCGCGTGTTTTTAGATGATAACCCCGGGCCGCAAGGCCCACCCAAGCAGACGGAAGACAGAAAGCATGGCACTCAAGTCGTACAAGCCGACGACGCCTGGCCAACGCGGGTTGGTTCTGATCGACCGTTCGGAGCTGTGGAAAGGACGCCCCGTCAAGGCCCTCGTCGAGGGTCTGATGAAGACGGGCGGACGGAACAACACCGGACGCGTCACGATGTGGCACAAGGGCGGGGGGGCCAAGCGCCTGTACCGCATTGTCGATTTCCGCCGCATCAAGCACGACATGCCCGCCACGGTCGAGCGGATCGAATATGATCCCAACCGCACCGCGTTCATCGCGCTGGTGAAGTACGAGGATGGCGAGCTGTCCTATATCCTGGCCCCTCAGCGCCTCGCCGTGGGCGACAAGGTGGTGTCGGGCGCCAAGACCGACGTGAAGCCGGGGAACGCGATGCCGTTCTCGGGCATGCCGATCGGGACGATCGTGCACAACGTGGAACTCAAGCCCGGCAAGGGCGGCCAGATGGCCCGCGCCGCCGGGACCTATGCGCAGTTCGTGGGCCGCGATGGCGGCTATGCGCAGATCCGCCTGTCGTCGGGCGAGCTGCGGATGGTCCGGCAGGAATGCATGGCCACGGTCGGCGCGGTGTCGAACCCCGACAACTCGAACCAGAACTTCGGCAAGGCGGGCCGTCGTCGCCACATGGGCATCCGCCCGACGGTGCGCGGCGTCGCGATGAACCCGATTGACCACCCGCATGGCGGCGGCGAAGGCCGCACCTCGGGCGGCCGTCACCCGGTCACCCCGTGGGGCAAAGGCACCAAGGGGAACAAGACCCGCAAGGCCAAGGCGTCGGACAAGCTGATCGTCCGGTCCCGCAACGCGAAGAAGGGGCGCTGATCCATGTCACGTTCAGTTTGGAAAGGCCCCTTCGTTGATGCCTATGTGCTCAAGAAGGCGGAAGCGGCTCGCGACAGCAAGCGCAACGACGTCATCAAGATCTGGTCGCGCCGCTCGACCATCCTGCCGCAGTTCGTCGGCCTGACCTTCGGCGTCTACAACGGCAAGAAGCACATCCCCGTCGCCATGACCGAAGACATGATCGGCCAGAAGTTCGGGGAATATTCGCCGACGCGGACCTATTACGGTCACGCCGCCGACAAGAAAGCGAAGAGGAAGTAAGCCATGGGCAAGGAAAAGAATCCCCGCCGCGTGGAAGAGAATGAGGCGCTGGCCAAGGCGCGCATGATCAAGACCTCGCCGCAGAAGCTGAACCTCGTCGCCGGCCTGATCCGCGGCAAGAAGGTGGAGAAGGCAATCGCCGACCTCACCTTCTCGAAGAAGCGGGTTGCGCAGGACGTGCTGAAGTGCCTGCAGTCGGCCATCGCCAATGCCGAGAACAACCACGGCCTCGACGTGGATGAGCTGGTGGTGGCCGAGGCCTGGTGCGGCAAGAACCTGACGCTGAAGCGCGGGCGCCCCCGGGCGCGGGGCCGCTTTGGCAAGATCATGAAGCCGTTCGCCGAAATCACCATCAAGGTTCGTCAGAAAGCGGAGACCGCGTAATGGGACAGAAGGTCAACCCGATCGGGATGCGCCTGCAGGTCAACCGCACCTGGGACAGCCGCTGGTTCGCCGAGTCGAAGGACTATGGCAACCTGCTGCTGGAAGATCTGCGGATGCGCGAGTTCATCCACAAGGAATGCAAGCAGTCCGGCGTCAGCCGCGTCATCATCGAGCGTCCGCACAAGAAGTGCCGTGTGACCATTCACACCGCGCGTCCGGGCGTCATCATCGGCAAGAAGGGCGCGGACATCGAAGGTCTGCGCAAGAAGCTGATGGCCTTCACCAAGTCGGAGCTGCACCTCAACATCGTCGAGGTCCGCAAGCCCGAGGTGGATGCGCAGCTGGTGGCCGAGTCGATCGCGCAGCAGATGGAGCGTCGGGTGTCCTTCCGCCGCGCCATGAAGCGTGGCGTGCAGTCGGCGATGCGCATGGGCGCCCTGGGCATCCGGGTGAACGTGGGCGGCCGTCTGGGTGGCGCGGAAATCGCGCGGACCGAATGGTACCGCGAGGGCCGCGTGCCGCTGCACACGCTGCGCGCCGACATCGACTATGCGACCGACGAGGCGACGACCCCTTACGGGATCATCGGCGTCAAGGTCTGGATCTTCAAAGGAGAAATCCTCGAGCATGATCCCCAGGCGCATGACCGTCGTCTTGCCGAAGCCCAGGATGGCCCCGCCCCGCGCGGTGCCCGCCGCGACCGCGAAC
>CAZVIS010000246.1:0-5207 GCA_964627355.1 uncultured Rhodobacterales bacterium
GTCCGTCTCGCCATAGGCCCGGCGCAGCGAGCGCTCCACTAGCTGCGCCTTGGCCGCCCCGCCGTCTCCGAGGGGCCGGGCAACGATGACATAGAAGCTCGCGCCCTCGGGACGCGCGAGGTCCGCCTCGCGCAGGCCGAGACAGCCCTCGAACGTTGCGACGTCAGGCCAGAACCGTCCCAGCGTGCGGTCGGTGATCCAGTGCCGCACGTCCTCGATCACCCCGGCCACGAGGCTGGCGCAGATCGCACAGCCCGCCGCCGCCTTCCACCAGATCCCGATACGGCCAAAGCGCTCTGCCATACTTTGCCCCGATCTTTACCCGCCAGAGTCAGTGAAGCCCGGACGAAAGGGCTCGTCAACGTTCGCTTTGGCCATGGCGATTCGGAGATGTCGGTCGCGCCTGACCAAGAGGGTTTCCGGTTTGGCGGTGATCGGCGCCGCATGCGACCCATCTGCCACGAATCGGAAACAGACGGAGTTGAGCGTTTTCTGGATCAACACGTTAGGGTTGTGTCAATCGCTTTCGTCTCGACAGGCGGAAAACCGGCGTGATACATGTCCAGAATGTGGCGAAAGGGAGTTTGAAGAGTGGCATTGATGAAATCCTTGGCGGCAGCGGCCGTCATCCTGTCTGCAGTCGCGGCTCCGTCGGTCTCGAGTGCCGCCTCCGTGACGGTGGGCTACAGCACACCGTTTGGTAGCAGCCAAGCACAGATCAACTTAGCGCTTGCGGCACAGGATGCGTTTCTTCCCGGCAGCGCTGTGACTGCGCAAGAAGACTTCGAAGGCTTCACCGCTTGCACGGGATCGAACGTCAATACCTGTGCCAACGGTACCGTGACGTCTTCGGCAGTCGGAACCTTCACAGGGATCACTCCGTCGCACACTGGCGGCGGGTCGCAGATCGCGCCGTTCGACAAGATCGTCGTGCGTGAGGCGCTAAGCAATCCGTTCGGGCGCTTCAACGTGACCCCGGACGGCAGCAAGTATCTCGACAGCAACGATATGAACGGAATTAGTTGGAGCGTCCTAGCGCCCGGGTCGACCTACCTGACCAAGATCGCGTTCTTTCTGACCGACATTGACGACGTCGGAAACATTCAGTTCACGATCACCGTCAAGGACGGGCAAACGGTTCTTGCGACAGCACCGCGGACGACAGCGAGTGGCGACCGCAAACTGCATCTTGTCACACTGACCTTTGACGGGCCGACCGACAACGTCGTCATCAAGATGGTCAACGGTAAGGGCGACGGGTTCGGCATCGACGGCATCCGTCTCGCGGCGGTGCCGCTGCCGGCGGGCGGGCTGCTTCTGCTGGCGGGGCTTGGCGGACTGGCGCTACTGCGCCGCCGTCGCGCCGCCTGAAATCGGTTCAGAGGTTTAGAAGGGCGGTCCTTGCGGGCCGCCCTTTTGCGTTCAGAGGCCCAGTTTCGCCGCGACCATCGCGTTGACCACCGCCGGATTGGCCTTGCCGCCCGTGGCCTTCAGGACCTGCCCGGTGAGCCAGCCCGCGAGTTTCGCGTTCACCAGCGCCTTGGCCACCTGATCGGGGTTCGCGGCGATGAGGGCGTCGAGCGCGGCCTCGATGGCGCCGGTGTCCGTCACCTGCTTCATCCCGTGCTTTGCCGCCTGCTCTGCCGGGTCGCCGCCTTCGGTCCAGAGGATCTCGAACAGGTCCTTGGCCATCTTGCCAGTGATTTCCTGCGCGGCCAGAAGGTCAAGAACGCCGCCTAGCTGCGCCGCCGTCACGGGGCTTTCGCCGATGCCCAGACCCTGCTTGTTCAGACGCCCGAACAGCTCATTGATGACCCAGTTCGCGGCCTGCTTGCCGTCGCGCCCCTGCGCCACCGCCTCGAAGAAGCTCGCGGCATCCAGTTCGGCCGTCAGCACCCCCGCGTCATAGTCGGTCAGGCCGAAGTCGCCCATGTAGCGGGCCTTGCGCGCATCGGGCAGTTCGGGAAGCGACGCCGCGATGGCATCGACCCAGGCCTGCTCGATTTCCAGGGGCAGAAGGTCGGGGTCGGGGAAGTAGCGGTAGTCATGCGCCTCTTCCTTGGACCGCATGCTGCGCGTCTCGCCCTTGTCGGGGTCGTAGAGGCGGGTTTCCTGGGTGACCTTGCCGCCATCCTCGAGAATCGCGATCTGGCGCCGCGCCTCGAACTCGATGGCAGCCTGGATGAAGCGCAGCGAGTTCATGTTCTTGATCTCGCAGCGGGTACCGAGATGCGAGAAATCCTGCGTGGACTGATACTTCTCGTACTGGCCGGGCTTGCAGACCGAGACGTTGACGTCCGCCCGCAGGTTTCCGTTCTGCATATTGCCGTCGCAGGTGCCGAGATAGCGCAGGATCTGGCGCAGCTTGGAAACATACGCGGCAGCCTCTTCCGGGCCACGAATGTCGGGGCGGCTGACGATTTCCATCAGCGCCACACCCGTGCGGTTGAAATCGACGAAGGACAGCGCGGGGTCCATGTCGTGGATGCTTTTCCCGGCGTCCTGTTCCAGATGAATCCGCTCGATCCGCACACGGCGCGCGACGCCGGGGCCCATCTCGACGATCACCTCGCCCTCGCCGACGATGGGATGGTAAAGCTGGCTGATCTGATAGCCCTGCGGCAGGTCGGGGTAGAAGTAGTTCTTGCGGTCAAAAGCCGACGTCAGGTTGATCCGCGCGTTGAGGCCAAGACCCGTGCGCACCGCCTGCTCCACGCAGAATTCATTGATGACCGGCAGCATCCCCGGCATCCCGGCATCGACAAAGGACACATGCGCGTTTGGCTCGGCCCCGACCCCGGTCGAAGCGCCGGAGAAGAGCTTGGCTTCGCTGGCCACCTGGGCATGGACCTCCATCCCGATCACCAGTTCCCAGTCGGATTTCGCGCCCTGGATCACCTTGGGCGCGGGCGGCGTATAGGTCAGGTCGAGCATGGGGCACCCCTTTGATCGGCCCGGTTTAGGACAGGTCGGGGTCCAAGGGCAAGCGCCGGATCCTTTCGCGCGATGGTTGCGCAAGGGTGCCGGTAGGCGCGAAACCGGCGGGATTTCGCCGTCCCGTCCGGGGGTTGCGGGCGGAAACCGGCGCAAAATCGCCACCTCGGGCCGCTTGGCTTGCGCCCGGGCTTGGGGGTGGGCATGGGGCCGATGCCGCGCAGATGGGTGCGGCGCCAGACCGATGGACGAATGCCCCAGAAAATCCTTGCCGCCGCCGTGACCGCCCTGCTTCTGACAGGCTGTGTCCAGTCCCCTGCCCTGTCGATGTCGGACTTCCACCCAGCGATGCGGTGGGATCATCATGAGGAGGGGCAAGACTGGACGGGCCGCACCCTGCTTGCCGTGGCGGCCGAGGATGAAAAGCTGGCCGACCGCGTGCCGGCCGACATCACGGCGTGGTGCCCCGGCTACGCGACCGCGACACTGACCGAGCGGCGGGCCTTCTGGGTAGGGCTTCTTTCCGCCCTTGCAAAGCATGAAAGCACCTGGAACCCGCGCGCAAGCGGCGGCGGCGGGCGCTGGATCGGCCTGACGCAGATCGCGCCCGCGACGGCGCGGCAGTATGGATGCACAGCGGATTCCACCAGCGAGCTGAAGGACGGGGCCGCAAACCTGGCCTGCGCGGTCGAAATCATGGCCGAAAACGTCGCCAATGACGGACTTGTGGCGGGTGGTGGCGCGCGGGGCCTGGGGCGCGACTGGGCACCCTTCCGCAAGGCTGCGAAGCGCGCGGATATGGCCGCCTGGGTGTCTTCTCAGGCCTACTGCGCCAAGGGCTGAGCGTCAGCGCACCCGCATGTGGCGCGCGATATCGGCCAGCGCGTCTTTCTGGCGCGGCGACAGCGTGCCGCCACCAGCCTGCCCGATAGCACTCAACACCTCCATTAGGGGGGCAAGGCTTGCCGTTCCGCCGATCTGGAACAGACGCTTCGACAGCCGCTCGATCGCCATCTGCGGGCCGTTGCACTGGGTCACCAGCCAGTGGCCGAGGATCATGATCTCTTCCGCTTCCTTGCCAAGAAGATCGAACTTCGCGGCCATCGCCTCTTGCGCGGCGCGCTTCTGTGTCGCGTCGGGCACGCCGTCGAGTTCGAGGAAGGCCAGCGCGAGGCCAGCCACGGCGACATCCACCCGCTCGACGCTTTCCACGGGGTGCAGGTTGCGGCGGCGGGCAAAGCCGAAGCGGCGCGCGGCGGCCATCACGTCGGCCGCGACATCGGCAAGCTCATGCGCCACCTCGGCGGCGGCGCGGGCCCGGTAGATCCACACAAGAATGCCTGCCGCCGCAGCGACAAGGGCGAGAAGAACTGGCATCGTCAGGCTCCGCTTCGTTTGCGGTCGGCAGAATATCCCGGAATTGCGGCAGAGGCTTGTCAGATTTCACGCCCCCAGCATGCGCCCCGCCATTTCCCCGAGATCGCGGCTGAGGCCGGGGGTCGCAAGGATGCGCTGCAAGGCCGATTGCGCCTGCGCCTGCCGGTCCGCGTCGTAGCGGCGCCAAGTGTCGAAGGCGGTGGACATGCGGGCCGCCGTCTGGGGGTTCACCGGGTCAAGGCGGATCAGCCAGTCGGCGAGCAGGCGGTAGCTCGCCCCGCCCGCGTGGTGGAAGCCTGCATGATTGGCACTGAGCGCCCCGATGACGGACCGGAAGCGGTTGGGGTTCTTCCAGTCGAAATCGGCGTGCTGCGTCAGGCGTTCGGTAATCGTCGCCGTCTCGCCCGGCATGGCAAAAAGGACCTGCAGGCTGAACCACTTGTCCATCACCAGCCTGTCGCGCCGCCAACGCGCTTCGAACAACCCCAGCTCTTCCTGCCCTCGCCCGATGTCGAGAAGGATGGCAAGCGCCCCCTGCTCTTCGGTCATGTTGTTGGCGGCGCGGAAGGCGGCTGCGGCGGCCTTGCCGTCGTCGAGGCGCGCGGAGAGGGAGAGCGCCGCCAGCCGGAGCGCCCGCCGCCCCGCCCCCCGCGCCTCGGGCGTGAATGGTCCGGGCTCTGACAGACTGTCGATCAAGGCGGGCAAGCCCGGGGCCAGGCGCTGCGCGAGGGCCTGGGTCATCCGCTGCTTGGCATGGAAGATCGCCTCGGGGTCGGGGACGTGGCCCGCGTCATGCAGGGTCTGCGCCATGTCATCCTCTCCCGGCAGGCGCAGTGCAAGGGCGCGGAAGGCGGGGTCGAGGCTGTCGTCGAAGGCCACCCTTGCCAGCGCGTCCA
>CAZVIS010000247.1:0-5193 GCA_964627355.1 uncultured Rhodobacterales bacterium
GCGCTGTCGGCCGCGGAACTGGCGCTGAAGTACGATGCGATCCTTGTGCCCTTCTACGGATTGCGGCGCCCGGACGGGATGAGCTTCGAGGTGGTGATCGAGGCGCCGGTGCCGCGCGGGTCGGCCGAGGCCATGACACAGGCCCTGAACGACAGCCTTGACGCGCTGGTCCGGCTGCATCCCGCGCAGTGGTTCTGGATCCATCGGCGCTGGAAGGGTCCGCGACCGCGAACCTAGTCGGTCAGTGCCAGCGCGGCGCGGACAATCTCTCCCTCTTCGTCGGTTGGGAGGACAAGGGTGCGGGCACGCGCCGAAACCGCACTGATGTCACCGGCGCCTTGCGCGTTGCGGGTCGGGTCCACCGCCAGTCCCAGAAAGCCGAGGCGACCGGCGACCGCGGCGCGCAGCCCGGTTGCGTTCTCGCCGATCCCCGCGGTGAAGACGAGCGCGTCCAGACCGCCAAGCGCCGCTGCCATTGCGCCCACGCCCTGTTGCACGCGGGCCGCGAAATGCGCGATGGCGAGGCGCGCGGCCGGGTCCTGGCTTGCTTCGAGCGTGCGCATGTCATGCGAAAGGCCGGACAGGCCCAGAAGGCCCGACCGCCGGTAAAGCAGGTCTTCGACCTGATCCACGGTCTGCCCCTGCCGGATCAGGTGCAACACCACACCGGGGTCGATCTGGCCCGAACGGGTGCCCATCGGCAGCCCGTCCAGCGCCGTGAACCCCATCGTCGTCGCAACCGACCGCCCCGCCCGCATGGCACATAGCGAGGCGCCGTTGCCAAGGTGGGCGACCACCACCCGCCCCCCGGCCTGCCCCGGAAACCGCGCGGCCAGCGTCCGGGCTATGGACGCATAGCTCAGGCCGTGAAAGCCATAGCGGCGGATGCCCTGATCGTAGAGGTCCCCCGGCAGGGCATAGGTGTCTGCCACCCGCCCTTGCCCCCGGTGAAAGGCGGTATCGAAACAGGCGACCTGCACCGCATCGGGAAAGGCCTCCATCGCCGCGCGGATGCCTGCAATGTTGTGCGGCTGGTGCAGGGGGGCAAAGGGCACCAGCGCCTCGATCGCGGCCAGCACCCCGCCCTCGATCCGGCAGGGGTCGGCGAAGTCGGGGCCGCCATGGACGACGCGGTGCCCGACCACCTGCACATGCAACCCTGGAAAGGCACGGGATAGCCCGCCGATCAGCGCCGCCAGCGCTGTGGCATGGTCCGCGCAGACCCCCGCGACCGGCAGGTCCGATCCGGCGGCGTCACGCAGCCGCAGCGTTCCCTCGGCCCCGATCCGGTCGGCAAGGCCCCGCGCCAGCACATTGTTCCCGTTAAAAAGCGCCACCTTCAGCGAGGAGGAGCCTGCGTTCAGCGTCAGGATCGTCATCCGGCCGATCCATGGTGCAGCGCGGCGACTGCGCAAGAGGCGAGGCGCGACATCGCGCTGTCGGCGCGCGAGTTCAGGATCACCGGCACGCGTGCGCCAAGGACGATCCCGGCGCCTTCCGCATGGCTGAGGAAGGACAGTTGCTTCGCCAGCATGTTCCCCGCATCGATCCCCGGCACAACGAGGATGTTGGCCTGCCCCGCCACGCCCCCCTTCAACCCCTTGGTCCGCGCCGCTGTCATGTCCACCGCATTGTCCATGGCCAAAGGCCCCTCGACCAGACCGCCGGTGATCTGGCCCCGTTCCGCCATCTTGGACAGAAGCGCCGCGTCGAGCGAGGACTGTATGGCCGGGTTCACGGTTTCCACCGCCGAGAGAACGCCGACGCGCGGCTCCAGCCCAAGGGAAATGGCAAGGTCGATGGCGTTCTGCACGATATCGACCTTGGTCATCAGGTCGGGCGCGATGTTGATGGCAGCGTCGGTCACCATGATCGGATGGGGCATCCCCGGCACGTCCATCACGAAGACATGGGTCAGGCGGCGGCCGATCCGCAGGCCGCCCTCGCGCTCCATCATCGGGCGGAGGAGGTCGTCGGTGTGCAGATGCCCCTTCATCACCGCCTGCGCGCGGCCCTGATGGACCAGCGCGCAGGCCGTCTTGGCCGCTGCTGCGTGGCCCGGGGCCTCTACGATCTCGATGCCCCGCAGGTCGGTCCCGATCCCGGCCGCCGCCGCCGCGATCTTGGCCGGGTCGCCGACCAGCACCGGCACGATCAGGCTTTCCTTCATCGCCATCAGCGCGCCCTCAAGGCTGGCCGCCTCTTCGGGGCACACAACGGCTGTCACCAGCGCAGGCAGGGGCCGCGCGCGGGCCAGAAGCGCCTCGAAATGGCGGTGGCGCTGGACGATCAGGCCGGGCACCTCGACATCCTCGGCAAGGTACTTGCGGCGCGGGGCCATCACCCGCGCCTCGCCCGTCAGGATCAGCGCGTCGTCGCCCACGCGGCGTACCTCGGTCGCCAGCGTCACGATCCCGTCCGCATCCTTGCCCGTCACGGTCAGCCGCGCCACCAGTTCCTCACCCGCCTTGGCCCGCGCGTGAAAGTCCAGCCACTGGCTGCGGTAGATCGTTCCCGGCCCCGGCAGCAGCGTACCAAGCACCGCCGAGACCATCGAGGCCACGAAGAGCCCCGGCGCCACCTCATCCGCCTTGCCGTCGCCATCGCCGTCCTGCCCCGGCAGGTGCATCGGGTTGAAATTGCCCGAGGCGGCGGCAAAGACATAGAGGTCATCGGGCGTGACAAGGCGGCGAAGCTGTGCCGTCTCGCCCACAGCGATCTCGTCCAGCGTGCGGTTTTCCAGCCTCATGCAGCACCCCCTGCGGCCCTTGCTAGCGGGTGCATGTAACAGGTCATCAGAGGGCCGCGCGGGCGTCGTGGCGGGCGAGGCGCGACAGAAGCCAGTCCACCTCGGCCTTCGCGGCTGCAGTCAACGTGCTGGCCGGGCTACGCTGCGTGTCATGCGCCATGGCCCCCCGCCGGACGAGGAGGTGCTTGCGCACCGCGAGGCCGACGCCCGGCTGCTGCTCGTACCGCATCAGCGGCAGGTGCGCGTCAAAGAGATCCTGCGCCGCCGCGCGGTCGGTGCGCGACAGGCGCACGAGGTCTGCCAGCATGTCGGGGAAAGCGTAGCCCGTCATCGCGCCATCCACCCCCCGCGCCAGTTCCATGTCGAGGAAGAGGCCGCCGTTCCCGCACAGGATCGAGATCCGCTCTCCCCTCAAGGCACTGATCTTCTCCAGCCCCGGCCAATCCTCGGCCTTGAGCATCACGGCGGTGGGATTCTCGGCAAAGATGCGGCGCAGGACGGCGAGCGACATCTGCACCCCGGTCGCCTGCGGATGGTCCTGCACGCAGATCGGGGTCGGCCCAAGGGCCTGTGCGGCCTGCGCGTAGTAGCCCGCGATCTGGTCATCGGTGCGCGCGGTATGGGGCGGGGCGACCATCACGCCCGCCGCACCGAGGTCCATCGCCTTCAGCGCCAGTTCCCGCATCGCCGCCAGCCCCGGCGCGGACACCCCCACCACCACCGGCACCTTCGCCCGGGCAAGCACCCGCGCGACGACCGCCTGCGCCTCTTCCCCGGTCAGCTTTGGCGCTTCGCCCAGAATGCCGAGGATGGTCAGGCCATCCACCCCCGCCCCTTCGTAGAAGTCCGCAAGACGGTCGATGGATGCGAGGTCCAAGGCCCCGTCCGGCAAGAAGGGGGTCGCGGAAATCGCATAGACTCCGCGGGTTTCCGGGCCGATCTTCATGTGCGGGCTCTGTACGCGGCGTAGCGCGCCTTCGTCTCGTCGTTCATCGGGTAAAGGCCCGGCAAGGGCACGCCCCGCGCGACCTCTTCCATGATCCAGGCCTCCATCCGCTCCTGCTCGGGCGCCTCGGCCAGGACCTGATCGAGCATCGCGGCGGGGATCAGCACGGCCCCGTCGTCATCCACAACCACGACATCATCGGGGAACACCGCCACGCCGCCGCAGCCGATGGGTTCCTGCCAGCCCACGAAGGTCAGCCCCGCGACCGACGGGGGCGCCGCGATGCCGCTGCACCAGACCGGAAGGTCGGTCCCCAGCACCCCCGCAGCATCGCGCATCACCCCGTCTGTCACCAGCCCTGCGACCCCGCGATAGGCCATCCGAGCCGCAAGGATATCGCCGAAGATCCCCGCATCCTGCACTCCCATGGCCCCAGCGACCGCGATGCACCCCTCCGGCATCGCCTCGATGGCCGCACGGGTGGAGATCGGGGAGGCCCAAGAGGCCGGGGTCGCCAGATCCTCGCGCGCGGGCACAAAGCGCAGGGTGAAGGCGGGGCCGACGATGCGCCCCTGCCCCGGCCGGATCGGCCTTGTCCCCCGCATCCAGACGTTGCGAAGGCCCTTTTTCAGAAGGACGGTTGTCAGCGTGGCAGTGGACACGCCCTGCAGGGTGGCAATGGCATCAGCAGTAAGGGGCATGGGCAGTTCCTCATTTCAAGGCGAGGTTAACCGCCCGCCGCCGCCCATGCCAGAGCAGCCGTCACCCCCGCGAAAGATAGCCCCGCCAGCCGCCGTAACCCGAGATATCCTCGGCCCCCGCAACCCCCACCGCCTCGGCGAGGAAGCCCGTGACGGCCCGCCCATCCGAGAGCCGCACCGTACCGAGACTGAGGGGAGTAGGGATCAGGGCGAGAAAATCCCCCACGCGCGGCGTTGGCATTGCCCAAAGCTCCAGCGCGATTGAGGCGCCGCCTTCGGTCACGCGCACAAGCCCCGGACGGGAGGGCGGGCCGCCGGGCAACAGCGAAAGGCGATAGTCCGGCGCGGTGGTCGTGGCCTCGAGGAACCGCCCGCCGCGTTCGGTGATCTGCCCGTTCAGCGGCAGTCCCCCCATGTGGGCGCCGACGAGGGCCAGCACGGTTTCATCGGGCATCGGGGCGGCAGAGGGTGCGGGGGCCACAGGCAAGGCAACTCCGGTCGCCCCCATCGTCCCCGTCTGCATCGCCGCCGCGACCGAGGCCGTCAGCGCATCGCGGCCCGCCTTGGCCAGAAGGGTGATGCTGCCCGGGCGCCCGTCGCTGCGCGGCCCAACGGGCACGGCGATGCCGCACATGTCCATCAGGTTGACGAAGTTCGTATAGGTGCCGAAGCGGCTGTTCGGGCCGACGGGATCGGCCTCGAGATCCTTCAGGCTGTAGAAGGTCGGGATCGTCGGGACGCACAGCAGGTCCACCGCCGCCAGCGCCGGTTCCGCCGCGCGTTTCAGGTCGGCGAGG
>CAZVIS010000248.1:0-5158 GCA_964627355.1 uncultured Rhodobacterales bacterium
CCGATGGAGGGGTAGCCCTGCGCCACCAAGGGATGCCGGGGCAGGCGGTTCTCGACCATGTATTCCTCAAGATCCTCGCGGCCCCAGTGGGCCAGCGGGTTCACCTTGATGCGCAGGTCGCCCTCGGCCTCGAAAAAGTCAACCGTCTGGCGGCTGGACCCCTGATAGCGCTTGCGACCCGTGATCCAGCCGTCGAACGGCTTCAGCGCGCGCTCCAGGGGTTCCACCTTGCGCACATTGCAGCAGGCATCCGTGTTGAACTGGTGAAGGGTGCCGTCCGGATCCTCGAAATCGAGGCGCGGCTGCGCCGCGCGGATCGTGCGCACGTCGCAGAGGGGCAGGCTTTCCGCCAGCTTGCGCTGATACTCCAGCGTCTCGGGGAACAGCATCCGCGTGTCGATGAACAGCACCGGTGTCTCGGGCGCGATGACCGAGACGAGGTGCAAGAGCACCACCGATTCCGCCCCGAACGACGACACCAGCGCCACCCGGCCCAGATCGTCATCCTTCAGGCTGTGCTCCAGCACCGCCGTGGCGGAGTGGTGCTTGTAGCGCGCGTTCAGCGCGGCGACCCTTTCGGCCACCGATCCTGTGGGCAGGTCACGCGGCATCACGCGCCTCGCTTTCGTAAAGGGCGGTCTTGAACGGCTCCATACCGACGCGGCGGAAGGCCGCGAGGAAGGTTTCCTCAGACGAGGTGCGCAAGCCGAGGTAGGCCCGCAGGATACGCTCCACCGCCGGGACGATCTCGTCATAGGCAAAGCCCGGGCCGGTCTTGTCGCCGATGGCCGCCGTCTCGGTCCCGTCGCCGCCGAGGGTGATCTGGTAGTTCTCCACCCCCGCCCGGTCGAGGCCCAGGATCCCGATGTGCCCCACATGGTGGTGCCCGCAGGCATTGATGCAGCCGGAAATCTTGATCTTCAGCGGCCCGACCTCGTGTTCGAGGTCCAGCTCCTTCATCCGAAGCGCAATCTCCTGCGCGACGGGGATCGAGCGGGCGGTGGCGAGCGCGCAGTAGTCCATGCCGGGGCAGGCGATGATGTCACTCGCCAGCCCCACATTCGCCGTCCCCAGCCCCGCCTGCACCAGGGCCGCATGCAGCGTGGGCAGGTCGGACTTGTGAACATGCGGCAGGATCACGTTCTGCTCGTGGCTGATGCGCAGGTCGGAATGGCCGTAGCGCTCGGCAAGGTCAGCGATCAGGCGCATCTGGTCGGATGTCGCGTCGCCGGGCGTCGCGCCATGCGCCTTCAGGCTGATCGTCACGATGGCGTATTGCGCGTTGCGGTGCGCGGTCAGGTTCGTGTCGGCCCAGGCGCGGAACACCGGATCGGCCTTGTGGAAGGCGCCATAGGCATCTGTCGGCGCGTTGCGGAAGGCGGGCGGGGCGAAGGCAGCTTCGATCTCGGCCAGCAGGGTCTGGTCGAAGCCACCGAAGCTGGGGCGGATCTCGGCGAAACGCTCTTCGACCATGCGGGTGATTTCCTCGACCCCCGTCTCGTGCACGGTGATCTTGATGCGCGCCTTGTACTTGTTGTCACGGCGGCCCAAGGTGTTGTAAACGCTGAGGATCGCCTCGACATACGGCAAGAGGTCGGCCTTCGGCAGGAAGGCGCGCACGGTATGGCCGATCATCGGCGTCCGGCCCAGACCGCCGCCCACCATCACCTCGAACCCCGGCTCTCCCGCTGCATTGCGCACCATCCGCAGGCCGATGTCATGCGCCTTTGTCACAGCGCGGTCGTTGGGGCTGCCGGTGATGGCAATCTTGAACTTGCGAGGCAGGAACTGGAACTCCGGATGGTCGGTGGACCATTGCCGCAGCAACTCGGCAACGGGACGCGGATCCTCGATCTCGTCCGCTGCAGCCCCGGCGAAATGGTCCGCCGTCACGTTCCGCACGCAGTTGCCACTGGTCTGGATCGCATGCATCTCGACATCCGCCAGCGCGGACAGGATCGCCGGCACATCCTCCAGCTTCGGCCAGTTGAACTGGATGTTCTGCCGCGTGGTGAAGTGGCCATAGCCCTTGTCCCAGGTGTCGGCGATATAGGCCAGTTGCCGCATCTGGCGCGGTGCCAGCGTCCCATAAGGGATCGCCACGCGCAGCATGTAGGCGTGCAGTTGCAGGTACAGCCCGTTCATCAGGCGCAGCGGGCGGAACTCGTCCTCGGTCAGCGACCCGTCCAGACGGCGGGCCACCTGCTGGCTGAATTGTGCCACGCGGGACCGCACGAACCCTTCGTCAAAGTCGGAATAGTCATACATGGGGGGCATCCGCCTGCTTGCCGTGAGGATAGTTCGAGGGGCCGCGCGTGCGGAACGCCTCGCGGAAATGGGTGGGTTCGGGGCCGTTCGGGCCCGCCTTGGCGTCGGCGAGATAGACGCCGACAACCACCAGCTTTTGCGCGGCCCCGTGCAGAAGGCGCATCTGCGCATGCGCCTCGTCCTCGATCAACTCGGCCTCGTGGTGGTGGCGCGTCCAGGTGTCGTCGGCCGTCAGATAGACCACATCGCCAAGGCGCAGGTCGTTCGCGGTGACGACCTTGGGGGTGAAACGTCCCTTCATGCGCGGGCCTCCTTGAGGGTTTTCAGCGCTGCGGTGGCTGCACGCGGAGACAGCCCCAGCAGGATCACCGCCGGACCGTCGGCCATGGCCACCGCCTCGGGCAGGGTGGCGAGGGTTGCGGCAACGACGGCCTCATCCATGCGGCTGACATTGGCGACCACCGTCACCGGCGTCTGTCCGGTTGCGCCATGCATCATCAGGCGGCCCTGAATGAAGCGCGCGGATTTCTTGCCCATGTAGATCGCGGCGACCTCTCCGGCACGCGCCAGCCCTCGCCAGTCCTGCTCGGCAAAGCCCGCCATGTCGTGGCCCGTGACAATACGAAGGCTGGCGTTGCGGCCCCGGCGCGTCAGGCTCTGCCCGATCCGTGCGGCGGCGACCGTCGCAGCCGTCAGCCCCGGCAGGATGCGGAAGGGCAGCCCCGCCGCTTCCAGCGCCTCGATCTCTTCATCCAGCCGCCCGAAGATGCCACCGTCGCCACCCTTCAGCCGCACCACCCGCGCGCCGGTCTGGCCATGCGCCACCAGCGCTGCATTGATCGCCTCTTGCGCGGTCGAGGGGCCGAAGCCCTCTTTGCCCACATCGACGCGGGTGACATGCGCGGGGATCAGCGCCATCACCTCGGGCCCCACCAGCCGGTCGTGGATCACCACGTCCGCCGCTTCGATGGCCCGCAGCGCGCCAAGCGTCAGATACTCCGCAGCACCCGGGCCCGCGCCGACGAAAAGGATAGGATGGGACATCGCGCGACTCCGGGGTTTCAGGTCCTCAATATAGGACAATGTTCCACTTCCGGGCCAGTGGGGCTTGCGGATAAGGAGGTTTGTTCTAGTGTGACCCCCGGGCGGGGTGGTTTTCCCGCGAAACGGGGGAAAGCGCGAATGGCGGTCCGGCTGGACGAGATCGACCGGAAAATCCTTGCCGAGTTGCAGGCCGATGCGGGCCAGTCGCTGGACGAGATTGCCAAGAAGGTGGGCTCCTCGAAGACCCCCGTCTGGAACCGCATCAAGCGCCTGCGCGAAACCGGCGTCATCACCCGCCAGACCGCGATCCTGGATGCCGAGGCGCTGGGGCTGGAGGCCTGCTTCTTCGTCCTGATCCGCACCTCCGAGCATGAGGCCGACTGGCAGCGCCGCTTCCTCGACGTGCTGCGGCGCAGGCCAGAGGTGATGGAGGCGCACCGGCTGGCGGGCGACATCGACTATATCCTGAAGGTCCGGGTCAAGAACGCGCGGGCCTATGACACCTTCTATCAGGCCCTGATTTCCGAGGTGCGGATCTACAACGTGACCGCCCTTCTGAGCATGGAAGAGATCAAGTCCACCACCGCCCTGCCGCTGTAGGAGGGGGGCCCGCAAGGCCCCCCCCTTTTGGATCACGCCGCCCGGCGCCGAAGCGCTGCAAGGCCGCCAAGCGCGAAGACGAACAACAGGCCCGTGGCCGGCAGCGGAATTGCGGCGACGTCGGAAACCACGGTGCGACCGTTGAGGCGCTGTGTCGGGCGGGCATTGCCTTCCTCGCCGAAGAGCTCGGCAAAAAGCTCGAACTGCTCGGCCGAAACCTCGATCTGTTCGGCAAGGATGTTCCAAGCCACAGGCTCGAAGAAGCGGTCTGTGGTGCCCTCGGTCGCCGGGGACGGTGCGGTCAGCGAGCCGCTATAGCGATAGGACGACAGGTTCTCCGGAATCAGCGCGGTCAGGTCGAAGTCCAGCACCTCGACCACCCCGCCCGCGATGCCGGACAGCGCATCGAAGTAGGGGGCCAATGCCTCATTCTCCTCGCCGATGTTTATGATGATCCCCACGACCGCCAGCGCGCCATTCGCCGCCTGATGGACGAGGTGCAATTCCATGTCGCCACGTTCGCTGTTGATTGTGTGCTCGGCTGGTGCATGCAGGTGGAACTGCAGCAGATTATAGCTGACCCCGTCGATGGACAGGTTGCTCGGCACATCGACCTCGCCGGGGCCATGGACCTGCCCGCAGACCGGGCAAACGTCGGCACGGATCGTCGCGTTCTCGGGGTCTTCGAAGAGGGGGCGGGTGTCGGTAATGCTCAGCTTCGCCTTGTCCGAGTAGTTGAAGATCAGGTCGGGCAGAACGCCCTGATCGGCGGCGCTTGGAACGATGTTGATGGGCGACTGGCTGGGCAGCGTGCTGGCGCCTGCGATGCCTGCCGAAAGGCACAGCGCCAGCGCTGCGGCCTGGAAGCGTCTGTCGGGTAACATGTAGGGAACTCCTGATGGGAGAGGGTGAGGCGGGCCCTGCGGGCTCCGGCGCCGATATCTGACCACGGAGGTGGACAACTGGATTGTCAGATCGACTTAACGCTTTTGCCGATTACCGCAGAACCGATCACGCTCGCGTCAACGTGCCAGCATGACCCGCTGCAATCCGTGGAAGTGGTAGACATCTGCATAGCTCGCCGCCGCTGCCAGGCGCAGCCCGGGCAGGCGTTGGAACAGGATCGGCAGGGCCACCTGCAATTCCAGCCGCGCAAGGGGGGCGCCCACGCAGAAATGCAGGCCCGCGCCAAAGGCGAGGTTGGGGCGTTCCGCGCGCGCGGGGACAAAGCGGTGCGGGTCGGGCC
>CAZVIS010000249.1:0-5152 GCA_964627355.1 uncultured Rhodobacterales bacterium
ACCAATGAAAACCCCCGGGATCGCTGACCCCGGGGGATGCGGGCCAATACGCGGGAGCGAAGGCGCTGTCAACCGCCGAAGGCTGACGCCGTCAGAACCGGAGCGACAGGCGCAGGGAGCCGACCAGCTGCCCCTCAGGCTGGCTTTCGAATTCCTTGGACAGCCAGGTGACACCATAGAACACCTCGGACCCGCCTGTGCGCCAGTTGATGCCGCCGCGCACCCGGGTCCGCGTGTCGGTCAGTTCAACCTGTCCCCCCTCGGGCAGATAGACCGAGGAGAACACATGCGCCACATCCGCGCCCAGGACGAAGCTGATGCCCTCGGCCCCGTCATCACGGATACCGGGATAAAGCTGACCCGACACGGTGTCGCGCAGCATCAGACCGCCGCGGCCAAAGCTGCCAAAAGTGACATCGGCCCCGGCGCGCACAAAGGTCTCCGCCCCGGCCTGCGCTTCGGCAAAGGGGCGCAGGCGGGCGCCGCCCAAATCCACCTCGCGCGCAACCTCGACCGAGGCGGTCGGGCGCAGGCGGTTTCCGATCTGATTGGAGAGATCAGGGTCGGACAGACCAAGAATCTCATGCACACGTTCCTGAAAGCTGCCGATGCCGGTCATCGGGCCGATTCCCACCAAGTCCACTCCGGCCCGCACATCAAACCCCGCTGCATCGAAATGCGTATGCACTCCGATGGCCAGCGTACCCGCGTAGCGCCGGTCGTCCGGGGCCGGATTTTCGAGGTTTGAGGCCGCGATGGTATCGGCCCGGAACCGGTACTCAAGGATCACCCCCGCGCGATCCGGAAGGCGTCCCGTCCAGGACGGCCCGCGCACAAGGCTGAACGTGTAGCTGCCCGTATGCCAACGGTCTTCGCCATCGCCAAGCGCATCATTGGTGAACAGCCGACCAAAACCGAGCGTTGCCCGATCCTGCGCTGCTGCGGGCAGCGCGGCCAGACAGCCCAACACCGCAAGTGCGCGGACTTTGATCACCAAACATACACCATTCGGAAAGGACGCAGATGCCTTCGTCATATAGCCTGCGGCACGGGGGGCGCACAGCGCGGTATTGCCGAAAAGTCGCCACAACCAGTGCGCGTGCCCGAATTGTCGCAGGCCCTTCTTGGCCAAAGCCTCTTTCGGCAGCATGTAGATCAAGGAGCCCGCAAATGACGTCACGTTCCGCGAGACAAAAGAGTTGGACCTTTGCCAGACTCGAGGCCTTGGGACGCGAGCGGCTATCGCGCCACTTTTTCATGCGCGAATTTCTGTATTCAGAGATTGCGAACCTGCACGGGATTCCGAATCTACCAGACGACCCCGACCTGGCCCTCGCGGCAGGGCGCAGACTGGCGCAAGACCTTCTCGAACCGCTGGTCGAAACCTTTGGTCCGATCGCCGTCCGTTCAGCCTATCGGGCGCCGGCGGTAAACGGGTTCGGCAATTCAAACGGCCTGAAATGCGCGTCCAATGCCCATAGCCGTGCCAACCACATCTGGGATCAACTGGACGAGCATGGGCGGATGGGGGCCTGTGCCAGCGTTGTGATCCCGTGGTTTGCCGACCAGTATGCCCGGGGGCGCGACTGGCGTGACCTGGCGTGGTGGCTGCACGACCACCTGCCCTATTCGGCGATCTGGTTCTTTCCCATCCGTGCCGCGTTCAACCTGACCTGGCGCGAGATGCCGCAGCGCACCATTTCGTCCTATATCGGACCGCGCGGGATGCTGTTGCGCGAGGGTGCCGAACCCGCCGAGTCGCCTGAGGCACGCCGCGCACGATATGCCGACTTTCCACCTTTCCGCGGCATCCGCTTTCCCGATCTGCCCACACCCCTGTGATCGTGCGAAACCTCTCGGCGCCGGTGCAAGACTTCTGTGCGCCGACGTGTTTCACTGCCGAGGGCTGAAGCATTGCAGAGGCGTGGATGGACAGCTTTGGCAAACTGATGTTCCACGGGCCGGTTCGGACCGAACAAGAAAAGCGCGGCTCTGCCTTGACTTACGCGCGCATGGCAGAACGCCCCGGACCGGCGGCTCTGTCGCCCGACGAAATCGGCTTCATCGAATCGCGCGACAGTTTCTACCTTGGCACCGTATCCTCTACCGGATGGCCTTACGTCCAGCACAGGGGCGGGCCGTCCGGGTTCCTGCGGGTGATCGGGCCTACAACACTGGCCCTCGCCGATTATCGCGGCAACCGCCAGTTTGTCTCGACCGGACATATCGCGGCGGATGACCGGGTGTCGCTGTTCCTGATGGACTATACGCGCCGCGCCCGGCTGAAGATCCTTGGCCATGCCCGCATCTTCGAGGCGTCGGACGACCCCGCCCTCGCCGCCCGCCTGACCGCCGAAGGTGCTCCCCCCGCCGAGCGCGTGATGACCATCGAGGTCGCGGCCTTCGAATGGAACTGCCCCAAATACATCACCCCCCGCTTTACCGAAGCCGAGATCGCCGCCCTCCTCGGTCCGCGCCTCGCCGCGCTGGAGGAGGAAAACCGCACGCTGAAGGCGCGGCTGGCAGCGGTGGATGGCTGACCGGCTCGCGGGGCGCGCGGCCCCCTATCCGTTCGGTCAGGGGTTGGCGACACGCTTGACCAGGCCCGGTCCGCAACGCCACCCTTTGCGCGGAGCAATAGGAGACCGCCATGCCCGCAAGTGAGGACGACGCCAAGGAATTCATGAAGGAGTTCGAGAAGATAACCAAGAAGATCGAGTCCGAGAACGACAAGCAGATCGACGCCCTGCAAGGCGTTCTGGACAAGGCCGCGAAGATGCGTGGCGACGATCAGAAGGTGATGATGGAAAAGCTGAAGCTGCTCGACCAACAAATCAAGCTGATCAACGAACAGACGGCGCAAATGAACAAGATCGTTCAGGCGGCCGCGAAGTCTCTGAAATAGTTCAGTTCCCGCCAAGGATGCCTTGCAGCGCCTCGGTCGCGCCATTGCGCAGCGCCTCTTCCGCGCGGCGGCGGGCGGCGTCTTCAAGGTTTTCACCCTCGACCGGGGCGATCCCCAGTTCCTCCTGTGCCCGCGCCTCAAGGTCGGCCCGCGCCTTTGCTACCGCTTCTTCCGCCGCCGCCTCCAGTCGCGCCCGCTCATCCGCGAGTTCCTGATCCGCCAGCGCCTTGAGGTCGAGGCCAAAGCGTGGCGCAGACCACGGACCGGTGATCTGCAGAGGAACCCGCACACCGCCCGAACCATCTGCCTTGGTCAGCGCCGTGGGGGTCACACGGTAGTCGAGGACCTGCGCGCCCAAACCGACCGACCCAGCCCCGGCCGCGGTCAGATAAGGCGCCGAAAGGGTCAGGTCGTCGTTCTGCAGCACCCCGTCCTTGATGGCAAAGGTCGCGGTCAACGCGTCAAAAATGGTCTTCTGTCCTTTGCCCACGAAATTGGGGTCGAGCGTCCTCAGCATCCCCAGAAGGTCCAGCCCCCGGAGTTCGCCCTTGCCAAGGATCAACGCCCCCTCGCCGGAAAGCGTTGCCATAATTGCCGCAACCGAGTTTCCAACGCCAAGGAATTTCAGCCGCGCGTCACCGGTGCCGACCAGCCGGTCATAGGCTGCGACCTCACCCAGCAGGGAGTGCATGGCGATACCGGCCGCCCGCAGATCACCCCCGACGGACAGTCCCCCGCGACCGTTGACGACGAACTCTCCCGTTATCGCGCCGCCCCAGGCGCGTACTTCACGCAACGACACAACGGCACGCGCGCGGTCCACCGTGACCATCGCCCGCGTCGGGCCAAGGGTGACGGCACCCGCCGACACCGCCTCGGCGCGAAATGCGATCGCTGCATCGGCAAGGCCAAGGGCCGAGACGTCGATTGCCCCGCGTGGCCAGCCGGCATCCTGCGGGGAAGGTTCAACTCTTGATGCCCCCGCGAGGCCTGGCACTTGCAAGCTGTCCGTGTCCACTTGCGCCGCGACCCTGGGGCGAGGACCGTCGAAGGTGAGATCGGCGACCACTCGAAGGACATTGTCGTCCAGCGTAACCACACCGTCGCGCAGGTGCAGCGATCCGGAGGGTGCAAGCGTCACGTTCCCCTTCAGCTTGCGCACCTGCGCACCAAGACCCCGGGGCAAGGGGCCTGTCAGCGCGGCGACGGCAGCATCAGCCAGATCCGCCGTCAACTGCCCCTCGACCGCAAGCGGTCGATAGCCGGCACGCCCTTCGAACCCGACCGTCGCCCGCCCCATACGTCCAGCCGCCGTGAGTGAGACGATCTTTCCGGCCAGTGCCGCAGCAAAGTTGCCTGTTGTGGCCTGAACCTCGTAGGCCTGACCGCCGACCACCGCGGCGAGCGCGATTTCTGCAGGCCCTTCCGCAGCCGGCGCGCGCAGGTCCAGCGCGATGTCCTGCGCCTCGATCCGCGTGCCTGCAGCATGGTCGATCCAGACAAGTGCCCCGCCGTTCAGAAACGCCTTCTCGACCGCGAAAGGCGTTTGCGCCGCGCCTTCGGCAACCGGCGCGGCCCCGGCCTGCGCCGCAGCAAAATCCCAGTTCACCTCTCCCGTTGCGGTCCGTTCAAGCACGACCCGCACACCATCCGCCTCGACGACCGTGATCCGTACGTCGCCCTGAATCAGCGCAGGTAGGCTGAGTCCCATGGCCAACCGGTCGGCCGTAAGTAACGGCCCTTCGACCGACCAGTCCGCATTGGCCAGTCGCACATCCCCCATCGTGACACCCAGCACCGGCCAGACCGACGCACGCACCGATCCGCCGATGGTCAGGACCCGTCCCGTCATCTTCTGGAACTCGGCGGCAGCCAGCCCTGCCACCCGTTCCGCCGGGATCAAGGCCATTGCCCCGAAGGCAAGCACCACCAGCACGAAAACGCCCAGGATCATCCGAACCAGACCGCGCATGGTGCCTCCCAAGGGTTCGTCCCTCTAAATGTAGTCCGCGACCAGGCCTTGCGGCAAGGGCGGTGCGCTCGCGCGGGCGTGATGTCCGCACATCAGGCGCCCGTACAGGTTCTCGTACCGCTGGCGGTCGCTGTCGTGGCAGATGTCGCGCCACAGCAGCCCCGCGCAAAGGCGCCGGCCGGGGATGCGGGGGGCGGGTCCGGGATTCCCTTCTTTCAACGCGTCCTTGATCCAGACTGCCTCTTGAGCCGGGTCCACGAGCCGTCACCACACCG
>CAZVIS010000250.1:0-5145 GCA_964627355.1 uncultured Rhodobacterales bacterium
CCGTCCAGCGCCGCCGTCACCTTCAGCTGGCAGGTCAGGCGCGAGCGTTTCGGGTCGGGCTGCCAGGCGAAATCGAGCATGTCCTCTTCCATGCTGTCCTTCTTGGGCAGGCGGTCCACCCAGGCGGGATCGACATAGACGTGGCAGGTCGAGCAGGCACAGGCGCCGCCGCAATCGGCCTCGATCCCGGGGATCCCGTTGTCGCGCGCGCCTTCCATCACGGTCAGGCCGTTCGGCACATCGACGACATGCTCTTTGCCGCCATGCTCGACATAGGTGATCTTCGCCATTCTGCCTTCTCCACGCTCTCCGCCGCCCGACATAGGCCAATTCCCTGCGGCTTTCCAGTGGGGCTGCAGGCCGGGGGCTTTGACGCATGGCGCGGATGTTCTATGTTCGTTCCCATGTCGCCCGCCGATCCCATCCCTGAATGGCTGACCCCCAGCCCCGCCCCCGGCACCTGGCCGCGCCCGCCCGCAGCCCTGCCGCACGCAAGGCTGGACGAGCCGCCCGTGGGCGCGCGGGTCTGCGTGGCGGGGCTGGTCCTTCTGCGCCAGCGGCCCGGTACGGCCAAGGGCGTGATCTTTGTCACGCTCGAGGATGAGACGGGCGTGGCCAATGTCATCGTCTGGGCCAAGGTCTATGAACGCTTTCGCCGCGCGGTGATCGCGGGGCGGCTGCTGCGCGTGACCGGGCGGCTGCAGCGCGATGCCGGTGTGGTGCATGTGGTGGCCGAAGAGATCGAGGATCTGTCCCATCTCCTCGACCTCCTCCTCAGCCCCGAGTTCCGGCACGACGGCAACCGCGCGGGCGACCAGCCCTGAGGGCGCTTTCCCGCGCCCCGCTTCGGCGCTAGGGTCGCGCCCGACCATGCGCGCCACGCTCCTTCCCCTTGCCCTGATGCTCGCCGCCTGCACGGCCACCCCGCCCCTGCCCGCAACGACCGACCTCTCCGCTGCCCTGATCGCGCGTGACAGCGAGATCCCGCCCGCCGAACCTGCGGGTGCCTGCTGGGCCGAAACCATCACCCCCGCCGTGTTCGAGACGGTGACCGAACAGGTTCTCGACACCCCCGAACGCCGCACCCCCGACGGCACCCTCATCGCCCCAGCAACCTTCCGCACCGAAACGCGGCAGGCCCTGTTGGAAGAGCGGCAGGACTTCTGGTTCCAGCGCCCCTGCGACGACGTGCTGACCCCAGACCTGATCGCGACCCTGCAACGGGCGCTGAAGGCGCGGGGGGCCTACATGGCGCCCGTGACGGGCGTGCTGGACGCCGAGACGAAGCGCGCGATCCGGGCGTGGCAGCGACCACGGGGGATCGACAGCGATGTGCTGGCACTGGTGACCGCGCAGGCGCTCGGTCTCGTGCCGGGGGTATTCTAGGGGCAGAAGGGGGACTGGCCAGAGCCCCCCCTCCCCATCCCTCCCCCACGAGGGGGGAGGGAGCCGCCTGTCCTGATGCGCCATGCCGCGCTCGCCCCACACCGCAACGCCGGCAATGACGTGCCTCCCCTCCCCCTCGTGGGGAGGGGATGGGGGTGGGGGCACCCGGCAAGAGCGAGGCCACCCTGCCGGACCCAAACGCAAACGGGCGGAGGTTGCCCCCCGCCCGCCATAGCCCTCTGCAGGCCGACCTTACTCGATCGACAGCGCGACAAAGCGCGGGTCGCCGCCCCGGCGGATCAGCAGAAGCAGCGACTTGCGGCCTGCCGCCCGCGCCTCTTCGATGCGGTCCTGCAGGTCCTTCACCCGCACGACCGACTGCTGGCCTGCCTCGGTGATGACGTCACCAGCACGCAGACCCTTGGCATACGCCTCGCTCACCTCGTCCACCGCCGTCACGGCCAGCCCCTGCGTGTCGTCCGGCAGGCCCAGTTTCATCGCCTCTTCCGCCGACAGCGGCATCACCGTCAGGCCCAGCAGGTCGGCCGAGGCGACCTCGGGCGAAGGTGCCGCAGCGGCGGGAACCGGCTCTGCCTCGGCTTCCTCGCGGCGGCCAAGCGTCACGGAAAGCGTCTCCGTCTTGCCATCGCGCATCACCACGACGCGCACCGCCTCTCCCACGGGCGCATCGGCCACGCGGCGCACCAGTTCGCGGGTATCGGCAACATCCGCCCCGTCGAACGACACGATCACGTCACCCGCCAGCATCCCGGCCTCCTTGGCGGGACCCTCCGGCACGTCGGTAATCAGCGCACCCTTGGCATCAGCCAGCCCGATCGCCTCGGCCACGTCGGGCGTTACGTCCTGGATGCGGACACCCAGCCAGCCACGCCGGGTTTCCCCGAATTCGCGCAGCTGATCGACCACCTTGGACACCACGTTCGACGCCATCGAGAAGCCGATTCCGATCGACCCGCCATTGGGCGACAGGATCGCGGTGTTCACGCCGATCACCTGCCCGTCCATGTTGAACAAGGGCCCGCCCGAGTTGCCGCGGTTGATCGCGGCGTCGGTCTGGATGTAGTCGTCATAGGTGCCCGACAGCGCCCGGTTGCGGGCCGAGACGATCCCGGCCGAGACCGAGAAGCCCTGGCCGAGCGGGTTGCCCATGGCCACCACCCAGTCGCCCACCCGCATCAGGTCGCTGTCGCCGAACGAGACGAAGGGCAGAGGCTCTTCGCTGTCCACTTTCAGCAGCGCGATGTCGGTCTTGGGGTCGGTGCCGACCATCGTGGCCTTCATCCGCTTGCCCGAGAAGAATTCGACCTCGATCTCGTCGGCCTTCTCGATCACGTGGTTGTTGGTGACGATATAGCCATCCTCGGAAATCACGAAGCCCGAGCCGAGCGCCTCGGACCGGCGGGGCGTGTTGTCACCCTGCCCGTTGCGGTCCAGGAAGTCGCGGAAGAAATCCTCGAAGGGGCTGCCCTCGGGAATGTCGAGGTTCGGCGCGGCGGGGTTGCCCGCCACGGTGGTCGTCGTCGTGATGTTCACGACCGACGGGCTGATCTGGTCGGCCAGATCGGCAAAGCTGTCGCTGGGACCGCGGGCGCCTGCCTGCATGGCATGGCCAAGCGCCAGCGCAAGGCCAAGGGCCAGGGCGAGGAACATGCGCGCGGGCCCCGACCTCTGCGCCTCGGTCTGGTAAGGGGCAGCGATGGTTCTGGACTGCACAGTCAAAACTCCTTTCGTGACACTCGGACCCGGTAGGCCGCCGGACTGTCCCGGATCGTCTGTATCCTTCACCTATGAGGCACCCTGCGCAATGCAATCCCCGTCACGGGGACTCAAGTGCATGTGATGGCAATTGTCACCGAAGCCGGACGCGCCTCCAACAGCAAAAGCATCCCCCGGAAAGGAAAACGGCGACCCGGGGGAACCGGATCGCCGTCTTGCGGATCGTCGCGGCCGCTCAGGGTGCCGGCGCCTCCGGGGCAACGGGCACGTCAAAGCTGCGCAGGTACTCGAAGAAGTCGCTGTCGGGCTGCATCACGATGGACGAGTTCGACCCCCGCAGAGACCGCTCGTAGCTGGTGAGCGAGCGGGTGAAAGCAAAGAACTCGGGGTCGCGACCGAACGCCTCGGCATAGATCGCGTTGCGCTGCGCGTCCGCCTCGCCTCGGATCACCTCGGCCTGGCGGCGCGCGTCCGAGGTCAGCTCGACCACCGTCCGGTCCGCACTCGCCCGCACGCGCTGCGCCGCTTCCTGGCCGCGCGCGATCTCGTCCGCCGATTCGCGCTGACGCTCGGCCCGCATCCGGGCAAAGGTCGCGTCGAGGTTCTGCTCGGGCAGGTCCGTCCGGGTCAGCCGCACGTCGATGATCTCGACGCCGAGAGAGGCCGACTGCCGCCGCGCCACGTCGCGGATCTGGTTCATCAGCGCCGTCCGATCCTCGGACAGCACCCGGCTGGCGGGAACCTGACCCAGGATTTCCTGGATCGCCGGGTTCACGATCGCCTCCAGCCGCCGCAGCGCCTGTGCCTCGCCGCCCACACCCACGGCCTCACGGAACTGCACGAGGTCGGTGATGCGCCAGCGGGCAAAGGCATCGACGACCAGACGCCGGTCATCCGCCATCGTCACCTCGACCGGGGTCGTTGGCAGGCCGAGGATGCGGTCATCGTAGCGCACGACCTCCTGGATGAGCGGGATCTTGAAGCCGAGGCCGGGATCGGTCTTGACCTGCCGGACCTGGCCGAACTGCAGGACCAGCACCTTCTCGCGCTCGTCCACGATGAACAGCGACGACAGCGCCGAGGCCACCAGAATGGCCAGAACCGGAAGGATGTAAGTCAGGCGCGACATCAGTTGGTCCCTCCCGTCGTCGATCCGGCGGCACCCGAGGCGGGAGCAGTGATCCGGCCCAGTTCGTTCAGCGGCAGGAAGGGCACCACGCCTTGCCCGTTCTCGCCGCCCGTCACGCCGTCGAGGATGACCTTGTTCATGTCGCCCAGAACCCGCTCCATCGTTTCCAGATACAGCCGCCGCCGCGTCACGTCCGGCGCCTTGATGTATTCCTCGTAGACGGCAAGGAACCGGCTCGCCTCACCCTGCGCGTTGTTCACGGCCTCGGCGCGGTAGCCCTCGGCCTGTTCGACCAGACGCGCAGCCTCACCCCGTGCCCCTGCCGTCACCTGGTTGGCATAGGCGTCGGCCTCGTTCTGCAACCGCTCGCGCTGCTGCTGTGCGGCCTGCACTTCGCGGAAGGCGTCGATCACCTGACTTGGCGCCACGGCGCGCTGCAGGTTCACCCGGATCACCCGGATGCCGGCGTTGTAGGTGTCCAGCGTCTCCTGGATCGCGCGCTGCAGGTCGGAGGCGATCGCCGCGCGGTCGCGGTTCAGGATCGGCGCCAGTTCCGACCGCGCGATGATGTCGCGCATCGCACTTTCCGACACGGCATTGATCGTGTCCTCGGGGTCGGCCAGATTGAACAGGTAGGCCGAAGGGTCGTCAATGTTCCAGACCACCTGGAACCCGATGTCCACCACGTTCTGGTCGCGCGTCAGCATCAGGTTTCCGTCTGCACCGCCGTTCGGGCCGACGCCGATGTCGGTCGTCCGCTCGCCCGTCACCTGCACGATTTCCGCGCTGACCAGCGGCCAGGGCGCGAAGTTCAGGCCCGGATTGCCG
Organism: uncultured Rhodobacterales bacterium; assembly: GCA_964627355.1. GTDB lineage: Bacteria > Pseudomonadota > Alphaproteobacteria > Rhodobacterales > Rhodobacteraceae > JBBQXK01. The sequence continues at coordinate 5,081 of CAZVIS010000250.1, forward strand.
ATCGCCGCGTATTCGCCCAGGAACAGCTCAACCGACCGCTCTTCCGGCCGCACCGTGTAGAACGA
>CAZVIS010000251.1:0-5129 GCA_964627355.1 uncultured Rhodobacterales bacterium
CTCGCTGGCGGTAGCCAGCGACACGGTCAGGTCATAGGTCTGCTCGTTGGCCTGGGTCGTATCGAAGCGGGTCTTCACCTGACCGGCCAGAACCGCGTCGGCCAGGTTGAACGCGCGCTCGAAGGCGTTCGCAAGCTCGACTTCGCTGATGTCCACGGTCAGTTCCGGACCATCCTCGGCGATGCGGCCGACCAGGCGGCTGGCGATCGCATTCTCCAGATCGGTCTCGAGGTTGGCCCAATAGGCAGCGGCCTTCTGGTTCTGGACGGTGGACAGGTCGGCTGTCACATCGACGGCCGAAATGGTATCAACCTTGGCATAGGCGATGGACGCGGCGGCAGCCACCACAACGGCGGCAAACAGGGTTTCGCGGATCATGTTGAATCCTTTCACGAAGGGGCGGTCCCTCACTTGGGACCACATGTCAGACCAACGTGCTGCGCCCGCTTCGGGTTCCCTGGCCCCGCAAATGAGAAGCCCGGGCACCGCGACAGGTGCGGCCCCGGGCGGGTTCGTGACGCAGGCCGCGACTCAGGCGACCAGCGGCTCGGTCGAGGAGAAGAACATCGCCTGGCTGACGGCGGACCGCACCTGATCCTCGCTGAAGGGCTTGGTAATCAGGAACGCAGGCTCGGGCCGCTCGCCGGTCAGTAGGCGTTCGGGGAAGGCGGTGATGAAGATGACCGGCGTGTCGGGGAACTTCCCAAGGATCTGGTTGACCGCGTCGATGCCCGACGAATTGTCGGCCAGGTGGATGTCGGCCAGAATCAGGTCCGGGGGCGTCCGCATCGCCAGCGCGACCGCTTCGTCCCGCGTGCGCGCGGTGCCCGTCACGCGGTGGCCGATGCCGGTGACGATATCCACGATGTCCATCGCGATGATCGCCTCGTCCTCGATCACCATGACCTTGCCCGCCACCGACCGCTCCATCTCGTGCAGGGCGACGCCGATCAGATGCTCGGCCTCTTCCGCGTCGATCTGCATGATGGTGCCGATCTGGGTGTGGCTGAACCCCTCGATCACATGCAGAAGCAGCGCCTCGCGCGAATTCGGGGTCAGTTGCGCCATGTGGGCCTGGGCGCGGGCCGACATGCGGCTGTCAGGCTCGCCCAAGGGGGCACCGGCGCTGGCCCAGACCAGATGAAAGGCGTGGAACAGCGCGACCTTCGGATCGTCGACCACGCCCATGGCCGACAGATCGACCAGCAGCGCCTCAAGCGTGGCCGCCGCAAAGCGGTCGCCGCTGTCCTGGCTGCCGGTCAGCGCGCGGCCATAGCGGCGCAGGTAGGGCAGGTTTGCCCCGATGGTGGCGGTCAGGCTGTCGGTGTCCGTCGAAGTCATGCGTCGCTCCGGAAATTTTTGGGTTTTGCAGGGAACCAACGCGCTAGGTCCGCGTTCGGTTCCATGGGATGATGGCGAAGGACAAAAAAAGTGTCAGGCGACATGACAGGCAGAATCGAGAAGAAAAAAGGGGCAAAGGCCGTGCGACCAGCAGATGGATCGGCTCTTGCCAGGGAAATCGACGAGAATCTCCGCAAGGTCTATGCCGAAAAGCTCAAGGAAGAAGTACCCGACCGCTTTGTCGAGCTGTTGCGCCGACTGCGCGAGAAAGAGGGCAAGCCGTGACCGCGCCCCTCACCGGCGGGCACGCCAATCCGCGTGACGGCATTGCGGATCACATCCCGGCCCTGCGCGCCTTCGCGATCTCGCTGACGCGCAACCATGCCTCGGCGGATGATCTGGTGCAGGACACCATCGTCAAGGCTTGGTCCCACATCGACAAGTTCACCGCAGGGACGGATCTCAAGGCCTGGCTCTTCACCATCCTGCGCAACACCTTTTTCTCCGACCGCAGAAAGCGCGTGCGCGAGGTGGCAGACCCCGATGGAATCCATGCGGGCAGCCTGTCCGAACAGCCCGCCCATGACTCGCGCCTTGCCTTCACCGACTTCATGGTCTGCTTCAACCAGCTGTCGCCCGAACACCGCGAGGTGCTGATCCTGGTTGGCGCGAACGGCTATTCCTACGAGGAAGCGGCGGCGATGATCGGCGTTGCCCCGGGCACCGCGAAAAGCCGGGCGAGCCGGGCGCGGGCGAAGCTGTGCGAGCTGATGGGGATGACCTCGGCGGGCGAGGATCTGGTGCATGCGCACCGCCCGACCATGGCGGTGGTCCTCCGCTCGGGGTTGGCGGCGGCATGAGCAGCGCAGGCCCGTCCGGGCCGCTGCTCGGGCGGCTCGGGTTTCGTCTGATGGCGGCGGTCGGGCTGGCGCTCTTGCCGCTGGCCGTACTGGCCTATGTCCAATCCGCCCAGTTCCAGACCGAGGCGACGGCGCGGGTCGAGGCGGCCCTTTTCGGCGAGACGCTTCTGGCCGCCGCCCCCGAGGTCGAGGCGATCAAGGGCGCGCGTGGCGCGGCGGTCGCGCTGTCGGTGGCGGTGCTGCCGATGATCGCGGACAACGCGGCCTGCTCGACCCTGCTCGCGCGGTTCGTGCAGACCGAACCCCTGATCTCCTTCGCCGGGTTCATCCCGGTGAGCGGGCTGATGACCTGCGCCTCGAACGGCAAGCCGCACGATTTCTCGGCCAACCCGCGCCTTGCCGAACTGATCGTCAACCCCCAGCCGATCATGAACATCAATGCCAAGGGGCCGATCACGGGTGAATCCGTCCTGATCTTCAGCCAGCCGGTCATGGCGGCAAACGGAACGCTTCTGGGCTTCATCTCGCTGTCGCTGCCGCACCGCGCCTTGCAGGGGAACCGCGCGGGCGACGGCGGGGTTCCCCTGTCCCGAGAGCCCCTCGCCCTGATGACGTTCGACGCCGAGGGCACGATCCTGACCTCGTTCGACGGGATCGAGACGGCCGCGACCCGACTGCCCGCGGGCCGCGACCTCAAGGAATTCGTCGAGGGCGGTCCGATGACCTTTACCGGGCGCACGGCGGCTGGCGACCGGCGTACCTTTGCCGTGGTGCCGATGGTCGAAGGCGCGCTTTACATCCTCGCGTCCTGGCCACCACCCAGCCGGATCGCGGGCGCCTTCGGCGACCGCATCCCGCTTTGGGCCTTTCCGACGGCGATGTGGCTCGCCAGCCTCGTCGTCGCCTGGATCGCGGCCGAGCATCAGGTGCTGCGCCATATCCGCGCGCTTCGCGCCTCGATCACCGCCTTTGCGGGGGGCAGCCGGACCGTGGCCCCCCCGGACCTTGACCGCGCGCCCACCGAACTGCGCGACGTGGGCGACGCCTATGAGCAACTCGTGGACAGCGTCCTGCATGACGAGGCGGCGCTGGAAGACACCATCCACCAGAAGGAGGTGCTGCTGCGCGAGGTGCACCATCGGGTGAAGAACAACCTGCAGCTCATCGCCTCCATCATGAACATCCAGATGCGCAAGGCCGCGAGTGCCGAGGCCAAGGCGCTGGTCAAGGGTCTGCACGACCGGGTGATGAGCCTGTCCACCGTCCACCGCGAACTCTATCAGACCAGCGGCCTGACGGATGTGAAGGCGGACGAGCTTCTGTCCACCATCGCCACGCAGGTCCTGCGCATGGGCGCCTCGCCCTCTCGCAGCATTAACCTTGCGACCGAGATCGAGCCGATCCGCCTGACCCCTGACCAGTCCGTGCCCCTGTCGCTTCTGCTGACCGAGGCGCTGACCAATGTGCTGAAACATGCAGGTGCGGGCAGCGGGCAGCGCATCGCGTTGTCGGTCGCGCTGACCCGGCTGCCCGAAGGGCGGGCGCGGCTCTGCATCCGCAACAGCCTGCCCGACCGGGCCCAGGACCATACCGTGCCACCCGGCGCCGACAGCACCGGAATGGGCGAACAGTTGCTGTCCGCCTTTGCCATGCAATTGGGCGGCACCCTGGTGACCGAGGCGGACGACGTGCACTACACCGTCTCGATCGACTTCCCCGTCCGCGCCCTCAGCGAGGCTGAGCACCGCTTTGTCGCGCCCTCTGCCTAGATGGCAGCGGGCGGGGGGGTGGTCGTGGGACGGACCTCGGGCGCTCCGCCGGCCCCGGTCACCAGCACGCGGACGTAAAGCAGCAGCGGAATCGCCACCACGCCTCCCACGGCGCCCCAGACCCAGATCCCGAAGATCAGCGTCAGGAACACCAGAAGCGGGTTCAATTCGAGGTTCCGCCCCACCAGCGTCGGCGTCACGAACTGGCTTTCCAGGAAGTTGAGCAGGACAAAGACCGCCGCCGGGGCCAGGACCAGAATGCCGTCAAACGCCCCGATGCCGGCAAAGATCAGTGCCGCGATCAACAGGCCCGGACCGAGATAGACGATGAAGTTGAGGAAGAACGCCAGCAGCCCCCACATCGCTGCCCCCGGCACGCCAAGCGCCTGCAGGGCCGCCCCCGTTGCCACCCCAAGCCCCGCATTCACCGTCGTCACTGTCAGGAAATAGCGCGAGACCATCCGCTCGGACGCCAGCAGACGCTGCGCCGTCACCGCGCGGTTCGACGGTTCCGACAGGCGCCGCGCGATCCAGTCATAGATCTGATCGCGCCCGAGGATGAAGAAGAACAGCGTCCCCGCAAAGGTCAGCACCTGCCCGGCGATGGCGGGGGCCAGCAACAGCGCATCGGTCACGGTGGGCAGCGACATGCCCTCATCCTCGCCGCCTGAACGAGGGGCCGAGGACAGCGCGCCCGTCACATCCTGGGACAGGTTGCTCATGCCCTTGGCGATGTCGCGCAGCCCTTGAAGCGCATATTGCAGATCGGCCCAGACCTTGGGGGCGGTTGCCACCAGTTGCAGCACGACCGGCTGGAACAGCACCACCATGCCCGCCAGCAGCGCCAGCGTGACGATCAGCGTCAGGATCGCCCCCACCGCCGCATGCACGCCCAAGCGGCGCCACAGGTCCCCCAGCGGGGACAGCACGACACCCATCGCCAGCGCCAGCACGATCGGGGCGCTGATGTCGCGCGAGGCGATGAGGGCAAAGACGGTGGCGATGACGCCAATGGCGATTGTGGCAAACTGCGCCTGACGCTCCATCCAGTCCCCCGATGCCGCATCTCGTGGCGGTCCAAGGCGATCAACGCCCGCAGTGGAAGAAAGGTTCCACAGCCTACCCGGGCTGTTTCGGGGAACCGGGTCAGGACCTGTCG
>CAZVIS010000252.1:0-5099 GCA_964627355.1 uncultured Rhodobacterales bacterium
GTCAGCTTCTTTGGTGCGCTCGGCTATCTCGACCGCGTCGCGACGAAACGATCGCTCGACCTGATCTGGGCGGTGCTGCGGTTGTGCGGGCGGCTGGAGATGCGTCTGAAGATGCATTTCGACCTGCCGCGCCCGATCAATGCCTGCCCGGACCTGCAGCCGGTCATCCAGACGCCGGGACACGGCAGTTGGCCCTCGGGCCACGCGACCGAAGCTTTTGCCGTCGCGGCGCTTTTTGCCGCGCTGCAGGCCCCCGGTCCGGTTGATGCCGCCCAACTGGTTGCGGATCGCGCGCCGGTCATGCGTCTGGCCGCCCGCATCGCGGTGAACCGGACGGTTGCGGGTGTGCATTACCCGTCCGACAGCATGGCGGGCGCGGTTCTGGGGCTGGCGATAGGCGAGACCATCGCGAACTGGCTGGCGGGCGAGACGACAACGCCGGCGCGCAGCTTCGACGGCACCGGCTGGCACGGCGACTTCGATCTATCCACGCTCGAGGCGGTGCTGGCGAGCAGCGCCACAGCCGGGCCGCTGGCCCCGCCGCCACCGGTTCTTGTGAACATGTGGCAGGTCGCCCGGGACGAGTGGCCGCGCTAGGCGCTTAGGCGCGGGGTGGCGGGGCGTTCAGCACCCCCGCCCCCAGCCGGGCAAACCATGCTGGGTCCGCCGCCACGCCAAAGGCCGCGACAAGTGCCGCTGTTTCCGCAGCGCCGGGGGCCGGGACGGGCCCAGTGTCGTACAGCATCGCCAAGGCGCGCGCGGCCCGCGCTGCCGCGACCGAGGTGCCGTCCGATGTGCGCACTGTCCCCGACAGGGTGCCCGCCGCCAGCAGCCCGGGCCGCGCCGGGCTGCGGTCGGCCAGGGCGGCCAGGGTCGGCCCTGACCGCAGGTCAGGTGACCCTTCCGCCGAATAGCGCGAGGGCATAAGCCCCTGCTCGACCGCCCCCGCGACCACCAGCACGGATGCCGAAGGCGCCGTCGCGAAAGAGGAAAAGGTTCCTGCCCGCGTCACGGCACTTTCTGCCTCGGGCGCGCCGTAGTCGGCTGTCTCGGCATCCCAGCCGTCGCAGAACGGATCGTCAAGATAGCTTTGCCGCCCGTTCTGCCGGTAGCCGTGCACCGTGTCGTCGCGCTGCACCTCCAGCCGCAGGGGAATGCCGGCACCTCCCTCTGCCTGGAAGGACAGCCGCCATGCGCCATGTGGCGCCACCGGACCGCCCGCCCGCTCGACCGAAGGGGCCATGGCAAGGACCAGATGCGCGGGGCTGGTGATCCCGGGTGCCGTGACGCGCGGCCCGATGTGATAGACCCGCCCGACCACGTGTCCGCCCGCATCTCTCAGCCCGATCCAGCTGTTTGGCGGCAACACGGGCAGTGCCTGCTGTTCCCCGTGCGGGGCGATGACCGACAGATGCAGTTGAAGGAGGTTGGCACCGTCGGGAGTACGGATCTCGAGGTAACTGGCGGTCCGGTCGTCAGGCAGAATGCGCCAGTCGAGGCTTCTGGGTGTGGCCGAGGCCGTCAGCCGCGCCGCCTGCCGGGTGCGCCGGGCATTGCCAAAGGACAGGACGACCCGTGCCGCCCGTCCGGTGCGTGCCGACCAGCCGTCCACCATCTGCGCCATCACCGCCTCGATCGCCTTGGTGCCGTCCTTCGGCCCGGCAAAGGTCGCCATCGCCACCGTCGTGATGACCGGCGCCGACCCCCCCATGGCCTCAGCCTGCGCAAGGATCCAGGCAAGGCCACGCAGGATCATCGGTTCCAGATGCGTGCCTGCCGTGTCATCTACCGCCTCTGGAGGCAGTTGCACGACCAGAAGCGGCCATGTTTCGGCCGGGTCGCCGGTGCCAGGGTCTGCGCCCGCTGCGGCGTCCAGCACATGGGTGCCATGGCTGAAGGCCAGTTCCGTCGCCCGATGCGCCCCGGGTTCCAGCAACGAGGCATTCAGATTGCGATAGATGCTGTCCTCTTCCAGCCGGGGACCCAGGGCAAGCCAGCCGTCGATCTCGGCCCGCGACAGCACGCGGCCCGCCTGAACGAGGCCGGCGCCGCCCGGCGTGCTGCGGAACGACATCAGCCAGACGGCGGCAAAGCGGGTGCGGGTACCTTGGGCGGTGCGGAACCGCGCGTTGAGAAAGCCGATGCCGTCGTCGATCACGGCAAGGATCGGCGAGGTCAAAGACCGCTTTGGCGCAAGGCCCGCCGCCTCTGGCGTCACGGGGGCTGGCGCGGGCAGGGGCTCGCTGTCCAGCCTTCGGGTCAGCGACAGAACCTCGACCGCTGTGCCAAGGCGTTCCTCCGTCTCGACTGGCAGGGCATCGCTCCAGTACAGGGTGAAGGGGCGGTCATCCTCGGGCAGTGGGCCTTCCTGCGCATCGCGCTGCACCAGACCCTCGGCCAGCCAAGCCTCGACCGTCGCGCGCGCCTCGGCATAGGATTTTCCGGCGCGCAGGCGCACCAGCGCAGGCTGGATCAGTTCGCCGCCCTGTCGGTCTGGGTCGGCGGCGTGCAGGGCGCGCGCGAAATGGCCATAGGCGCTATCCCACCCGCCAAGCGGCTGCGGCTCTTCGTCATCGACCGTCATGGCGCGCCCCTTCGGCTGTCCCCGGACGACTATGGGCGGGGCAGGGCCGGGCGGTCAAATCCGGTGGCTGCGTTTGACGGTCAATTCACGCTGGCGCCTACTTCGTGAGGATCAGCTTGCCCGCCCGCGTGATGCGCAAGGAATAGACCTGCCCGTCTAGGACGATCCTCGCCAGCCCCTCGGGTCCGGTCAGGTCGCGGGCGTCATGCACGGGGATCGCGGGGGCGCGCAGCGCATCGGGATCGGGGCGGGCGTTCATTCCGCACGCTCCCACCGGTCGAGAAGGTGGGACAGGCTGGGGCAAATACCAGGCCAGCCGAAGGCCATTTGCAGAAGGTCGGGCAGGGAGAAGGCGCGTGTCATGGCAGGGCTCCATCGCAATCGGGGCTCCGGGCTGACCGCGAGGGGCTGGCTTGGAATGGTCCAAAGATGGCGCAGAATCAGGGCGCTGTAAATCCTGATTCTTTCAGTCGGATACTTTGGGCAGATCCGCGCGCTCCTCGCCCGCCTGCGGGGCAAGGCCATAGGGTGCCACCAGCCGCCAGACATGCGCGGGGACCATGTTCTTCATTGCCGCAGGCCAGGCGCGGCGCAGGTGCAGGACCGTCTCGATCGCCTTCATCTCGACCCGCGCGCGGGCGAATTCGAGGCCCCGGGGCCCGATCCTGGGCTGCAGGAAGCTGACCAGCGGGCGCAGCCACTTCGGCATCCGGCGCAGGGGCAGGCCGCCTGCGGCAAGGGCGGTGTTGGTCAGGAACCCCTTTACCGCGCCCTGCCGCTTGCCCTTGTCAGTCAGGGGCCGCGTGGCAAGGCGGTCGCCAAGCAGCGCGACCAATTCTGCGCCCCGCTGGTTCCGCACGATCAGCCACTGGTCCCCGTCGCCGCCCATGTAGCCCACGGTGATGTCGGCCAGCCTGTTGGTGTAATCCACGCAGGTCTTGCAGGTCATCGGAAAGAAATCGGGCGGAAGCTGGCTGATCGGCAGCGAAAGAAACGGCACGGCCTTGGGCTTCCTCCCGTCGTCAAAGCGCAATTCCACCCGGAAGTCGGGGCGGAATTCCAGGTAGCTGATCGTCTCGGGGTGCGGGTCGAGGAGGTTCAGGAAGCCGTGGAACGCCTCGGTCGTCGTGTTGTCCGAACAGGGCGTGCCGATGACGTAGAGCGCGTCGAGGCCGAGGTCCGCCTCCAGCGCGCGCAGGGCATAAGTCTGGCAGGGGATCCCGATGAAGGCGATACGGCGGTGGCCTGCGGCGCGGGCGGGTCCGAGCAGCGCAAGTGTCGGCGCGAATCCCATGCGCATCCCTCGGGCGGCGGCCATCGCGGCGGGGTCGGTGACGAGGGCGGGCAGGGGCTTCCAGCGGTCGGCGGGGTCGGGGATCACGCAAAGGACGGCATCGACGGCCCCGGTTTCCAGCAGACGCGCGCCGAGGGTGCTGGCGATGCCGGTCCACTGGGCACCCTCGGCGGGGGGGGTGAGGCGGGCGCGGAGCATCTGTCCGACACCAAAGAACCCCTCATCGCCTTCGGACGCGGCGGGGCGGCCGTGGATGCGCGTCTCCATCGCCGGATAGTCGGGCCGGATGAACTGGCAGGCGCGCCCGCAGGCCTTGCCATCGCCAAGGCGCGAGACGCCGCAGTCGGTGCAAAGCCCGGGGCGTGCAGCACCCGGAAGGGCGGGGACGGTGAGGCCGGGGGGCGTCTGGTCGAACATCGCGGGGCACCTTGTCGGATGCGCGCGATCCTAGCATTGTCTAGTTCGATTTACAGTCCCGTTGTCATGAGGAGCCTCGCATGTCTCAGACGATCCGCCCCGCGGTCGAATCCGACCGCCCCGACTGGGACCGCCTCTATGCGGGCTATGCCGCCTTCTATCGCGTGACGCAGACGCCCGAGATGCGCGACCGGGTCTGGGGCTGGATCCATGATCCGGGCCACGGAACCGAGGCGCTCGTGGCCGAGAGTGCAGGGGGCCTTGTCGGCCTTGCGCATTTCCGGCCCTTTGCGCGGCCCCTGTCGGCGACCACGGGCGGGTTTCTGGATGACCTGTTCGTTGACCCCGGGTCGCGCGGGACGGGTGCCGGGGCTGCGCTGATTGCGGGGGTCGAGGCTGCCGGTCGGGCGCGCGGCTGGTCGGTGATCCGCTGGATCACCGCTTCCGACAACGTCACCGCGCAGGCGCTCTATGACCGGGTGGCGAAGCGGACACCTTGGGTCACCTACGACATCCCGCTTTAGGGGATCACGGTCCAGGGTTCGGCGAATCGGTGTTCCTCAAGGTTCGCGCCCGGCCCGATCCGGTCCACCACGGCGAAGAGGCCGGGGGCGGTGAGGGGGGTGAGGACCCCGTGCCATGTTCCCCGGTTGAGGTTGATCCCCTGCGCCCCGTCGGTCAGGAAGGCGCGGGGGGTGGCATCCGGCCCCTCGCTGACGATGACGAGGAAGGGGGCGGCGGTCATCGGAAGGAAGGCCTGGCTGCCCTCGGGGTGCCGCTCGATCAGGTCGAAGGCGTAGGGCA
>CAZVIS010000253.1:0-5060 GCA_964627355.1 uncultured Rhodobacterales bacterium
TTCTGGGCGGCAGCGGCCTCTTCGGCGGCCTTGGCGGCGGCTTCCTCGGCAGCCTTGGCGGCAGCCTCTTCCGCTGCCTTGGCCGCGGCAGCGGCCTCCTCGGCGGCCTTGGCGGCGGCCTCTTCCGCGGCTTTCTGGGCGGCGGCGGCTTCGGCTGCGGCCTTGGCGGCAGCCTCTTCCTCGGCCTTCTTCGCGGCGGCGGCGGCCTCTTCGGCGGCCTTCGCGGCGGCGGCGGCAGCTTCCTCGGCCGCCTTCTTCTCGGCCTCGGCGGCGGCAGCGACAGCAGCAGCGGCGGCCTCTTGCGCCGGCTTGTAGCTGAACTGGTAGTAGCCAAGCCCCGCCGCGACGATCAGGACGACGCCGATGATAAAGCTCTTGTTCATATCCGATCTCCCCTTGCCGCCGGGGTCGGCGGCTGCGCGCGCTGAATGACATAAATGTGTAGTCTTGGGAAGTGGCGGGCCCGGATGCCCGCGCTTCGTCGCGCGAATCGGACGAATGTGGTTGAAGCTGCCCGCCTGCAGGACTATTTTGCCCGCCACGAACGCCACCATCAAAGGACCTACACCATAGCCCGCAGACCGCACAACGCCCCGCCGCAACGCGACACCGGCCCCCGCGTGAACGACCGTATCCGGGGGGGTGAAATTCGCCTGATCGGTGCGGATGGCGAGAATGTGGGCGTCGTGTCGCCCGCCCGTGCGCTGCAGATGGCCGAGGAGGCCGGGCTGGATCTTGTGGAGATTTCGCCGAACGCCGAACCGCCGGTCTGCAAGATCATGGACTTCGGCAAGTTCAAGTATGAGCAGCAGAAGCGCGAGGCCGAGGCGCGCAAGAAGCAGCACATCATCGAGATCAAGGAAATCAAGTTCCGCCCGGGCACCGACACGCATGACTACGACGTCAAGATGCGGTCGGTGATGAAGTTCCTGGACGAGGGTGACAAGGTGAAGGTCACCCTGCGCTTCCGCGGCCGCGAGATGGCGCACCAGCAGCTTGGCCTCGAACTTCTGAACCGTGTGGCCGCCGATGTGGGCGATGCGGGCAAAATCGAGTCGATGCCCAGGCTGGAAGGGCGTCAGATGGTGATGATGATCGGGCCGAAGTAGGCCCGTCACTGGCGGCGTACAGGGGGGCCGTAAGGCCCCTTTGTCATTCCGGGGCAGCGGTACGCGGTCTTCCCCGCTCGGGGATTTCCTTCAAGAGGCCGCCCACCCCCATGGCAGCGATGTCCGCGCCGGTGACGGGAACCCCGCAGATGACCCGCTCCATCACCCAGTCCGCGCCGTTCAGCGCGGGGCTTTTCGCACATCCGGGCAGGCCGATCACCGGCACCTCGCGCAGACGACCTATGAACAGCAGGTTTCCCGGATCGACCGGCATCCCGAACCGTTCCACCGTGCCGCCCGCGCGGCGCAGGGCCTGCGGGGCCACGTCGTGCGGGTCGGAGGTGGCCGAGGCGGTCAGGATCAGGATCAGATCCACCCCATCGACCCCTTGCAACGCGTGAGCGAGGTCGTCCTCGCGGTGCGCGACAAGATGCTTGGGGCGAAGGGAGACATCCAGCGCGGCCAGGCGCTTACCGATCGCGCGGTGGCCTTTTTCGCCGTCGTCGTCCGCCGTGACGGTCTGGATCAGCGCCGCCTGTCCCATCGCCACGGGCCGCATCCGCAAGGCCCCGGCCCCCGCCGTCGCCGCCGCCGCGACTGCGCCTTTGTTGACTCCATAGGCGATGATCTTGACCGTGGCCACCATCTCTCCCTCCGGGACGCGCTGCCAGCGGGGCAGGGTCGCCACGGTAATCAGCGGATCGACCGCGTTCAGCGCCGCGATCCGGTCGGCCAGCACCTCGACCACGCCCGTCACATCGGCGTGGAGGTTCACCCGACCCGTGCCCACGGCGCGCAAGGCAATCCCCGCCGCAAGCGGTGCAGGCACCAGCGCCTGTGCCACCGCCATTGCCGCCGCATCCTCATGCAGGTCCGAGGGGTCAAGCCGCGCGACCGTCACCTCGGCCAGACCCGCCGCGCGCAGCCGCGCAATCTCTGGCGGCCCAAGGGTGCAGCCCTTGCGCAATCGTCCGTCCGGCAGGGGCACCGAATGTGCAAGGATCGCCCCCTGCGCCTCTTCCAAGGGCACCGCCCCGAAGCGCATCAGCCGCGCCGCAGGCTTTGCGTGATCTGGGCCATGATCGCGACGGCAATCTCGGCGGGGCTTTTCGCGCCGATGTCCAGACCGACGGGCGCATGGATCCGCGCGATGGCGGCCTCGTCCACCCTGCCCGCACGCAGGCGGTCCAGCCGTTTCGCATGGGTGCGGGGGGAGCCGAGGCAGCCGATGTAGAAGGCCCGGGACGCCAGCGCCGCCCGGATCGCCGGGTCGTCCAGTTTCGGATCATGCGTCAGCGTCACCACCGCCGTCCGCGCATCGGGGGCAAGCTGCGCCATCGCCTCGTCCGGCCAGTCGTCGAGGATCGTCTCGCCCGGGAAGCGCGCGTCGGACCCAAAGGCCGCGCGGGGGTCGATCAGCGTGGGGTCATAGCCGCAAAGCCGCGCCATCGCAACCAGGGGCTGCGCGATATGCACCGCACCGACCACGATCATGCGGAGGGGCGGGTTGTGGATGGCGATGAAGGTCCCATCCTCCTCCATCCCCGATTTGTCGGCACGCATCCGGGCGGCAACCGCCCCCTCCAGCGGATCGCCCGGACCTGTGGTCAGGCGGCGGGCATGGGTTTCGGGATGCACGATATAGGCCATGGCCCGGCGCGCCGCCCGCTCCGTCACCAGCGCCTCCAGCATCTCGACCGGCATCGCCTGCCCGACTGGTTCCACCAGCACGCGAATCGTGCCGCCGCAGGCCAGCCCCACGGCAAAGGCGGTATCGTCGCTGACGCCGAAGGTCAGCAGGCGGGGTTTGCCGTCGGCCATCGCCTCCACCGCCTCGGACACCACCGCGCCCTCGACACATCCGCCCGAGACGGACCCCATGATCTCGCCCGCAGCACTGATCGCCAGCTGGCTGCCCACCGGGCGGGGCGCGGACCCCCATGTCTCTACCACTGTCGCCAGCGCCACACCCCGCCCGTTGCGGTGCCAGTCGAGCGCGATTTCCGGAATGTCGTCGTGATCCATGACCGTTCTCCCCCTCCGACTATATGGGGGCGAGGGGAGCCGGCGCCACTGGCAAAAGGTGGCGCCGGAGGACGGTCAGTTCGCGGCCTGCAACAGGGGCGAGACCAGCCGCACCGCGACGCGGCGGTTCCTAGGCTCGTTCCCGTCGGTCGGGATCAGCAGGTCGCTTTCGCCATAGCCCTGCACGACCAGGTTCTCGGGCGGCACGCCGAAGTATTCGGTCAGCGCCAGCGCCAGCGATTCCGCCCGCCGGTCCGACAGGGCGAGGTTCGAGGCAGCCGACCCCACGGCATCCGTGTGGCCTTCCACCAGGAACAGCTCGTTCGGGCGCTTCTCGATCAGGTCCACGATCAGGCCGCCAAGTTCGGCCAGCTTCTGCGCCTCGGCCGGGTCGATGGCCGAGGATCCGGTGGCGAAGGTGATGGGTTCCACATCCAGCACCGGCGCCAGTGCGCGCACCTCGCGAATCTCGCGGATCTGGCGCAGCGAGTAGCCGCGCGCGTCGTCCCGGCCCTTGATCGCGGCCATGGCGGTAGCGAGCGACAGGTCGGTGTTCGAGGTCGAGATGGTGATGGGCTTGCGGGGCCGCGGCAGGGTCGTCACGTCGATCGGGCGAACGGGGGCCAGATCGTCGATCAGGAGGACCTCGCGCCCCCGCGCGTCAATGGCCGACCGGCGCAGCACGCGGCCCGAGGCGTCGCGGATCGTGACCACCTCGGTCCCGTCGGCGCGGCGCACGAAGGTCCGGGTGGACCCGTCGCGGAACGTCTCGGTCCGCACGTTCGATCCGGGGCGGCGCAAGAGCGTGTCATCGTCCTTGAGCACGACATAGGTCCCGTCGTCGCGCCGCAGGACGACGCGGTCGCCGGTATTTTCCTCGACCCGGTCCCCGTTCTTGAGGATCGCGCCCACGACTAGCGCGCCAAGCGCCAAAAGGCCGACCTTCTCTAGATCGCTCAGGCCCTCGTCGTCGCGGTCGCGCGCGCGGTCCGCCTCACGCTCACGTTCGCGCCGCGTCTGGCCCGAGAATTCCTCGCTGCTCGACCGTGTGTCGGCCGCAGTGATCGTGGTCTCGGTCGTGGTCGCTTCAGCAGGCGCGGCTGCGGTGTCCGTCGTCACCAGCGCGGCAGCCGGGGCGTTTTCAGCGACAGGAACCGTCGGGTCTGCCGTGGCGGTGCCTGTGCCTTCGGCCGGTGCGGTCAAAAGCTCCTCAAGCGTTTCGACTGCCTCGGCCGGAGGCTCGGTTTGTACCTCGGCTTCTGCGACGGGGGTCGTGGCGGCCGGATCGGCTGTGACGGTTGCATCGGGTGTGGTCTCGGTAGAGGGTTCCACGGTTTCGGCAGCGTCTGCGGCCGTTGCAGCGGCAGCCGCGGCTTCGGCAGCGGCTTGCGCCTCGGCGGCATCGGCAGCCTCGGCCGCAGCGGCGGTTGCGGCTTCGGCGGCGGCAGCCTCGGCCGCGCGGGCGGCTTCGAGGGCGGCCGCATCGTTCGCCGCTTCGGCGTCCTTCACGGCTTGCGCAGCGGCAGCGGCGTCGGCATCGGCTTGCGCCTGTGCGGCAGCGGCCGCCTCGGCATCCGCCTGCGCTTGCAACGCGGCTGCTGCGGCAGCGGCAGCTTCTGCGTCAGCCTGTGCCTGAGCGGCGGCGGCGGCGGCGGCGACATCCGCCTCGACCTGCGCCTGCGCGGCAGCCTCGGCGGCGGCCGCATCTGCGGCAGCCTGTGTGGCGGCGGCCTCGGCTTCGGCTTGCTGCCTCGCGGCGGCGTCCGCCTCTGCCTGCGCGGCGGCAGCGGCATCGGCTTCAGCCTGCGCCTGCGCGTCGGCAGCGGCGTCGGCTTCAGCCTGCGCCTGCGCGGCGGCAGCGGCGTCAGCTTCAGCCTGCGCCTGTGCGGCGGCCGCTGCGTCAGCCTCGGCCTGCGCCTGTGCGGC
>CAZVIS010000254.1:0-5020 GCA_964627355.1 uncultured Rhodobacterales bacterium
TGGAGATCTTCTTGAGGTTAGACATGCGACGCTTCCTTCCGAACCCATGCGGCCAAGACCGCCTTCACCCGCGCCAGCAGGCCCGCCTGCGGGGCCTCCGGCGCAGCCGCATTCCATTCCTGCGCAAAGGGCGCAAGCCGCGCCTCGGTCTCGCGCAGCACATGCTTCATGCCGGGATCGCCGTAGCACATGGCCCCTACTCCGCCGCCACTTGGGTGCACTGATGCGCGCGGTAAAGCTGCGCGTCCTTCAGCCACTTCCAGCCGAAGGCATGGTCGCTGTCCCCATGTGCGCGCAAGTGATCCAGCCGCGCCAGCGCCTCTTCCAGCGAGGGGCGATGCCCCGCAGGCACCCACCACATCACGAAATGCATCTTGCCCAGCACCTCGAACCACTCCTGCCGCCGCTCGTAGAAGGCGCGGTGGACGGTGTTCCAGACGAAATTCTCCAGCGTCTCGACGCTTTCCCAGACGGTGAGGTTGCTGACGTACTGTGGATCGCCGCCGATCTTGGCCTCGGTGTTCCCAACGTTCGATTTTTGGGGGCCCGGCTCCCCCGACCCCTCCATCATCCACACGAACCCCGGCATCCGCTTGCCCAGACCATTCACCCGGTCCAGCGCGCCCATGAATTCGGCGACACGGGGGTCATCGGTGGGGGCCAGCAGACGGCCCACGTTCAGTTCGGCAAGATGCATCCCGTTCATTCGCTCACCCACAGCAATTCGCCCGTCAGAGTACCCCGCCGCACCTCCTCGCGCGCGACGCGGCAATAGCTTTGCACGTCACCCTTCACCGCCCCGGCCTCGGCCAGATACGCCTCGGCTTGCCCCCGGATGCGGCTTTTCTCGCTGCGGTCGTCGAGAAAGGCCTCGACCTCTTCGCGGGTATAGCCCTTCTCGGTCGCATAGGCCTTGAGGGCATTGATCTTGCGATAGACCACGATGTAGCGGGCGCTGGCATCCGGGCAGGTCTTGCGCAGGATGTCACCGATCTGCGCGGCCAGAAGCTGGCCGTTGATATGCGCCTCGTCCCGCAGGGGGACCTTGGCCTGCGCCAGCGTGGCTGTCAGCGTCAACGCCAGAAGAACCCGAGCCAGCATCACGCGCAGCCCCCCGGGAACACCCAGGCCGCGCCAGCATCGTCAAACCGGTCATAGATCGAGGTGCGCACTCGGCCCCTGCACTGGGCATCGGCAAGAGATTTGGCCCGCGCGCCGTCGGCATAGGTCAGCGGCGCGGCGGGGTCGGTCACGCGGACGGGACCTGCGGCCACGACCGCAGGCCCCGCGCCCACGCAGGCCGAAAGCGCCCCCAGTCCCGCCACGCCGATCACCGCGCGCATCCCTCTCACTCCGCCGCCACCGCCGTCACGCGGCCGGTCTTCTTGGCCTTGATCCGGTCCTCGATCTCGTCCCGGAACGCCCGCACCAAACCCTGGATCGGCCATGCCGCCGCGTCGCCGAGGGCGCAGATCGTGTGCCCCTCGACCTGTTTCGTCACGCTCAGCAGCATGTCGATCTCCTCGACTTCCGCATCGCCCCGCACCAGACGGTCCATCACGCGCATCATCCAGCCCGTCCCCTCACGGCAGGGGGTACACTGGCCGCAGGACTCATGCTTGTAGAATTTGGACAGCCGCCAGATCGCCTTGATGACGTCGGTCGACTGGTCCATCACGATCACGGCAGCGGTGCCAAGGCCCGACTTCTGCTCGCGCAGCCAGTCGAAATCCATGATCGCGTCGTCACATTGCGCCTGCGTCAGCAGGGGCACCGACGAACCGCCCGGGATGACGGCTTTCAGGTTCTTCCACCCGCCCCGCACGCCGCCGCAGTGCCGGTCCAAGAGTTCCTTCAGCGGGATCGACATCGCCTCTTCAACCACGCAGGGGTTCATCACATGGCCGGAAATGCCGAAAAGCTTGGTCCCCGCATTGTTCGGACGGCCAAAGGACGAAAACCACTCCGCCCCCCGCCGCAGGATCGTCGGCACCACGGCAATGGATTCCACGTTGTTCACCGTGGTCGGGCAGCCATAAAGGCCGGACCCCGCCGGGAAGGGCGGCTTCATCCGCGGCATGCCCTTCTTGCCTTCCAGGCTTTCCAGCAGCGCCGTTTCTTCGCCGCAGATATAGGCGCCCGCGCCGTGATGCAGGTAAAGTTCAAGGTCATAGCCCGACTTGCAGGCGTTCGGGCCGATCAGGCCTGCGTCATAGCACTCGTCGATGGCGGCCTGCAGCGCCTCACGCTCGCGGATGTATTCGCCGCGGATGTAGATGTAGCAGGCGTTGGCGCCCATGGCGAAACTGGCGATCAGGCAGCCCTCGATCAGCGTATGCGGATCGTGCCGCATGATCTCGCGGTCCTTGCAGGTGCCGGGCTCGGATTCATCGGCATTCACGACAAGGTACGAAGGCCGACCGTCCGACTGCTTGGGCATGAAGGACCACTTGAGGCCGGTGGGAAAGCCCGCCCCGCCACGCCCGCGCAAACCGCTCGCCTTCACGATCTCGACGATCTTGTCCCGGCCAAGCGCCAGCAAGCCCGCCGTATTGTCCCAGTGCCCGCGCGCCCGCGCCCCCGCAAGGGTGCGGTCGTGCATCCCGTAGAGGTTCGTGAAGATGCGGTCCTGATCCTTGAGCATCACTCTCTCCTTATCGCTGGCGCGAACGCCAGAGCCTCCACGTCACCACCATCGTCCAGACAAAGGCCGCACCGGCCAACATGTCGAACAGGAACACGAACCGCACGGGCCAGCCCAACTGGCCGCCCAGAAACTGCGCGCCCATCCAGAGCACCATCGCCCCGGCCAGGACGAAGGCGGCCAGACGGGCCTGCACCACGCGCGGATCGGTGTTCCCCGGCATCACGCGATCGTCCCGCCTGCCGCGAGGATCTTCGCCTGCGCCACCCATTCGTCGCGCGTCACCCGGCCTTTGAAGCCTTCGAGGTTGTCATCCACCCAGGCGATCTCCGCCGGGGTCCAGGCCGCGATCTGGTCAAAGTGGAAATAGCCAAGGCTGTGGCACAGCTTTTCCAGCGCAGGGCCGATCCCCTTGATGATCTTGAGGTCATCGGGCTTGCCGCCCCGCGCTGCCGCCAATCCCTGCGGTTTCTGCGCGGTCACGGGGCCTGCCATTACCGGAGCAGCCATCACGGGGGCCGCGATTGCAGGGGCCGTCATCACGGGGGCATGTGCGGCCATCGCCGGGGCCTCGGTCCCCACCTCGGTCCGGGGTGGCAGGCCGAGGATCAGCCCGACGATGACAAAGAGACCCGCCGCAACAAAGGTCGCCTGGGGCACGTTGAACTTGAAGATCACCATGCAGATGCCGGTGGCCGCAACGGCCACGGCGGCCGCAATCACCCAACCCGCCAGAAGCGGTGCACCTTTCATCGGAACGTCTTCCATCATCGCCATCCTCCCCGATGGGTCCATCGGACCCGGTTAAGCCTTTGCCGTCCCTGCCGCGAGGTCGCGCGCCTGCTCCACCCACTTGTCGCGCGTCACACGGCCCCTGAAGCCTTCCAGATTGTCATCGACCCAGGCGATTTCCGCCGCCGTCCAGTTCGCCAGCTGGTCAAAGTGATAGAAGCCCAGCCGGTGGCACAGCGCCTCGAGCTTCGGCCCGATGCCGACGATCACCTTGAGGTCGTCCGCCTTGCCATCGCGCGGGCCCTCCAGCCCCGCAGGACGCGTCGCCGCGACGACCGCAGCACCAGGCGTGGCAAGCGGCGTCGCCTCGGGCGCATTGCCATCGGCCTCGGGCTTGCCCTTGGCCATCGCCGGGGCCTCTTGCACCGTGGCACCCGTGGCATCCGCAGGGCGGCCTGCGCCCGGCTTCGGCTCGGGCCCTGGGGCACCGGTCACCTCGGGCGTCCGGTGCAGCCACGGCGTCACCAGCGGCACCTCGGTTCCATCAATGCGCTTGATCGTGTCCTGCAAGTCCACCGCCGTCTGCGCGCTGGCATTGTGCGGACGGCGTCCTGCGGCATGGTCCTTCAGGCTTGTCAGCCCCGACTGCGGCTCGGCCGCATAGCGCCCGTTCTGCGGCCCCGGCACCGGCACCCGGCCCGCCGCCATCTCGTCGAGGATCTCTTCCAGCCGCGCCGGCGTCAGGTCCTCATAGTAGTCCTTGCCGATCTGCGCCATCGGCGCATTGGCACAGGCCCCGAGACATTCGACCTCTTCCCAGCTGAAGCGGCCATCGGCCGACAGGGCATGCGCCTTGCCGATCCGCTTCTGGCAGACGCCCACCAGATCCTCGGCCCCCATGATCATGCAGGACGTCGTCCCGCAGATCTGGATATGGGCCACGGAACCAACGGGTTGCAGCTGGAACATGAAGTAGAAGGTCGCCACTTCCAGCGCCCGGATATAGGCCAGCCCCAGCATGTCCGCGACATGCTCAATGGCGGGGCGGGACAGCCACCCCTCCTGCTCCTGCGCGCGCCACAACAGGGGGATGATGGCGGACGCCTGCCGCCCCTCGGGGTACTTGGTGATCTGCGCCCGTGCCCAGGCCTCGTTGGCGGGGGTGAAGGCGAAAGAGGCGGGCTGGTGAGGGTGCAGGCGGCGCAGCATCAGGATGTTCCGTTCAGGTAAGCGAGGTAGGCCAGCGTCGCCGCCGCCCCGTACAACAGCGCCGCAATCAGATGCGGCAGATAGGGCCTGCGGGCGCGCGCATAGATCAGCACATCCCCCATCCCCGCGATGCCCACGACCGCCAGAAACCACGTCAGCATCCGCCAGTCGGCGAAGATGAGGACCCCGAGCAGCAGGAACGCCGTCCCGATGTAGCGGTCCGACATGACAAGCGGAAGTTGCTCGGGCCAGTGCGAGGCGGCGGCCATGCCCTTCGCCGGGTTCAGCGCGAAAAGGACACCGAACCCGCCGGTCAGGGCCATGCAGAGGATGGAAAGCGAAAGGGCAAGATTCTGCGTCATCCCCGATCGCTCCCTTCTGCGAGTTGTCTGTCGCCGAGCATCCGCAGCGCATCGGCGCAATAGTCTGCACCCG
>CAZVIS010000255.1:0-5015 GCA_964627355.1 uncultured Rhodobacterales bacterium
TCATTCCCGATCCGGTCCACGCAGAGCGTGCATTTCTTCATCACCCCCGCCGCCGCATCCATCTCGCGCGCGCCGTAAGGACAGGCCCAGGCGCACAGGCCGCAGCCGATGCAGGCATCCTCGTTCACAAGGACAATCCCGTCCTCGGCCCGCTTGTAGCTGGCCCCCGTCGGGCAGACGGTGACGCAAGGAGCCTCCTCGCAATGCAGGCAGGACCGGGGGAAGTTCACGATCATCGGCGGCGCGTCGTCAGGCACCACCTGATAGGAATGCACCCGGTTGAGGAACGTCCCCGAGGGCGCGGCCCCATAGGGATCCTGATCCGACAGCGGCACGCCATAGCCCTGATCGTTCCAGCCCTTGCAGGCCGTCACGCAGGCGTGGCAGCCAACGCAGGTGTCAAGGTCGATGACGAGGCCGAGCTTCACGGTCGAGGAGGGCGGCAGGGCGGTCATGATCCCCCTCCGAACAGCCGCCGCCATCCCGACCCGGCCTTGGCATCCGGGCGTCCGCCCCCGGCACGCGGCGGGCTGCCGAGCGGCGGGAAGGCGGGCTGCGCCTCCACCGGCGCCTCTACCCGTTCGATCCGCACGCGAAGGTCGAACCAGGCTGCCTGCCCCGTCACCGGATCGGCATTGGCATAGCGCATCCCGTCGCCCTTGGGCGGCAGCAGTTCATGGATCAGGTGGTTCAGCAGGAACCCCTTCGTCGCCTCGGGCGCATCCGCATCCAGCCCCCAGGCCCCCTTCCGCTTGCCGATGGCGTTCCAGGTCCAGACGGTGTTCTCGTTCAGGGCCGCCATATGCGCCACGGGCACCACGATCTCGCCGGTGGGAGAGGTCACGCGCGCCCAGTCACCCGCACGGAACCCCTCGGCCACCCACACCTTCGTCGGCACAAAGAGGACATTCTTCCCCGTTATCTGCCGCAGCCACGCATTCTGGCTGCCCCAGGAGTGATACATGTGCATCGGTCGCTGCGTCAGGGCGTGCAAGGGAAAGCCCTCTGCCGCATCGCCGAAGGGCGGATACCAGACGGGCAACGGGTCCATCGAGAGCTTTAACTGCGCGCGCAGATGGTCGGGCGGCTGCTGCCAGCCCTGCCCCTCTGCCGCCAGCTGGAACCGGCGCATCGGCTCGGAATAGACGGTGAAGACATAGGGTTGCACAGCGTCGAAGAAGCCCATGCCGACGGCCCAGTCCTGATAGGCCATGTTCCACGGCTTGAAGAAGGCAGCGCCGTGCGGGACATGCGCCTGAAAGAAGCCGCCATTCGCGATATAGGCGTCGATCTGCCCGGGGTTCGGGGCGCCACGTCCCTCTTCGGTGCCGTTCCCGCGAAAGCCCGCCAGGGGCCCCACGCCCGGGCGACGCTCATGTCGCTGGATGTAGTCGGCGTAGTCCTTGAACTTCGGCGACCCATCCGCCTCGACCATCCCCGGCAGGCCAAGCCTTGCCCCAACGTCCAGAAGCACCGACTGGAACCCCCGCACATCGCGGTCAGGCTCCACCACCGGCCAGCGGATCGCGTCCCCCGCGGCATCAGGTTCACTGATGGGCCGGTCCAGCAGGCTGATGCAGTCGTGCCGCTCCATGTAGGTCGTGTCGGGCAGGATCAGGTCGGCATAGGCCACCATCTCGGACGCATAGGCGTCGGAATAGATGATCCTCGGAATGACATACTCGCCCGAGGCATCCTTGTCGGTGAGCATCCGCATCACCTCGGCCGTGTTCATCGAGGAGTTCCACGCCATGTTCGCCATGTAGAGGAACAGCGTGTCGATCCGGTAGGGATCCCCTGCATGGGCGTTGGGAATGACCATCTGCATCAGGCCGTGGGCGCTGAACGGGTTCTCCCAGGAAAACGCCTTGTCGATGCGGGCGGGGGTGCCGTCGGGGCGAAGGGCAAGTTGGTCCGGCCCCCGGACATAGCCGAGATGCGGGCCGGCGAGCGGCTTGCCCGGCGCGGCGGTGTAGTGGGGGGTGGGGTGCGCCTCGACCGGCTTCGGATAGGGCGGCTTCATGCGCCAGCCGCCGGGGGTTTCGACCGAGCCGAGCAGGATTTGCAGCAGATGCAGCGCGCGGGCGGTCTGGAAGCCGTTGGAATGCGCCGAAATCCCCCGCATCGCGTGGAAACTGACCGGGCGGCCAACCATGCGGTCGTGCGTATCGCCCCGGAAATCGGTCCAGGGCTCCTCGATGATGCAAGGGGCGTCAAAGGCCGCCGCCACGATCTCAGCGACCAGCGCGCGGATGCGCGGCGCGGGGATGCCGCAGCGATCAGCCACCGCTTCGGGGGCGTGGTCGGGGGAGAGGTAGCGTTCCGCCAGATGCTGAAACACCGTCCGGTGACCCTGCCAGACGGCGCCAAGGTCCGGCTCCACCCCCTTGCCGCCCCAGGGCGCGGGCTGGCCGGTGCGGCGGTCGATCACAAAGGGCTGGCTTTCGGCGTTCTTGAGGATGAGACCCTTCTCCGGCCCCTCCGCCTCGTTCACGAGGAAAGGCGCGTTGGTCCAGCGGGCGAGGTAGTCGGTGTCGATCTTCCCCGCCTGAAGCAGGCAATGGATCAGAGACAGGATCAGCAACCCATCCGTCCCCGGCGTGATCCCCAGCCAGTCATCGGCTACCGCGTTGTAGCCCGTGCGGATCGGGTTCACCCCGATCACCCGCACCCCCCGCTCCTTCAGCTTGCCCAGACCGATCTTGATGGGGTTGCTGTCATGATCCTCGGCCACGCCGAAGAGGACGAAAAGCTTCGTCCTCTCCCAGTCCGGCGCGCCGAACTCCCAGAAGGCGCCGCCCATCGTGTAGATGCCGCCCGCCGCCATGTTGACCGAGCAGAAGCCGCCGTGGGCCGCGTAGTTGGGCGTCCCGAACATCTGCGCCCACCAGCCGGTGAAGGACTGGGACTGATCGCGCCCGGTGAAGAAGGCGAGCTTTTCGGGCGCCGTCTCGCGCAGGGGTTTCATCCACGAAACGGCGGTGGACAGCGCCTCCTCCCAGGAAATCTCCTCGAAGGCCCCCGACCCGCGTGGCCCCACCCGGCGCAGGGGCGCCCGCAGGCGCGAGGGCGCGGTGATCTGCATGATGCCCGACGCGCCCTTGGCACAGAGGACGCCCTTGTTGATCGGATGGTCGCGGTTGCCCTCGATATAGGTCACGCAGCCGTCCGTCAGGTGCACGTTGATCCCGCAGCGGCACGCGCACATGTAGCAGGTCGTGCGGCGCACCTCGTCCGATACCCGTGGCGAGCGGTCGAGAACCGGTTGCGTCATGCGTTGCCTCCCTCTCCCGCATCCTGACGCGGGGCGCGCGGGGGGGCCAGCCTGAATGCGACATGGGTGCGAACGGCCCTCACAACATTGCCTTCACCAGCCCCATCGTCGCCAACCCTGCGAGAAGCAGGATCGCAAAGCGCCGGAACTCCTGCGGGTCGCTGCCGAAAAAGTGGCGGCCGCCCAGCCAGTTGCCCAGCACGGTCAGTGGCAAGGCCCAGAGCGAGGCCCAGAGCGTGTCGAGGCTGACCAGACCGTGCGCCCAGTACAGCGGCGCGGAGTAGACGTCGAGGATGGGGAAATAGGCGATCAGCGTGGCGCGGAACACCGACGCCTGCATCGGCTGCGCGGCAAAGAAGGCCGCGACCGGAAGACCGCCCATGCCAGGCGCGTTGGCCAGGCCCGAGACGAGGCCTGCCGCCAGGTTGCCCACCCCCCGCACCTCGGCCCTCATCCGCCAGCCTGCCATGAGGATGGCGCACATCAGCAGCACATAGCCCGCGACGACCGCCCGCGCCGTATCCTCGGACACCCCCGTCAGCGCCCAGAGGCCAAGCGGCAGGCCGACCGCCGCCCCGGCGAGCAACAGCAGAACCCGCCGCCAGTCGATATCCGGACCCGCCCCGCGCCAGGCCTGCAACGACATCACGAATTCCAGAATGACGACGACCGCGACGAAGTTCAGCGGGTTGGTCACAAGGCTTGATGCCGCGACCAGCATCGCGGAGAATCCGAACCCGGAGTAGCCGCGCACGAAGCCTGCGATCAGAACCGCCGCGGCCATGAACAGGCCCTCTGCGGCGGTCAGCTCGAACGGCAGGGTCACGGACGCTCGCCACGCGCCAGTCGGCCTTCGATGGCGTCGATCACCGGGTCGATCATGGCCACCGAGTCGATGACATAATGCGCCCCGCAGGCGGTGAGCTTCGCCACCGCCGCGGCCTTCATCGCGGCGAAGTCGGGCGCAGGCAGGGCCGCCGTCTCTTCCGGTGTCAGGCCAAAGGCGTTGCCGGTCAGCGCGATGCCGACCGTCCAGGTGCCTGCATTCAGCCCCTCCTCGATCCCCACTTCGGTATCGTCCACCTTCACCACCGCATGGGCAGGCCAGACGCCGAGATCGAGGAAGGTGCGGTACATCATCGCCGGGGTGGGACGGCCCGTCGGCAGGTCTCCCGCACAGACCAGATTATCTGGCGAGTACCCCTGCGCGGCGGCCAAAGGCAGCACCCGCGCCATGATGCTGCGCGTGTAGCCCGTGGTCGATCCGATCTTCATACCCCGCGCGCGCAGCCGGTCCACCGCCGCCACCGCGCCCTCGATCATCGTGCAGTAATCGGTCACCGCCGTCTCGTTCATCGGAACGAAGACCTCATAGACCCGGTCGATCGCCGCCTCGGTCACGGGGCCCTGCGCCGCCTCCCATGCCTTGGCGATGCGGGGGGAGTGGAGGAGCGTCGAGATATGGTCGCGCTTGGCCATCCCCATCGGCCCCCGCGCCTCGGCAATCGAGATCTCGACCCCGAACTGGGCAAAGGCCTTGACGAAAACCCCCATGGGCGCGCGGCTGCCGTGGTCGATCACGGTGCCCGCCCAGTCGAACACGGCGGCTTTGAGGTGCATCATGCGGCTCCGTAGATGTCGGTGAGGGTTTCCTCGGCGATGGCGAAAGAGGTGCTGGCGCCGGTGCCGGAGGTGATGATGACGAGGCGGATGGACGGGTCGGGCGCGTCCATCACCATCA
>CAZVIS010000256.1:0-4996 GCA_964627355.1 uncultured Rhodobacterales bacterium
AAGATTTCCGAAGGCTGCAACCACGCCTGCAAGTTCTGCATCATTCCGGACATGCGGGGTCGTCTGGCCAGCCGCCCGGCCCATGCGGTGCTGCGCGAGGCCGAAAGACTGGTCGCTGCGGGGGTGCGCGAGCTTCTGGTCATCAGCCAGGACACCTCGGCCTATGGGCTGGACCTCAAGCACGCGACGGACAAGGGCCACCGCGCCCACATCACCGACCTTGCGCGCGATCTGGGGTCCCTCGGCGCTTGGGTGCGGCTGCACTACGTCTATCCCTACCCCCATGTGCGTGACCTGATCCCGCTGATGGCGGAGGGCCTTGTCCTGCCCTACCTCGACATCCCCTTCCAGCACGCCCACCCCGACACGCTGCGCCGCATGGCCCGCCCCGCCGCGTCGGCGAAAACGCTCGACGAAATCGCCGCCTGGCGGGCGATCTGCCCCGACCTCACCCTGCGCTCCACCTTCATCGTGGGCTACCCCGGAGAGACCGAGGCCGAGTTCCAGACCCTGCTCGACTGGCTGGACGAGGCGAAACTGGATCGCGTAGGCGCCTTCCGCTACGAGAACGTCAAAGGCGCGCGGTCGAACGCCCTGCCCGACCATGTGCCGGACGAGGTCAAGGAAGAACGCTTCACCCGCTTCATGGAAAAGGCGCAAGCCATCAGCGAGGCGAAACTTGCCGCGAAGGTCGGCACCCGCCAGCAGGTGATTGTGGACGCCGTGGACGACGAAGGCGCCACTTGCCGTACCCGCGCCGACGCGCCCGAGATCGACGGAAACCTCTACATCGACGAGGATTTCGACAGCCTGACCCCCGGCGAAATCGTCACGGTCGAGGTGGACGAGGCGGGCGAGTATGATCTGTGGGGGCGGGTCGTCCAGCCGACCTGATTTCTACCCGACCAGCACCACCACCCAGGCCACTCCCGCGGCCAGCGCCACGGCGGCCGAGTCGCAGTCCTTGGCCTTGCCGGCGCGGGGGTCCCGCGCGGTCGAGATGTCGTCCACGATCTCTTCAATGGCGGTGTTCGCAAGCTCGGCCGCAAGGACCAGCATCCCGAGCGCGAAATCAGTGCCGGCTCGACGGCGGTAAGGTCCAGCACAAGGGCCAGCCCGATCGAACAGACGTTTGCACCAGTTCATCGGCGCAGCGATTTCTCACTGGCCCAGGCTGCTCGCCACCCCGCCAGCGACCAGACTCAGGTGTTCCTGAACCTCTTGAACTCCCCTCCGATGTCCAGTGCCATCTGTTCCCCCCGGCTATCTTCTGCAGAGGTCAGGCTAGTGGTGCAGGCAAGGCTAGCGCAATGCCGCCGCCGTGAGCCGGACGATCGCCACCCGGTCCGCGTTGGGCGGGTGTGAACCGAGGAAGCGGTCGCCCGGATCGGGCAAGCGCGCGAAGAACTCGGCCCCGCGCACAGGATCAAACCCGGCTCGGAAGGCAATCTCGGTTCCAAGGGCATCGGCCTGCAATTCGAAATCCTTGGAGAATCGGCGCGCGCCGACCGTGGCGCCAATGTCTTGGGCAGCCCGCACGCCTGCCTCGTCTGCGCCGCCAAGCGTCGCCAGAACGCCTGCCATGATCGCCCCGCTCTGGGCATTCCGGGTCGATATGGGAATATGTCCCAGAATGTGATGGGCCGATTCGTGGCCCATGATGAAAGCGATCTCATCCATGTTCCGTGCGCCTGCGATCAGCGACAAGGTAAAGGCGATCACCGGGCGGCCAAAATTGTCCACCGTCTGAAAGGCATTCGGCGGCTGACCCGGACGGTCGTCGATCACGATGCGGAAATCGCACGGCACCCCGCGCGTCCGCGCGCGGCAATAGGCCTCGGCCACGGGCTCGACCCGGTCCACGGCGGCGATGAAGTTGGCGGCGACGGCCCGCGCATCGGCCCGACCGGGTTCTGCGACCGCCACCTGCGGCGACGGCGCGGGCAGGCCCACCAGCACGTCCTGCGGCGCAATGCAGCCAGACAGGGTCAGCGCCGCCATGAGTGCCAGAATTCGCCGCAACCCACTCTCCCGCCCGTATTCGTCGGTTCAGCATCTAGCAAATGGGACCGTCAGCGCCAGCCCCAGTCACGCAGGGGTGTGCTTGCCCTGTCGCCGCCCCCATCCTAGACTTGCAGCATGTTCACCATCGAGCACGAATTCGACGCGACCGTGATCACCCTGATCGACGAGGGCAGCCCGCACCTGCAGGCCGATGTTGCCATCTCGGCGTTCGAGGATTGCATCACGCTGACTCAGGACGACCCGCGCGAGGGGGAACCTGTCACGATCACCCTGTCGATGGTACAGTTGCGCGACCTTATGGCGGCGCTCGACCTGCCCGAAGGCAGCTATCGCCTTGCAAAGCCTGCGCTTTAACCCTGCTGCGAGGTCCTGATGCGACGCCACGCCGGACTTGCGATCCTGTTGCTTCTGGCTGCCTGCGGCACGCCGCAGGAACAGTGCATTCAGCGCGAGACGCGCGACCTTCGCACGCTTGACCGCCTGATCGCCGAAACCGAGGCCAACATCGAGCGCGGCTATGCACTGGTCGAGGTGCAGACCGTCGATCTGGTGCCTGACCTGTGCTACCGCGAAGGTCCACGCAACCCCGACGGAACGCGGGGGCGCGCCGTGCCCTTCAGCTGCTTCAGCCGGGAACTCGACACCGAACTTCGCCCCCGGGCAATCGACCTCAATGTCGAGCGTGCGAAACTTGCCAGCATGCGCGACAAGCGCATCAGCCTTGCGCGACAGGCCGAATCGGCGACGGCGCAGTGCCGGGCGATCTATCCCGAATAGGCTCAGAACGCGGGGGCCTGTACCCCGTCGCGGATCGATCGTCCACCGTCCAGCGTCAGCACCTGCCCAGTCAAGAACCCGGCTGCGTCCGAGGCAAGGAACTGCACCGTCTCGGCCAACTCTGCCGGGGCGGCGATGCGCCCGGCCGGCGTGCCTTCCAGAATGGCGGCACGATAGTCTGGATGCTCTTTGATCTGCCCGTGCAGGCTTGCACTCATCACACTGGCAAAGGCCACGGCGTTCACGCGAATCCCTTTCGGCGCAAGCGCCAGCGCAAGCGACCTGGTCATCTGTTCGATCGCCGCCGACGTGATCGCATAGCCCAGAAGATCGGGACTTGTTCGCGCGGTCGAGGTCGAGGACAGGTTGATGATCGCCCCGATGTTGCCTGTGGCCCCCGATTTCTCGGCCATCGCGATCATCCGCTTGGCCGTCATTTGTGACAGGCGCAGACTCGAGATCAAGTTGTACTGCAGCATCAGTTCGACCTGATCCTTGGACGGATCCAGCGGGTCTGACACCGCAAAGACACGGGCCGCGTTCACGAGGATATCCACCCGGTCAAAGGCGTCGAAGGTGGCCGACAAGAGGTTGGCGATCGTCAGCTTCTCGCGCAGGTCACCGGCAAAGAAGCGCAGCGCACCCTCGCTGCGCGCCGCTTCGCCGCATTCGTTCATCAGGCGCGTCTCGTCGATGTCGGCGCACATCACGTTGGCGCCCTTGTCGAGGAAGTGCCGCGCGATGGCGAGGCCGATTCCGGCGGCGGCGCCCGTCACGATGGCGGTCTTGCCCTGGATGGAAAGTGTCATGGGGGTCCTCGGCGTCCGGATGCGGGAAGGGGCCTTGCAGCCATTGTCAGGCGGAAAGCGGCATCGCCGCCATTGTCGTCCACCTCGCGGAACAGCGTCACAAGGCAGCGATCATAAGGAAGATGGCGGTTGGCCACCAGCCATAGCGTGCCGTCAGTGGCTAGCATGCGCGCGGCGGCGCGCAGAAAGGCCTCTCCCAGGCCGGGATCCGCCGCGCGGCCAAGGTGAAAAGGCGGGTTGCAGATCACCCAGTCGGCCAGACGGTCGGGGCGAAAGCGGGTGGCATCGGCCCAGTGAAAGGCCGCGCGGGAGTCGATGATGTTGAGGCGCGCGCAGGTCAGCGCATCCGCCTCAGCCTCCACGAGGTCAAGATGGGTCACCCCCTCACGCGCCAGCGCGGCAGCGGCCAGATACCCCCACCCGGCCCCCAGATCGACGCCGCGCCCCTTCAGCTTTGCCGGAAGCGCGGCAGCCAGCAGCGCCGACCCCCGGTCCGCACCATCGGCCGAGAACACTCCGGGCAAGGTGGTGAACCCCTCGGCCGTTCGGCCCAGGCGAGCGGCCCAGTCCGACAGGTCCACCCCCCCGGCAAAGGTAAAGAGCTTGCCATGCGCCTTGGCCAGCGCGTCTGACACCGGAATGCGGCCAGCAATCTCTCGCCGCAGCGAATCGACGCCGTCGGTCTTTTGCCCGTCCACGACGACCGGCCCCTGCGTCACGGCAGCGGCGGCGGCAACCATTGCGCGGGCAGCCTCACGCGCGCGGGGAAGGCAGACGAAGGACAGCGCAAAGGGCCCTGCAGGCAGGTCGGGCGAAACTTTCAGGCCACGGGCCGCCAGCGCGTCATGGTCGGGCCGGAAGCCCTGCACGAGATGCGTGCGCCCGGCGGGCAGCATTGTCAGATCATCGTCGGCCCGCGCATTCAGCACCAGAAGGCGCCCGGCGGCCGGCAAGGAAAAGAGG
This sequence comes from uncultured Rhodobacterales bacterium, assembly GCA_964627355.1. Lineage (GTDB taxonomy): Bacteria > Pseudomonadota > Alphaproteobacteria > Rhodobacterales > Rhodobacteraceae > JBBQXK01. Next base: position 4,575 of record CAZVIS010000256.1, read on the forward strand.
CCAGTCTCGACGGCAAGGGTCCAACGTTCGGAACGCATGGGCAGGCAGTTTCCTGCCTTATTCCTTTTCCATCGTGCACTGGAGGGGATGCTGGTGACGGCGGGCAAAGTCCATCACTTGCGCCACCTTCGTCTCGGCCACCTCAAAGGAAAACACGCCGACCACGGCCAGCCCCTTCTTGTGGACCGTCAGCATGATCTCGAACGCCTGTGCATGGGTCAGCCCGAAGAAACGCTCAAGCACATGAACCACGAACTCCATCGGCGTGTAGTCGTCGTTCAGAAGCAGAACCTTGTAGAGCGGCGGCCGCTGCGTCTTGCTGCGCGTCTTGGTCAGGATGCCCGTTTCGCCATCGGGCCCGCCCGGCTGCTTGGCGGCCATGAGGAAAGGCTGGACTGACAAGGGGCGATGCTCCTGGCGCA
>CAZVIS010000257.1:0-4953 GCA_964627355.1 uncultured Rhodobacterales bacterium
CCGTCTGGCTTGCCTGCCATTCGCGTTCCCGCACGAAATGCGCATCCGACCGGGCTGAACGGCGCCAGTCGATCTGGCGGGCCGAGTCGCCGGGACCGGCGGGACGGTACTGCCAGAACTCGTCCCCCATCCCCGCCCTGCGGCGCCCATGCTCGCCCAGAATGACCGTCGCAGCCAGATGCTCTGCCTCGGCCAGAAGGGGTGGCAGCGACTGGCCCAGACCCTCGGCCCGGGCGCGCAGGGTGGCGCTGTCGGTCACGCGCGGCGCCCCATGCAAAGTCCGGTCATGCGGCAGCATCCAGCTTCAGCGCCGAGGCTGCCGTTGCGTCGATGATCGCGCCAAGGCTCTCGCCCCGCGCTCGTGCGGCAAAGGACAGCGCCATCCGGTGCGTCAGCACTGGCCGCGCCAGCGCCGCCACATCCGCAACGGACGGCGCGAGCCGCCCGTCCAGCAGCGCCCGCGCCCGCACCGTCAACATCAGCGCCTGCGCCGCACGCGGCCCCGGACCCCAGGACAGTTGCCCGGCCAGCGCCGCACCCTCCGGCTCCCCGGGACGGCAGGCGCGCACCAGATCGAGGATTGCCTCGACCACCGTATCCCCCACGGGCATGCGCCGGATCACGCCCTGCGCGGCGATCAGCTCATCCGCCTTGAACACCTGATGCACCTGCGCCTCCTCGGCCCCTGTCGTCGCGATCAGGATGTCGCGTTCGGTCGCGCGGTCGGGGTATTCCACGTCCACCTGCACGAGGAAGCGGTCCAGCTGCGCCTCGGGCAGAGGGTAGGTCCCCTCCTGTTCGATCGGGTTCTGGGTGGCGAGGACGTGGAAGGGTCGCCCGAGGGGCCGGTGTTTGCCCGCAATCGTCACCTCTCGCTCCTGCATCGCCTGAAGGAGGGCGGACTGGGTGCGAGGGCTGGCACGGTTGATCTCGTCGGCCATCAGCAGCTGGCAGAAGATCGGCCCTTCGATGAAGCGGAAGGACCGGCTGCCGTCGGCATTGGCGTCCAGCACCTCGGACCCCAGGATATCAGCGGGCATCAGGTCGGGCGTGAACTGGATGCGGCTGCCTTTCAGCCCCATCACGGTCGAAAGCGTGTCCACCAGCCGCGTCTTGCCCAGTCCCGGCAGACCGACCAGCAGCGCATGCCCGCCGCACAGCATCGCGGCCAGCACCAGATCGACCACCTTCTCCTGCCCGATGAAGCGGCGGTTGATCGACGCCTTGGCCTCGGCCAGCCGCGACCCCAGGGCCTCGATCTCGGCCACCAGCGCTGCGGGGTTCTGCGGGTCGGGCATGACAATCCTCCGGTTCAGGCTATGCTTCCATTTGATCGAACTATGGCGCCGGGCACAAATGACAAAAGGCGAAGAGGCACAAACTATCGTGAAACCGTCTGTTGCCGGGATCATGGCTGCTGCTGGAAAGGGCGCGGGGCCTGCGCCGGTGCATCTGTGGAACCCGCCCTATTGCGGCGAGATCGACATGCGTATTGCCCGCGACGGGACCTGGTTCCATGAGGGGACCCCCATCGGACGCGCGCCTCTGGTGCGGCTGTTCGCCAATATCCTGAAGGCGGAAGAGGGCCGCTACTTCCTTGTCACCCCTGTCGAGAAAGTGGGGATCGTGGTAGAGGATGTGCCCTTCGTCGCCGTGGATTTCACGGTCGAGGGGGCGCCGCAGGCGGTGACGTTCGTGACAAATATCGGCGATGCCGTGACAGCGGGGCCCGAGCGTCCCCTGCGCGTAGTGACGTCCGAGGGCGGAGAACCCGCGCCCTATGTCCTTGTCCGCCCAGGGCTTGAAGCGCGGATCGATCGCAAGTCCTTCTACCGGCTGGTCGAGATCGGCGAGGTTCAGGGAGAGGCGTTCGGCATACGCTCGCAGGGCGTGTTCTTTCCGCTCGGGTCGGCGGCTGATCTGGGCTGAATGCGGATCGCGGCGAATCTGAACTGGCTTTTTTCCGAGGCACCGATGCTGGAGCGGCCCGCGCTTGCTCGGGCGGCGGGGTTCGACGGGGTCGAGATGACGATGCCCTATGACCATGCGCCGGAGGACTGGGTGAGGGCGCTGGACGGTTTCCCCGTCGCGCTGGTCAATACGCCCGCCGGGGACTGGGCGGCAGGAGAGCGGGGCTTTGCCGCCGTGCCGGGGGCCGAGGCGCGGTTTCGTGAGGGCTTTGCACGGGCGCTGGAGATGGCGCAGGCCATCGGCGCCGCGCGCATCCATGTGATGGCTGGGAACGGGGGGGATGAGGCGACCTTCTTGGCCAACCTCCGATGGGCCGCTGCCCACGGCCATCCCCTCACCATCGAGCCGCTGAACCCCGGCGACATGCCGGGCTACGCCCTGTCCAACTTCGCGCAGGCCGCCCGGATCGCGGCGGAGGTGTCGGGGGTGGGGGTGCAGTTCGACCTTTGGCATGCGGCAAGGCTCGGCGGGGTCGAGGCGTGCTGGCGGGTGGCGGGGCCTTGGGTCACGCATTTCCAGATCGCGGGCGAGCCGGACCGGGGGGAGCCGGATGCGGGCGCCTTGGCCTTTGCGGCGAAGGCAGGGGTGAAGTGGGTTGGGGCGGAGTATCGCCCGCGCGGCGGGACGGGTGCGGGCCTGGGATGGATGGCCTTGCGCGGGTGAAAGGGCGGGGGGCCGTCTGCCCCCCGCACCCCCCGAGGATACTTGGTCAGGAAAGAAGAGCTAGGACATTTCAGGGATTTCGCCGGAATGGCGTCGCCCGGCGCGCGGGTGAGCGTAGCCGGGCAAGTCATTGAGCGCCATGGTCTCCGGTGTATCGGCAAAGACGCTCAGCACCGCCATGGGTTGCGCTTCCGCAACCTATGCCTGTCATGCCGCCAGTTCGCCCGCCAGCCCCCGGTCGAGCAGCGCGATGGTTTCAGCCACGCCGTAAAGGGCGATGAAGCCACCAAAGCGGGGGCCGTCAGAGGCGCCGAGGAGGACCTCATAGAGGGCCTTGAACCAGTCGCGCAGCGGCTCGAACCCGTGGTCCTTGCCGACGGCGAAGACCATGGATTGCAGCGCCTCGTCCTCGACCGGGGCGTCCCAGGCGACCAGACGTGACCGCAGGTCCTCCATCGCTGCCCGCTCCTGATCCGTGGGCAGGCGGAAGGTGCGGGTGGGGGCGATGCGGTCGTGGAAGTAGCGCACGGCATAGCCGGCAGCCGCGTCGAGATCGGGGTTCGCTTCGGGGGTGACACCCGGCGCATAGCGGCGGATGAAGGCCCAGAGGGCGGCCTTGTCCGGGGCCGCCGACACGCTGGCGAGGTTCAGGAGCATACCGAAGCTGACCGCCATCCCGCTTGCCGGGGGGTTCCCGTTGTGGATGTGCCAGACCGGATTGTTCACCTGCCCGTCCACGTCCTGCGTCGGATAGGCGCGCAGTTGCTGGTGATACTCGTCCACCGCGCGGGGGATCACGTCGAAGTGCATCCGCTTGGCCGTCTTGGGCTTCTGGTACATGAAGTAGGACAGGGATTCCGTCGCCGCATAGGTCAGCCATTCGTCGATGGTCAGCCCGTTCCCCTTGGACTTGCTGATCTTCTGACCCTGATCGTCGAGGAAAAGCTCATAGGTCATGTGATCCGGCGCGCGGCCGCCCAGAACCTCGCAGATCCCGTCATAGATCGGCGTGTTGGTCGAGTGGTCCTTGCCGTACATCTCGAAATCGACGTCCAGCGCAGCCCAGCGGGCGCCGAAGTCGGGCTTCCATTGCAGCTTGCAGTGCCCGCCGGTCACGGGAACGGTCCATTCGCGCCCCGTCTCGTCGTCGAAGGTCACCGTCGCCTCTTTCGCGTCCACATGCTTGATCGGGACATAGAGGACGCGGCCTGTCTCGGGGTGGATCGGCAGGAAGCAGGAATAGGTCTGCTGGCGTTCTTCCCGCAGCGATTTGAGCATGATCGCCATGATCGCGTCATAGCGTTCGGCGGCCAGCCGCAGGGTCGGGTCGAACCGGCCGGACTTGTAGAACTCGGTGGCCGAGATGAACTCATAGGCAAAGCCGAAGGTGTCCAGAAACCGGCGCAGCATCGCGTTGTTGTGGTGGCCGAAGCTTTCGTACCGGCCATAGGGGTCGGGCACGCTGGTCAGCGGTTTCTGCATGTGCTGGCGCAGCATCTCCTGCTGGGGCACGTTCTCGGGCACCTTGCGCATCCCGTCCACGTCGTCCGAAAAGCAGATGAGGCGCGTGGGAATGTCGCTGATCGCCTCGAAGGCGCGGCGGATCATCGTCGTGCGAGCGACCTCGCCGAAGGTCCCGATGTGGGGCAGGCCCGAGGGCCCATAGCCCGTCTCGAACAGGACATACCCCTTCTCCGGGTCCTTGCCCTTGTAGCGGTCGAGAATGCGGCGGGCTTCTTCGAAGGGCCAGGCCTTGGACTTCATTCCGGCGTCACGAAGGGCGGTCATGGGTATCTCCAGCGGGGCCATCCGCCCCGACCTTGCGCTGCGGGGTCTATTGCCGCCCACCCCCGGCGTCAATATTGTCCGCCGCGACGCCGCAAGAGGAGCCTGCCATGCCCGACACCCCCCCGTCGCTTTCCCCGCAGGATGCGCTGGTCGCGGTGATGATCGCGGTGTCCGCCGCCGACGCGCAGATGCGCACGGTCGAGATGGTGGCGATCCAGCGCATGGTCGGGCACATGCCGGTCTTTGCGGGCTATGACGCCGACCGCATCCGGCAGATCGCGCAGGTGGTCTTTGACCTGTTCGAAGAGGAGGACGGGCTCGACGCCCTGTTCGGGCTGATCCGCGATGCCCTGCCGGAGCGGCTGAACGAGACGGCCTATGCGCTGGCCTGCGACATGGTGTCCGCTGACGGACGGCTGCGCGAGGTCGAGTTGCGCATGCTGGAAGAGGTGCGCGAGGAGCTGGCTGTGGACCGCCTTCATGCTGCCGCCATCGAGTGGGGCGCCCGGGTGCGCCACATGAAGCCCTGAT
>CAZVIS010000258.1:0-4948 GCA_964627355.1 uncultured Rhodobacterales bacterium
ACTCCGTGGCCGCGCAGTCCAGCGCAAGGAAGATATCCTCGCCCGGATGATACCCGGCCTTCTCGATGGATTTCATGATGAAATCAAGGGCATCACGGGCAGAGCTCAGGTTCGGCGCAAAGCCGCCCTCGTCACCGATCCCGGTGGCAAGGCCCGCCGCCGACAGTTCCTTCTTCAGCGTATGGAACACCTCGGACCCCATCCGCACGGAGTCACGGATGTTGTCGGCCCCCACCGGCATGATCATGAATTCCTGGATGTCGATCGGGTTGTCGGCATGCGCGCCGCCGTTGATGATGTTCATCATCGGCACCGGCAGGATGCGCGCGGAAGTCCCTCCCACATAACGGAAAAGCGGCTGGCCGGTCGCTTCGGCGGCGGCCTTGGCGACGGCGAGGGACACCCCCAGAATCGCATTCGCCCCCAGGCGCCCCTTGTTCGGCGTGCCGTCCATCTCGATCATCGTGCGGTCGATGCCGACCTGCTCCAGCGCGTCAAACCCGACGATTTCCTCGGCAATCTCGCCATTTACGGCGGCCACAGCCTCCAGCACGCCCTTGCCGAAGTAGCGGTTCTTGTCCCCGTCCCGCCGCTCCACCGCCTCATGCGCGCCGGTCGAGGCGCCCGAGGGGACGGCGGCGCGGCCCATGGCGCCCGATTCCAGGTGCACGTCCACCTCGATCGTGGGGTTGCCCCGGCTGTCGAGGATCTCGCGCGCGTGGATGTCGATGATGGTGGTCATGCCCGGGTCTCCATGGCTGCGGTTGCCGCGCCTTCTACCTTGCGCAACCGCTCGCGGTAAAGCGTGTAGAGGCCCGATCCGATCACCAGCGCGGCGCCGGCGAGGGTCGCCCCGTCCAGCCGCTCGCCAAACATCAGGACGCCGAGGCCCACGCCGAAGATCAGGCGGCTGTAGCGGAAGGGCGCGATGATCGACACGTCGCCCGCCCGCGTCGCCTCGATGATCGCCCAATAGGATATCAGGCCAATGGCCGCAGCGGCGGCGATCCAGAGGCCCGCCTGCAACCCCGGCAGGACCGGGCCGCCGTCCTGCGCCAGCATCCCCACCGAAAGGACCAGCACCCCGAGGTAGCCCCACGAGGCCACGACAGGCGTCGGCAGGCCGGGGTCCATCCGACGGGCAAAGATGTCGCGTGCAGCAAGGCCCAGAACCCCCATCACGGCCCACAAGGCGTTGGGATCGAAGGCCGCCGACCCCGGCCGCAGGATCATCAGGACCCCGGCAAAGCCCGTGAAGATCGCGGTCCAGCGCCGCCAGCCGACCTGTTCCCGCAGCAACAGGGCGGCGGCCGCGACGACCACGATGGGTGCGGCCTGGATGATCGCCGTGACCGTGGAGAGGGGGGCCAGCGACAGGGCCGTGACGATGCCGTAGGTCCCCACCATCTCGGCCAGGGTGCGGCCCACGACGGGAACCGAGAAGGCCGCAGGCTGCCACAGCCGGTGCCCCGCCACCCGCGCCCAGAGGGCAAAGCCCGCAAGGCCCGCCACGGCGATCAAGAGGATCACCTGTCCGGCGGGGACGGTCGCACTTGCAGCCTTGATGAGCGCATCCTCGACGGCAAAGCCCGCCATTGCGGCGGTCATGAAAAGGATGCCGCGCAGGTTGGGGGTCATGGAAACTCCGGGGGCCAGGCAGAGAGCAGGGGGTCGGACATGGGGCGGGCCCTCCGGATCGGCACGACCCAGCTTTACGCGAGGGCGGGCGCGGGCTCCATCCCCCTTGCGTGGAAAGGTGTCGCACGTGTGGACATGACTCAGCGTCATTAGAATCAATGGGTTGCAGGTGTGTTTTCATGGTTTGTTAGGAATTTGCGCATCTCCCCGGGGTTGACCTTCCCGCGAAGGGCTGGCACGCCATCGGGGCAACAAGGAAAGCCCATGTCGCCGAAGAAAGACAGGCTCGACGCCGCCGGGGCGGCCGGGCTGACCGCCATCGCGGCACTGCTGTCCTTCAACCAGATCGTCATCGTCTGGGTGAACGAGGGGTTGCAGCCGGTGTTCTTTGCCGGACTGAGGTCTTGTCTTGCGGTCCTGTTCGTCGGCGCCTGGCTCTGGTCGCAGGGCCGCCCGCCGCGCCATACGCACGGCACGGCAGGGGCGGGGCTGGCCATGGGGCTGGTCTTTGCGGCCGAGTTTCTGTGCCTGTTCCTTGCGCTCGATCTCACCAACGTCAGCCGCGCGGTGATCCTGTTCTATTCCATGCCCGTCTGGCTGGCCCTGATGAGCCATTTCGGCTTGGCCGGAGAGCGGCTGACCGGGCGGCGCGTCCTTGGTCTTGTGCTGGCCTTTGCGGGCACCTCGGTCGCGATCCTCGACCGGACAGGCGTTCAGGGCGGGGCGTCCAGCCTGACGGGTGACCTTCTGGCGCTTGCCGCGGCAATCTGCTGGGCGGGCACGGCCTTTCTGGCGAAGGGCACGTCGATGAAGGCGGTCGGGGCCGAAATGCAGCTGTTCTGGATGGTCGCGGTGTCCGGGCCGGTCCTTCTGCTGGCGGCACCCCTGTTCGGCGACCTGATCCGCGAGTTGCGCCCGTCGCATATCGGCTGGCTGGTGTTCCAATCCTCGGTCGTGGTGGCGGGCGGGTTCATCGGGTGGCTTTACCTGCTGTCGATCTATCCTGCCTCTTCGGTAGGCAGTTTCGCCTTCCTGACCCCGGTCATCACGCTGTGCTTCGGCTGGCTGCTGTTGGGTGAGCAGATCGGCCCGGGCCTGATTGTCGCAGCCGCGTTGGTGGGTCTGGGGCTGATCCTCATCAACCGGCGCTGAGTCGGGCGTTCATGTGACAATTCAGGGCCTTGCCGCAAGCCCGCCGAACGGCGCGGAAATCCGCGCCCGGCCAGGGGAAGCGCACAGCTTGTCCCCAGCCTTGTCCCCAGGCCGCCCTTGCACCACCTGTTGTGGCGGCGCCGCGTCAATCCCCAAAATCTTTGGCCAATCAAAATTTCCTTGTTGATCGCTCTGCCTGATTACGACAGTTTGACAAAGCGGCGGGACAAACCACTAGATATGGTGCTTGCCGCAGGGACAGGGACAGCAAACACCGACACGAGGCCCGGGGGCCACGGGGATGCCGCGCAGGCGGCGGGCCAGGTTTTGCGTGCCGTTCCACGGGTGGGGACATGACACGGACAGGGCGCGACAACGACCCTGCCGTCAACAAGGCGGAGACGAGGCACATGAAGATCGAGCGGCACTTTACCACCGAGGCGACCGGCGCCTATGGCGCGATGGCCTTTGCGCTGACCACCAGCGAGATTCGCAATCCCGATGGCAAGGTCGTGTTCCGCAACGAAGCGGTGGAGGTGCCCGAGGGCTGGAGTCAGGTGGCGTCCGACGTGCTGGCGCAGAAGTATTTCCGCAAGGCCGGGGTTCCGGCGCGTCTGAAGCGCGTAAAGGAAAAGGGGATGCCCGAGTTCCTGTGGCGCTCGATCCCCGACGAAGAGGCGCTGGAGGCGCTGCCGGTGGCGGAACGCTATGTCGGCGAGACCTCGGCCAAGCAGGTGTTCGACCGGCTGGCGGGGGCTTGGGCCTATTGGGGCTGGAAGGGCGGCTATTTCTCGACCGAAGCCGATGCCCGCGCCTACTACGACGAGATGCGCTTCATGCTGGCGCGCCAGATGGCGGCGCCGAACTCGCCGCAATGGTTCAACACCGGGCTGCACTGGGCCTATGGTGTCGATGGTCCGGCGCAGGGGCACTATTATGTGGACCACAAGACCGGCAAGCTGACCAAGTCGGAAAGCGCCTACGAGCATCCGCAGCCGCATGCCTGCTTCATCCAGTCGGTGAAGGACGATCTGGTAGGCGACGGCGGGATCATGGACCTGTGGGTGCGTGAGGCGCGGCTCTTCAAGTACGGCTCGGGCACGGGGACGAACTTTTCCAGCCTTCGCGGCGAGGGCGAGAAGCTGTCGGGCGGCGGCAAATCCTCGGGGCTGATGGGGTTCCTCAAGATCGGGGACCGCGCGGCGGGGGCGATCAAGTCGGGCGGCACCACGCGGCGCGCGGCCAAGATGGTCATCGCCGATATGGACCACCCGGACATCGAGGCCTTCATCAACTGGAAGGTGATCGAGGAGCAGAAGGTTGCTTCGCTGGTCGCGGGGTCCAAGGCGCACGAGGCGCGGCTGAACGACATTTTCGCCGCGATCAAGGCGTTCGACGGCACGATGGAGGGCGCGACCGATCCGGTGGCGAACCCGGGGCTGAAGGTGGCCTTAAAGGCCGCGAAGAAGGCGATGATCCCCGACACCTATGTCAAGCGCGTGCTGGACTATGCGCGGCAGGGCTTCACGTCGATCGAATTCCCGACCTACGACACGGATTGGGATTCCGAGGCGTACATGACGGTGTCGGGCCAGAACTCCAACAACTCGGTGCGGGTAACGGATGCGTTCCTGCGTGCGGTGAAAGAGGATCTGGACTGGGAGCTGGTGCGGCGCACGGATGGCAAGGTGTCCAAGACCATCAAGGCGCGGGATCTTTGGGATCAGGTCGGCCATGCGGCCTGGGCCTGCGCGGATCCGGGGATCCAGTTTCATGACACGGTGAACGCCTGGCACACCTGCCCCGAGGATGGGCCGATCCGGGGCTCGAACCCCTGCTCGGAATACATGTTCCTCGACGATACGGCCTGCAATCTGGCGTCGATGAACCTGCTGACCTTCTACAAGAACGGCCAGTTCGACGCGAACGCCTACGTCCACGCGACCCGTCTATGGACGGTGACGCTGGAGATCAGCGTGACGATGGCGCAGTTCCCGTCGAAGGAGATCGCGCAGCTGTCCTATGATTTCCGGACGCTTGGTCTGGGGTACGCGAACATCGGCGGCCTGCTGATGAACATGGGGCTGGGGTATGACAGCGCCGAGGGCCGGGCCCTGTGCGGCGCGCTGACGGCGGTGATGACCGGCGTGTCCTATGC
>CAZVIS010000259.1:0-2706 GCA_964627355.1 uncultured Rhodobacterales bacterium
GCGACCATCGCCCTTGGCGTCTCCTCGCTGGCGCTCGTCGCGATCTACCCCTTTGCCAAGCGGTTCACCTGGTGGCCGCAGGTGTTCCTGGGCCTGGCCTTCAACTGGGGCGCGCTGGTGGCCTGGACAGCGCATACGGGCAGCCTTGGCTGGCCTGCGGTCCTTCTTTGGATTTCGGGCATTGCCTGGACGCTGTTCTATGACACGATCTATGCCCATCAGGACAAGGAGGACGACGCGCTGATCGGGGTGAAGTCCACGGCGCGGCTGTTCGGCGATGCCGGGACCAAGGACTGGCTGCGCGTGTTCCTTGTCGTAGCGGTCCTTCTGATGGCGGCCGCCGTTATCGCCGCGCTGGTGCCCGCCGGGGCATCTGTCCCGACCCTTCTGCTCGCACTTGCCGGGGTCTGGGCCCTTGGTGCCCACCTGTGCTGGCAGCTAGTACGGCTGGACAGCACCGACCCCGAGAACTGCCTCCGGCTGTTCCGCACAAACCGCGACGCGGGTCTCTTGCCTGCGCTGTTTCTTGCCTGCGCGGCCCTTGTCTGATTGATCGCCCCCCGGTTCGGTCCTAAAAGCCTCCAATGCGCGTTGCCATTTCAGTGCCATCCCGTTCGACGCTTCTCGCCGGTGCTGCGGCGACCTTTGCCCTTGTGCTGCTTGCCCTGGTTGCATGGTGGGGCGCCATCGCCATCGAGAATCGCACCGTCGCCGCAATCAAGTCGCGCCTCTTCGGCGACGGGATCACCTGGGCCACGGTCAGCGCCGATGGCCTGCAGATCCGGCTGGAAGGAACCGCCCCGAACGAGGCCGCGCGGTTTCGCGCGGTGAACCTTGCAGGTGGGGTGGTGGATGCGGGGCGGATCGACGACCGGCTGGAGGTGACGGCCCTGCGCGCGATCGAGGCGCCGCGCTTTTCGGTCGAGGTCCTGCGCAACGGCGACGGCGTGTCGCTGATCGGCCTCGTGCCTTCGGCCCTGGAGGGCGCCGAAGTCACGCTCTCGGCCGATGTGGCCAAGCTTGCAGGCGGCGTGCCGGTGGCCGACATGCTCGAGACGGCCGACTACCCCGCGCCGGAGGGCTGGCAGTCCGCGCTCGATTTCGGGCTTGAGGCGCTGCGCCGCCTGCCCCGGTCCAAGATCTCGATTTCAGCCGATCAGGTGGCAGTTACCGCGATTTCCGACAGCGTGGACGAAAAGCGCCGGCTCGAGGCCGAGCTTGCGCGCCTGGCGCCGCGCACGCTGCGGGTGGCCATCGACATTTCGGCACCCCGGCCGGTCCTGACGCCCTTTACCCTGCGGTTCGTCAAGGACGCGGGCGGCGCGCGCTTTGACGCCTGCGCCGCCGACACGGACCGGGCACGGACGCGGATCCTGGCCGCAGGAGCGACGGCAGGGGTGGCGGGGAAGGTCGCCTGTACTGTCGGCCTTGGCGTGCCCTCGCCCCGATGGGCCGAGGCGGCCGAGCTGGCGATCCGCGCCGTGAACGACCTGGGCGCCGCAACCGTCACCTTTTCGGACGCCGACGTGACGCTGCTGGCCGCGCCCGAGGTCGAGCAGGCCGTCTTTGACCGCGTGGTCGGCGACCTGCAAGCGACGCTGCCGCCGGTGTTTTCGCTGACGGCTACCCTGCAGCCCCGTGCGGTGCAGACCGTGCAGGGTCCTGCCGAATTCACTGCGGCGCTGAGCGCCGAGGGAAGGGTGGAACTGCGCGGGCGCCTGACCGACGAGTTGCAGCGCACCGCCGTGGACAGCTTTGCCCGCGCTTTCTTTGGCGCAGATGCCGTCTATACGGCGACGCGGCTGGACCCCGATCTGCCCGACGGCTGGCCTGTGCGCGTGCTGGCCGGGATCGAGGCGCTGTCCTTTGTCGAGGAGGGCGGCCTGCTTGTCCGCGCCGATGTGGTCGAGGTGACGGGCGTCACCGGCAACCCCGACGCCAGCGCCCGCATCAGCCAGGTCCTGTCCGACAAGCTGGGACCGGGCAAGACCTTCAAGGTCGATGTCCGCTATGACGAGGAGCGCGACCCGCAAAAGGCCCTGCCCACGCCCGAGGAATGCGCGGCGAGCCTGAACGCCGTCGTCGCCGCCCGCAAGATCACGTTCGAGCCGGGCTCGGCCGAAATCGACGGGGCGGCGCGGGGTGTGATCGATGCGCTGGCCGCTGTCCTGTCCGAATGTCCCGGACTGATGATCGAGATTGCCGGACATACCGATGCCCAGGGCAGCGAGGGCGGGAATCTTGCCCTGTCGCAGGCGCGGGCCGAGGCGGTGCTGGTCGCGCTGCAAGGCCGCCGCCTGCCGGTCGAGGGGTTCCGCGCGCGCGGCTATGGCGAGGCGATCCCCCTGGCCGACAATGCCAGCGAAGAGGGGCGCGAGGCGAACCGCCGGATCGAATTCACCTTGCTGGCGCAGGATGGCACCCCGGTGCAGCCGGGCGTCGGCCCCGCTGCAGCGGCAGCGGCAGCGGCTGCGCCGGACGGCGTCGCGGCGGCGGGCGGCGAGCCCGTAGCGGATGGCGAGACCGGCTGGACAGCCATGCCGGATGGCGCAGGGGGCCGCCCCCGGGCACGCCCGGCCGATATCAAGTCAGAGGCCGATCCCGACAGTGACCCTTCTGCGCCCGAGGATGTCGGGGCGACGGTAGCGTCTGACGCGCCCGATCTCTCCGCCCCAGAGGCTGACCCAGCGGCTGGCCCAGAGGCTG
>CAZVIS010000259.1:2806-4915 GCA_964627355.1 uncultured Rhodobacterales bacterium
CCCAGAGGCTGGCCCCGAAACGGCCCCCGAAGCGGCCCCTCCCCTCGCCCTCGCCGAAGCCCGCGTCGACGCCGCTGGCGATGCGTCGTCCGAAGCGCCCCTTGCCGACCCGAACGGGACCGGGGCAGCGGCGGCGGAATCGGCCAGCCCCCTCGTCGTTGCCCCGACCGGGCGCGACGCCTCTGGTTTGCAGCCCGCGCCGGATCCAGCCGGTCTGCCGCCGCCGGTTGAACCTGCGCTTGCCCTTGCGGCGGCAGAGATCGTCCCGGACATCGACAACGGCCTGACCCGGTCGATCACCATTCCGGCGCTTGCAGAGGAGGCGCCGCCGTCAGACGAAAGCCCTGTCGTGATGTTCGTCCCGACCGAGGATATCTCGCCCCGTCCGCAACGCAGGCTTGACCCCTGACCGTCCGCAAACTGCGGTCGCCATCTTGACCTTTCGGCGCGGACACGGTCACGCTGCCTGCACCATGAACCGCACCGAATTCATCATTGCCACCACGATCGTCCTGTTCGCGGCCTACCTGCTGGGCTGGTTCACCCATTGGCTGCTGCACCGCTTTACCCGCGTCGCGGGCGGCGACATGGGCGAGATCGACCGGCTGGCGCAATCCCTGCACGATGCCGAGGAACTGCGCGACCAGGCCCTGCACTACATGGAAAGCCGCGAGGCGGAACTGACCAACCAGCTTGGCCAGACCGAGGCGGAACTGCGTGCCGCGATGGAGGGCCTGCGCGTCGCCCGGCACGAGGCCGAGGAGATGCGCGCCTATATCGAGCGGATGCACGCGGCATCGTGACGGCGCCAAACCAGATGGGCGACCAGGGCGGCGACCTGCACGCCGAGACGGGCTCGCCCGCTTCCCTGGCCCCGGTTCCGCAACAGGCGCGCTTCCTGACCGGCAACCTGTTCCGCCACATCACCGTGATGTCGCTCACGGCCTCGGTTGGGCTGATGGCGGTGTTCTCGGTCGATTTCGTCAGCATGGTCTACATCTCGTGGCTGGGAGAGCCGCAGCTTGCGGCGGCCGTGGGCTATGCAGGGGCGGTGCTGTTCTTCACCACTTCGGTCGGGATCGGCATGGGCATTTCGGCGGCGGCGCTGGTGGCGCGGGCGCTTGGCGCGGGGGACCGCGCGCTGGCGCGGCAGCGCGCGGGCAACACGCTGATCCATGGCATCTGGTTCGGCGGGCTGTTCGCGCTGGCGGTCTGGCTGTCGCTGACGCCGCTGGTGCGGCTCTTGGGGGCGACGGGCGAGACCGAGGTGCTGACCGTCCATTACCTGTCCATCGTGGTGCCGTCGCTGCCGTTTCTGATGGTCGGGATGATCGGCGCCTCGATCCTGCGGGCGCATGGCGATGCGCGCCGGGCGATGATGGCCACGATCTATGGCGGGCTGATCAACGCCGCCCTCGATCCCGTCCTGATCTTCGGCTTCGGGCTGGACCTGACCGGGGCCGCGCTGGCCAGCGTCGCCTCGCGCGTGACGATCGGGCTGACGGCGCTCTTGCCGATCATGCTGCACTACGGCGGGTTCGACCGGCCCACGCTGCGGGGGCTGGCGGCCGACCTGCCGCCGGTCATGGCGATTGCCGTCCCCGCCATCCTGACGCAGGTGGCCACCCCCTTCGGCCAGGCCTATGTCACGCGGGCCATGGCGCAGTTCGGCGAGGCGGCGGTCGCGGGCATGGCCATCGCGGCCCGCATGACGCCGGTGGCCTTTGGCGTGATCTTCGCGCTGTCGGGCGCCATCGGGCCGATCATCGGACAGAACTATGGCGCGGGGCAGATGGACCGCGTGCGCCGCGCCTACCGCGAGGCGCTGAAGTTCACCGCGCTGGTGGTCGCCGCGATTTCGCTGATGCTGTTTGCCCTGCGCTCGCCGATTGCCGACCTGTTCCTGGCCCGGGGCGTGACGCGCGATCTGGTCTATCTGTTCTGCGGCCCGCTGTCGGTGCTGTTCTTCTTTGCAGGCGCCATGTTCGTCTCGAACGCGGTGTGCAACAATCTGGGGCGCCCCTTCCAGTCCACGATCATCAACTGGGGGCGCCACACGCTGGGGACCATCCCGTTCGTGGTCCTGTTGGCCGGGTGGTACGGACCGTC
>CAZVIS010000260.1:0-4908 GCA_964627355.1 uncultured Rhodobacterales bacterium
GACTCGTGCCCGGACCCTACCTTGATGTCAAAAACGTCTGGACCTTCGGCATCGGCCACACTGCCTCGGCAGGGCCTCCCGATCCGGCAGGGATGCCGCGTGGCATGCCTGATGATCTCGATGCGGGGATCCGCGACGCCTTCCAGATCTTCCGCGCCGACATCGTGGCTTACGAGGCAGAGGTTCTGCGCGCAGTGAAGGTGCCTCTGGAACCGCACGAGTTCGATGCGCTTGTCAGTTTTCATTACAACACCGGCGGCATCGCCAAGGCCTCGCTGACCCGCCACCTGAACGCGGGCAACCGCGCCGCCGCCGCGCAGGGGTTCATGGGCTGGCTCCGGCCTGCCGCTATCCGGTCGCGGCGTGAGGCCGAACGCGATCTGTTCCGCGACGGCCGCTATCCGAGCGGCGCCATTCCGGTCTGGGCGGTCGACCACATCGGACGGGTGGATTTCTCGCGGCCCATTCGGCGACTGACCGAGACGGAGGCGCTGGCGCTGTTGCGCCCGGCGGGTCAGCCGGTGCCGCCGACCGTGCCACTGCCGGTACCGACCCAACCGTCTGCCGCCCGGTCGTGGTGGCACCGGATGATGGAATTTCTCACAGGAAAGGCAACATCATGAACTGGAACCTCGCACGCGGGCTGGTCTATCTGGCCTGTCTAGCCGCTTCTGGCCTGGCCATGGCCGGGCTGGCGGATTTCGATCTGGTGACTGGCAGCTTCGATCTGCGCCCGTTCAACCTCTATGCCCTGACCGGCACGGCCGGGGGTGTGATTTCCTCGGCGCTGGCCTCGGTCGCCCTGTGGCGCGGTTGGGGGCGGAAGTGAAGGCGCTCCCACCCGCACTTCAGGCCCATCTCGACGAGGGCACGACGACGCTGGCCTGGTGCTGGCGGATCGTGCGGGCCGATGGTGTGACGCTCGGCTTCACCGATCACGACCGAACCCTGACGTTCGACGGCACCGTTTTCGAGCCGGAGAGCGGCTTTGCGGCCTCCGAGGTGCGCTCGGGATCCGACCTCTCCGTCGATGCGCAGGACGCGCAAGGCGTGCTGACATCGGACCGGATCACCGAGACCGACATCCTTGATGGCCGCTGGGACAATGCGGCTGTCGAGGTCTGGCGGGTGAACTGGGCCGCGACCTCACAGCGCCTGCTGATGCGGCGCGGGGCAATTGGCCAGATCCGGCGCGGGCGTCTGGCATTCGTCGCCGAGGTGCGCAGCCTTGCCCATGTGCTGGGCCAGACGGTCGGGCGTACGTTTCAGGCGAGCTGCGATGCCGCCCTTGGCGATACGCGCTGCGGGGTCAATCTCGAGGCCCCGGCGTTCAAGGGAACCGGCGCGATCATCGACCTGCTGCGCGACCGCGCCTTCACCGCCTCGGGGCTTGGCGGGTTCACGGCGGGCTTGTTCACCTTCGGCACCCTTGACTGGATCAACGGGGCCAATGCCGGGCGGCAAGCAGAGGTGCTGGCCCATGACCTCGTCGATGGTGTCGCCATCCTGACCCTGCTGGAAGCCCCTGTGCGCGCCATCGCCGCGACGGACACGTTCTTAATCCGCGCCGGGTGCGACAAGCGCATCACGACCTGCGGGACGAAGTTTGCCAATGTCGCCAACTTCCGGGGCTTCCCAAACATCCCCGGCCAAGATGCGGTCCTGCGCTATGCCACCACTGACGGCGGCCACGAGGGGGCTGTGCTGTGATTTCGGTCGATTCCGACAGGGTCATTGCCATCGCGCGGTCCTGGCTCGGTACGCCCTACCACGATCAAGCCAGCCTGAAAGGCGTCGGCTGCGATTGCCTTGGTCTGGCGCGCGGCGTCTGGCGTGAGGTGGTGGGGACGGAACCTTTCCCGATCCCACCTTATAGTCGGGATTGGGGCGAGACTGGCCCCCGCGAGGTGCTGGCCGATGGCGCGCGCCGCATGATGCCGGAGATCGCACCCACCGATGCCCCGCCCGGCGCGCTGATCCTGTTTCGCATGATGCCCCGCGCCATCGCCAAGCATGTCGGCATTCTGACCGGCCCCGACACCTTCCTCCATGCCTACGAACGGCTCGGCGTGATCGAGGAACCGCTCACGGCTACATGGCGACGCCGCATCGCTTTCGCCTTCCTCTTTCCCCAACGCTGAGAGTTTTCCATGGCCACGCTCGTCCTCGGCGCTGTTGGCACTGCCATCGGCGGGGCCTTTGGCGGTGCGATCCTCGGCTTTTCCGGGGCGGCCATCGGTGGCTTCATCGGCTCGACCGTGGGGTCGGTGGTCGACAGCTGGATCGTGTCCTCGCTCGCCCCGGCCCAGCGGATCGAGGGCGCGCGGCTCGACACGCTGCGGATCACCTCGGCCACCGAAGGGGCGGTGATCCCGCGCCTGTATGGCCGCATGCGCATCGGCGGCAACATCATCTGGGCCACCGATTTCCGCGAGGAGACGAAGACCACCACCCAAGGCGGCGGCAAGGGCGGCGGGGGCGGCAAGGTAAAGACCACCGAATACCTCTACTATGCCAGCTTCGCCGTGGCGCTCTGCGAGGGTCCGATCACCGGCATCGGCCGCGTCTGGGCCGATGGCAAGGCGATGGACATGACCGGCGTGACTTGGCGCTGGTATCCCGGCAACGAGGCGCAGACGGCCGATCCCTTCATTGCGACCAAAATGGGCGCGGCCAACACGCCCGCCTATCGCGGTACGGCCTACGTCGTGTTCGAGGATCTGGCGTTGGCAACCTTCGGCAACCGATTGCCGCAACTCAGCTTCGAAGTCTTCAGCCCCTTGGCCGATGCCGACACCGCCGAGGGGCTGACCCGCGCCGTCACCCTGATCCCGGCCTCGGGCGAGTTCACTTATGCCACCGACGCGATCCGCAAGGGCAGCGGTGGTGCCACGGTCGCGGAGAACCTGAATGCGCTGCCCGACCAGCCCGACATCGTCGTGGCGCTGGACCGGCTGCAGGCCATGGCTCCGGCGGTCGAAAGCGTCAGCCTCGTCGTGGCCTGGTTCGGCAACGACCTGCGCGCAGGATCCTGCAAGGTGAAGCCCGGTGTCGAAGTGGCGTCCAAGACCACCACGCCCGCCAACTGGTCGGTGAATGGTGTCAGCCGGGCCAGCGCGCATCTGGTCAGTCGCGACGCCGAGGATCGGCCGGTCTATGGCGGCACGCCTGCGGATTTCGCGGTGGTGCAGGCGATCCAGGAGATGAAGGCGCGCGGGCTGCGCGTCACCTTCTATCCCTTCCTGCTGATGGACGTACCGCCCGGCAACACCCTGCCAAACCCCTACAGCGCCAATGCCTCCACGCCGGGCCAGCCCGCATTTCCATGGCGGGGGCGGATCACCTGTTCCCCGGCTGCGGGCTTTACCGGTTCGGTCGACAAGACCGGCACGGCGGCAACGCAAGTGTCGGCGCTGTTCGGAGCGGCGACGGCAGGCAACTTCAGCGTCAGCGGCGAGACCGTCGCCTTCACTGGCTCGCCCAGCGACTGGGGCCTGCGCCGCATGGTGCTGCACTACGCGCACCTCTGCTCTGCGGCGGGCGGGGTCGATGCCTTCCTGATCGGCACGGAGATGCGCGGGCTGACCACCATCCGCTCGGGGGCCAGCACCTATCCCGCCGTCACCGCCTTCAAGACCCTCGCGGCCGACGTGAGCGCGATCCTCGGGGCGGGCACTGAGGTCGGCTATGCGGCCGACTGGTCGGAATACTTCGGCCATCATCCGCAGGACGGCAGCGGCGATGTCCATTTCCACCTCGACCCGCTCTGGTCTGACGCCAACATCGATTTCATCGGCATCGACAACTACATGCCGCTCTCGGATTGGCGCGACGGGTTCGACCATGCCGATGCGCTTCAAGGGTGGCCCGCGATCTACGACCGCGCCTATCTGCAGGCGAACATCGCAGGCGGCGAAGGCTTCGACTGGTTCTATGCCAGCGCCGCCGACCGCTCTGCGCAAGTCCGCACGGCCATCACCGATGGCGCGGCGGGCAAACCGTGGGTCTTTCGGCCCAAGGACATCCGCGCCTGGTGGACGAACCCGCATTTCCACCGGCCGGGCGGAGTGGAGAGCGGCTTGGCCACCGCATGGGTGCCGCAGTCCAAACCGATCCGCTTCACTGAACTGGGCTGCCCGGCCATCGACCGGGGCACCAACCAGCCCAACGTCTTCTTCGACCCGAAGTCGTCGGAGAGCTTCACGCCTTACTTCTCACGGGGTTGGCGGGATGACGCGATCCAGCGGGCCTATCTCGAGGCCAGCTACCTGCATTGGGGTGATGCGACCAACAACCCGATCTCTACTTTCTATGGCGGCCGCATGGTGCATGTGCCGGAATGCGCCGCCTGGACCTGGGATGCGCGGCCCTATCCGTTCTTCCCCGAACTGACCGATGTCTGGACCGATGGCCCGAATTGGCGGCTGGGCCACTGGTTGACCGGGCGGCTGGGCGCGGTGTCGCTGGCCGCCCTCGTGCGCCACCTCTGCCTATGCGCCGGGATGCCGGAAGCCCTGATTGACGTGTCTGGCCTCTGGGGTGCTGTCGAAGGCTATGCCATCGCAGCCCTTGAAGCCCCGCGCTCCTCGATAAGCACGCTGGCGCGACATTTCGGGTTCGATGCCATCGAGACCGAAGGCATCATCCGCTTCGTCATGCGCGGGCGGGCGTCCATTATGACCTTGGCGCATGATGCCCTCGTGGCGTCCCGCGAAGGCGAGGCGCTGGAACTGATCCGCGCGCAGGAAACCGAACTGCCCCAGGCGCTGAAGTGGCAGGTCGCCCGCGCCGATGAGGATTACGACGCGGCGCTCGTGGAAGCCCGCCGGATCACCGTCGACACCAGCCGCATTGCGTCCGAGTCCTTCCCGATGGCAATCCCGCCCGAGGAGGCCGAACGCCGCTGCC
>CAZVIS010000261.1:0-4873 GCA_964627355.1 uncultured Rhodobacterales bacterium
TCACCAGGGTCTCGCTGCCGTCCAGCCCCTCGCGGATCACGCGGTAGCCGTCGATCCGGGGGCCGGGGCGCACGACGCGGGGGGTGACCAGGCCCGCGTCGTCCACCAGCATCACGACCTGCCGGTTCTGGTCGGCCACGATGGCGGCATCAGGGATCAGGATGCCCCGGTTCGCGGGCGATCCCGGCACGTTGATCCGCCCGAAGAGGCCCGGCGTCAGCACGCCTTCGGGGTTCGCGATCACCGCCCGCACCCGCATCGATCCGGTCGCCGCGTCGATCCGGTTCTCGGAGAAGTCGAGCTTGCCGGTAAAGGGTTCCAACCGCTCGTCCGACAGGCGGACCCGCACGTCAAGGCCCCCGCCGCCTTCCTGCAAGGCGCTGCCGCGCGCGCGGGCGTCCTTGGAGTAGGCAAGGAAGTACCGCTCGTCGATGTCGAAGTAGAAATAGATCGGGTCGATCGAGACGATGGTGGTCAGCACGGTGTCATCGGCACGCACAAGGTTGCCGGGCGTCACCAGCCGCCGGTCGATCCGGCCCGAGATCGGGGCCGTGATCTCGGAATAGTCGAGGTTGATCTGCGCCTGCTCCAGTTCCTCGCGCGCCTGTTCGACGGCACCGCTGGCAGCAAGGAAATTCTGCCGCCGTTCGTCCACCACGCTTTGCGCAATGTTGCCGTTCTGGATCAGCGCACTTGCGCGGTCGAGCTGCTCTCTGGCGAAGGCAAAGCTCGCCTCGGCCACGGCCACCTGTGACTCGGCCTGCCGTAGCGCCGTCTCGAACACGCGGCGGTCGATGCGGAACAGAAGGTCGCCTGCGTTGACCAGGGCACCGTCGGTAAAGGTCACATCCTGCAGATACCCCGACACCCGCGCCCGCACATCGACCGTATCGACCGCCTCGAAGCGTCCGACGAACTCATCATCCTCGACGATGGGTTTCACCACGGGCGAGGCGACTGTCACCTCGGGCGGCGTGCCCTGCGCCAAGGCGGGCGAAAGGGCGAAGAAGGCAAGGGCAAGCGTCAGGCGGATCAGCATCTGGCAACCTCGGGTCTGGCGCGAAGGCACGTTGGCGGGCAGGCATGCGGCGATTGGCACATCCACAGCGTGCATCGTCAATCCTTTCGCGGACCTGAGGCGCAACTGGCAAGAAAACCTGACAAAGGGTGCGTTTTCGCACGGTTGTCGCTGTCTTTCGCAGCGACCGGAGGGGCGGTCAGGATGGCAAACCTGCAGAGTGCCTTCCGAATCGTTCGCGCAGCATGCTGCTGCATTGCAGAAAGGCGGGTTGCATCCGGTCGCCCCCGGCGGATAGCCTGCCCCTCGATGATCCCGACACCCGAAAAGCCGTTGCTTCCGCTGCCCGTGCCGCCACGACCCCAGGGGGCCGTCTTCTGGGCGATGCTGGCGGGATCGGCCGGAGGGGCGGTCTTTGCCTGGGCCGGGATGCCGCTGCCCTGGATGCTGGGTGCACTGATTGCGACACTGGCCCTTGCCGTCGGCGGCGCGCGCATCGCGATGCCAGAGGCGCTGCGCGACCCGACGGTCGCGGTGATCGGTGTTCTGTTGGGGTCAAGCTTTACCCCGGACCTGCTGGCGCGGCTGGGCGACTGGGGCCTGTCTCTCGCCGGGATGGTTGTCTACCTCGCGATTTCGGCAGCGCTGTCGATCCCGGTGTTCCGGCATCTGGCCGGTCATGACCGACTGACCGCCTATTTTGCCGCGATGCCGGGCGGGTTGACCGAGATGGCGGCGATCGGCGGCGCGATGGGCGCGGACGAGCGCAAGATCATCCTGGCCCACCTGGCCCGGATCGTGGTGACCATCGCGGCCGTTGCGTTCTGGTTCCGCGTGATCGCGGGCCATACCGTGGTCGGTCAGCCCGCGAACCTGTGGGGCGCAGGGATCGGCCCGCTCGATGCGGCGTTGCTGATCGGGGCGGCGATCCTTGGCACCTGGGCGGGCTACCGGCTGCGCCTGCCCGCGCCCACCCTCTTCGGTCCGATGATCCTGAGCGGGGTCCTGCACGCCACCGGCATCACCGCCAGCGCCCCGCCGGGGGCCCTGGTGATCGTGGCGCAGGTGATCCTTGGTACCGTCATGGGCTGCCGCTTTCGCGGCGTGGCGCCGGGCGCGCTGATCCGCGCGCTTGGCATCAGCCTGATCGTCACCGTCATTACCCTGTCGCTTGCCCTTGCCTTTGCGGCGGGGCTGCACAAGAGCTTTGGCGAGACGACGGAGCAGGTGCTTCTCGCCTATGCCCCCGGCGGCCTGTCGGAGATGAGCCTGATCGCGCTGGCCATGCAGGCCGAGGTTGCCTTTGTCGCCGTCCACCACGTCGCGCGGATCGTGATCGTCATTGCACTCGCCCCGCTGGTCGTAAGGGCGTGGCGGTAAGTCAGCCCGCGATGGCGCGGGTATCCACGCTGTGGCTGCCGGTCTGCGCGCCCGACAGGCGCAAGACGCCCTGCACCGGCGCCACGTCGTCATAGTCGCGCCCGTAGGCCACGATGATGTGGCCCGTTCCCGACCGGATCGCATTCGTCGGATCATACTCGACCCAGCCGATCTCGGCCCCGCACCAGGCCCGGACCCAGGCGTGCATCGCATCGGCCCCTTCCAGCCTTGGCTGTCCTTTGGGCGGCGTCGTGCGCAGGAACCCCGAGACATAACCCGCCGGGATCCCGATCCCCCGCAGCCCCGCGATCATCACATGGGCGAGGTCCTGGCACACACCCCGCTTGAGCCGGAACGCCTCGACCGGCGTGGTGTCTACCGTGGTCGCAGTGGAGTCAAAGGTCATGTACTTGTGCAGCGCGCGTCCCACGGCAGTGACGGTCCGCAAGACTGTCGGCCCCACTTCGGCGCGGGCAAAGCCGGTGATGTCGTCGACCGGCACGATCCGGGGCGAGGCGCCGAGGAAGTGATGCGGCGCATCGGGGCCGAGGCTGCGGGCCTGTGCCAGTTCCCCCGCCAGGGCAGCGAGGGGGGGCGAGAGGTCCAGTTCCTCACCCTCGGCCAGCCGCTCGACGCGGGCGCGCAGGGTAAAGGCCGTGGTCGCGGCTGCGGCGCGGAAGGTCATCTCGGTCACCCGGTTGCCGAAGAAATCGGCCCGCTCGGCGCGCTCCGACGGGGTCGGGCTCGCCGCGATCTGGCCCGCGATCAGGCGCTGACGCCCGGGCAGGTCGGCGGGCATCAGCCGCAGAAGGTTCCGCCCCGCCGCCGCCGGCGGATCATAGTCATAGCGGATGCGCGCGGTGATGTCGTAGGTCGTCATGCAAAGTACCGTCGACCGACCAGGTCGGACAGGTCCGACAGCCCGCGGCGCAGATCGGCTAGTGCTGCGGCATCGACTTCGGACGGGTTCCGCACGGCCAGCGTCGTGTGCATCAGAAGGATTGCACGGGCGGGCGCCGACATGTGCCCCTCGCGCCGGTCCTCGGGCAGATGCGCGATCTGGTCGCGCAGGTCCGACAGCAGGTACAGGACCGCGCGCGGGTTCTCGTCGTCCAGCGCCAGAAGGTCGATCACCGTCTCGCGCCCGATCCCCACGGGGAAGCGACGGCGGTGCGTCATCGTGCTATCGCCGAGTTCGATCGCCAGCTCCAATGCTCCCTCGGGCGCATCGGGCGCGGCAAAGCGGGCCAGCGTCGCCGCCATCGCGTCCGCCCGCTCCAGTGCGCGCCCGACCGACAGGAACCGCCAGCCGGTCGAGCGGTACATGTTCTCGTGCACCAACCCCGCCAGCCCCGCGACCCTTCGCAGCAAGGCCCCGAGCGAGCGCGCCGCCTCGTCCCCCGTGCCATGCGTCTCGCGCGCGAGCGTGGCGAGGTCGTTCAGCGCCTGCCAGCCGTCGCCCGAAAAGCGATCCCGCAGCCGCCCCGCACAGCCCCTTGCGCGCCAGATCATCCGTTCCAGATCCGCGCTGAAATCCCCTTGCGGGTCGATCCCCTGCGCGCCCAGATGCGCCGTCAGCGCCTGCAGCAGGGGCCGGTCCGCCGTGCCCCCTTCGGCAAAGCGCAGGTGCCAGGCGCGGAGGAGGCGCGTTGCGGTTTCCGCACGCTCGACGTAGCGGCCTAGCCAGTAGAGGTTGTCCGCCGCCCGTGCGGGCAGGGCCGAGCGGAAGGGGCGGGCCACGCGCGGCTCGATGATGCTGTCATGGGTGACGGGGCCGTCGGCGACCACCCAGACATCGGCCACCGTCCCCCCCGCCTGCACCGTCACCGCGCGGGCATCCGCCGTGCCGCCGATCCTTGCATAGCCGCCCTTCATCACCGCCCACCCCTCGGGCGTCCGCGCCAGAAACACGCGCAGCGACATCGGGCGCGGGACCAGCGCGCCATCGGCCCAGACAGGTGCCGTGGACAGAACCACCCGCTCCTGCCCCACCAGCGCCTCTCCATCGCGGGCAAGCCATTCGGCAATCGGCAGGTTCGCGTCGCCGGGCACGCTGGCAAAGGCCGTCTCGAAGGGCAGGCGGTTGGAAATCGCCGGCCCCACCGTCAGCCGCGCGATGTTCTTTTCCACATAGGCCCGCTCGGGCGCCTGCCCGCACCACCATGTCGCGATGTTGGGCATCACCAGCGGTTCTCCCCGCAGCTTTTCGCAGATGCGGGGCAGGAAGGCGAGGAAGGCGCGCGTCTCCAGCAGGCCCGATCCGAGGGCGTTCACCAGCGCCAAGTTCCCCGCCCGCAGCGCCGCCACCAGCCCGGGTGTGCCGATGCGGCTTCGCGGGTCGAGTTCCAGCGGGTCCGCAAACCCCGCATCAAGGCGCCGCCAGAGCACGTCCACGGGCCGCAGCCCCTCGACCGTCCGCACCATCGCCTGACCGTCCTGCACCGTCAGGTCCTCGCCCTCCAGCAGGGTCAGGCC
>CAZVIS010000262.1:0-4867 GCA_964627355.1 uncultured Rhodobacterales bacterium
CCGACCCCGGCGCCAGCGGGATATTCACGATCTGCCCATGCGCGCCACGCTCGGAAGGGTCGCCCGTCCCCGGCCAGAGCGGCATCTGCTGCGAGGTGACGAACAGGGCCCGCGCCTCGTCCCACAGCAGATCCTGCGTCCCGTTCCCGTGATGCACGTCGAAATCCACCACGGCGACGCGTGACAGGCCATGATGATCCAGCGCCCGCTTCGCCCCGATGGCGACATTTCCGAACAGGCAGAACCCCATCGGGGTCTGCCTCTCGGCATGATGCCCGGGGGGCCGCATCGCGACGAAGGCATTCGCTGCCTTTCCCGCCACCACCGCATCCACTGCCGCACAAACGCCCCCCACGGCCCGCAGCGCCGCCGTCAGCGACCCCGGCGACAGCATCGTGTCGGCGTCGAGCGCGGCCCACCCCTCCTCTGGCACCGCCGTCCGCACGGCATCGAGATAGGCCGCCGGATGACAGCGCAGGATGTCCGCCGGATCCGCAACCGGCGCCTCTCGCCGGTCGAGCGGCAGCCCCGCCAGCCCCGCCCTCACGGCTCGCAGACGGTCCACACGCTCAGGGTGGCCGGGCGGAGTGACGTGGTGCAGGGCGTCGTCGTGAGTGAATAGGGCGGTGGTCATGTCTGTCCTGCGATCGGGTGGGTGGAGGGGGCGGGAGCCTCCGGCGGGGATATATGGGCCAAGATGAAATCCGAGAGCTCTTTCATCTTGGCGCAAATATCCTCGGGGGGTCCGGGGGGCGAAGCGCCCCCGGATCTCGCTCTCAATCAGGCGCCAGCATGTAGCCGGATCCCCGCACCGTCTGCAGATAGCGCGGCTGGCGGGGATCGACCTCGATCTTGCGGCGCAGGCGGGTGATCTGCACGTCGACGGCACGTTCCTGCGTGCGCTCGCCGTCCTCGGGCTTGAGGTCGCCCACCAGCATGTCGCGGCTGACGGGCTGGCCTGCGGCGGCGGCGAAGATGCGCATGAGCTGCGCCTCGGTCGCGGTCAGGCGCACCGGGTCCGACCCGCGCCACAGCTCACCCCGGTCCATGTCATAGCGGACCTGACCGAGGTGCAGCACCTTGGGCTTCGCCTCTGCCCGGGTCTGCGGCATCCGGCGGAGGATTGCGTTGATACGGAGGAGCAGTTCTTTCGGCTCGAAGGGCTTGACGAGGTAATCGTCCGCTCCCGCCTCGAACCCCTCGATCCGGCTGGCCGTCTCGGTCCGCGCGGTCAGCAGCAGGATCGGCACCGCCATCTTCGCCCGCACCTCGCGGGTAAAGGCGATGCCGTCCTGCCCCGGCATCATCACGTCCACCACGATCAGGTCGAAGTCGAGGCCCGTCATCAGCCGCCGCGCCTGCCCGGCATCCCGCGCGATGGTCACAAGGAAGCCGTTGCGCATCAGGAACTTCTGCAGAAGGCCCCGGATGCGTTCGTCGTCATCGACGACCAGTAGATGTGCCTGCGGGTCGGCCGGGGTCATGGTCCACCCTCCTTCAGCTTCTGATAATGCCGCCGCTGCTCGGGGTCCATCATTGCTTCGAGCACCTGGCGGAAGCCCTGCACCGCTTGCGGCCCTGCCGCGCGATAGGCCGCGCGCATCCGGGCGCGCTGTGCATCCGACAGCGCCCGTTCCAGCTCGGCCCCCTTCGCCGTCAGGTAGAGATGCCGCTCGCGCTTGTCCGTGCGCCCCACCCGGGCCTCGACCAGTCCATCCTCGACAAGGGTCCGCAGCACGCGGTTCAGGCTTTGCTTCGTGACCCCCAGGATCGACAACAGGTTGTTCACCGTCGTCCCCGGGCTGCGGTGGATGAAATGCACCGCCCGGTGATGCGCGCGCCCGTAATCCATGCCCGAGAGGATCCGGTCCGGATCGGCCGTGAATCCGCGATAGGCAAAGAACATCGCCTCGATGCCCTTGCGCAACTGCTCGTCCGTCAGAAACAGAAGGCCTTCGCCCCCCGCCGGTCCTTCGGCCATGCCGTACCTCCGTTCCGCGAATTTACGTCAGCCTTGTTGACTTTCCAAGATGCAACTGCTACGCCGCCCCAGCAAAATGCGCAACTTTATGTCCGAAGTGGACCTACTGGCGCAACAATCGCAATCTGGACCCTCGGGAGGGGATCATGGCTGGCTACGACGACCGCGACGGTTTCATCTGGATGGACGGCAAGCTGGTGGAGTGGCGGCAGGCCAATGTCCACATCCTGACCCACGCGCTGCACTATGCCAGTTCCGTCTTCGAGGGCGAGCGCTGCTACAACGGGCGCATCTTCAAGAGCCGCGAGCATTCGGAACGCCTGCGCATGTCGGGCTCGCTTCTCGACATGGACCTGCCTTATTCGGTCGATGAGATCGAGGCGGCGAAGGAGGCGGTCCTCAAGGCCAACAATCTGACCGACGCCTATGTCCGCGCCATCGCCTGGCGCGGTGCGGGCGAGGATATGGGCGTGGCCTCCAAGCGGAACCCGATCCGCATGGCGGTCGCCGTCTGGTCCTGGGGCAACTATTACGGCGACGCCAAGACCAAGGGGGCGAAGCTCGACATCGCCAAGTGGAAGCGCCCCAGCCCCGAAACCATCCCGCACGCGGCCAAGGCGGCAGGCCTCTACATGATCTGCACCATGTCGAAACATGCGGCCGAGGCGAAGGGATGCAGTGACGCGATGATGTTCGACTATCGCGGCTATGTGGCCGAGGCGACCGGGGCAAACATCTTCTTTGTGAAGGATGGAGAGGTGCATACGCCGCTCGCCGATGCCTTCCTCAACGGGATCACCCGGCAGACGGTGATCGCGATGCTGAAAGACATGCAGATCAAGGTCCACGAACGCCACATCATGCCGGAAGAACTGGAAAGCTTCCAGCAATGCTGGCTGACTGGGACCGCTGCCGAGGTGACGCCGGTGGGCGAGATCGGCCCCTACCGGTTCGAGGTCGGCGCGCTGACCCTGCGTGTGGCCTCGGAATATGAAAAGCTGGTGCGGGCCTGACCTTGGTCAGACCTCGCGCCCCTTCTCGATCCGCAGAAACTCCACCGCACGGCGGTTGGTGACGGGCACCGGGACCGGGCGGCGCCAGAGCGTCTGCCAGACAAGGCCACCCTCGCGCGCCAGACGGAGAAAGTGGCGAAGTCGGGCGCCCTGGGACGGGGCGCGGTGATCGGTCGGATGGCGTGCCATGATCGTCTGCTCCTCCTGCTGGAGGCTCAGCCTATCATGATTCGGTGGGTTACGGGCTGCCGAACACGCTTGCTTGAAGGTCATGTTCGGACTTCGGCCCGAACATGCGCGCCTTGGGTTTGCCATCGGTGATCTCGACATCGCCAAGGAAGGCGCTGCCAATGACCTGAACCGCGGACAGAAGGCTCCCCTGCGGCAGCAGCGCCATCACGATCAGGATGAATTGCATCAGCGCTATCGCATTGAGGAGACCAGCAAAATTGGTCTTTCGTGTCTTGTGGCGCAGGCGCCACTGGGCCAGCTTGGCCCCCGGCCAGCCACCCAGTCCCGCGATCCACAAAAGCGTCCGCTCGGGCACCCGCCACAACCCCGCTTCGGCCCGGCGCTTGTCCAGACCGAACACGACATAGGCCGCCGCGCTGGCACCTGTCATCCAGGCCCCACCACACATGATGAGGTATCCAGGTGATCCGGGAGAGGGAATGATGAACTCCATGTTCAGCATTCTCTCCCCGAATCATGGCCGATCTTCAGACCAATTGTGTCGTGACTTCGACATTGTTGCGGATGGCGTTGGAATACGGGCAAATGAAATGCCCGCGCTCGACGATCTTCTCCGCAACGGCCCGCTCGACGCCCGGCATATGGATCTTGAGCGTGGCCGCAATGCCGAACCCGCCGTCAGCGCGCGGACCGATGCCCACCTCGGCATTCACCGTCGTTTCGGGCGGCACGGTCCCCAGCTTCTCCGACCCGGCGGCAAAGCGCATGGCCCCAAGAAAGCAGGCCGCATAGCCCACGGCGAACAGTTCTTCCGGGTTCATCCCCTTGCCCGAGCCGCCGAGCTCTTTCGGCGGCGCCATCGTCACCGTCAGCATCCCGTCCAGCAGCCGCGACGTCCCGTCGCGTCCGCCACCGGTTGCCTGCGCTTCGGTCGTGTAGAGAACCTTTTCCGGCATGTCATGCTCCATCGTGTGCGATTGTATCGTAAGCGACTATTATAGACTTCGGTAGCTCCGGTCAATCCCTTGCGATCCAGTCGTGCACGATTTAACATGCCGCCATGTCCGATCCGGCGCCGCTATCCCCCGACCGCATGCTGTGCTTTGCACTCTATTCCGCGACGCATGCCATGCAGGCGGTCTATGCGCCGATGCTCGATCCGCTCGGGATCACCTATCCGCAGTACCTGATCCTCGCGACTCTATGGCAACAGGATGACCGCACCGTTGGTTCCCTCGGCCGTGCGCTGCACCTCGAGACGAACACGCTCACGCCGATGCTGAAACGGATGGCGGCGGCGGGGCTGGTCGAACGGCGGCGCGATGGCGAGGATGAGCGGCGCGTGCGCATCACGCTGACCGACGCAGGTCGCCAGTTGCAGGAGCAAACGGCGCACTTCCCGGGCTGCATCCTCGACCGGTCGGGCCTGACACTCGCGCAGCTGGTGGACCTGCAGGGCCAGATCACCCGCCTGCGCGATCACCTGCGCCAGCCAGCCGCGCCAGCGCCCAAGCCGCCGCCTCGGCAACCGTAGGGTCCGCGTCACTTGTCAGCGCGGCGGCGGCGCGGGCCAGCGACGGCATCCCCGAATTCCCGATGGCATACAGGACGTTCCGCACGAAGCGGTCCCGCCCGATCCGCTTCACCGGGCTGCCCGCAAACCGTGCCCGAAACCCCGCAT
>CAZVIS010000263.1:0-4822 GCA_964627355.1 uncultured Rhodobacterales bacterium
TGAGCCGATGGCGCTGGATAGCCGGGCGCTGTCCCGTGCGGGCAACCCGGCGATCCTGGGCGGCGCGCGGGCAATGGCGACGCTGGCACTGGTGCATCCCGGTGCAGGCGATCTGCTGGCCCCCTTGCGCGCGACGCTTGACGAAGAGGGGGTCGAGGCGGCAGCCTCGGCCTTCGACGGGCGGCTGATCTTGCGCGTACTGGCCTGGGACGGGTTGCCCCTGCGGCGGCTTATCCTGCGTGCGCTGAGCGTCTTGCGCCCGCATCTTCCTTCCTGCGGGCCCCTGCCCCGCGTCTGGCAAACGTGACATGAACCTGACCCCACGCGAAAAAGACAAACTCCTTGTCAGCCTGGCCGCCATGGTGGCGCGCGGGCGGCTGGCCCGGGGCGTCGCCCTGAATCATCCCGAAGCCATCGCCCTCATCACCGATTTCGTGGTCGAGGGGGCGCGTGACGGCCGCTCGGTCGCCGACCTGATGGAGGCGGGCGCCCATGTCATCACGCGCGACCAGTGCATGGAGGGGATCCCCGAAATGATCCATTCGGTGCAGGTCGAGGCAACGTTTCCCGATGGCACCAAGCTTGTCACCGTCCACCACCCGATCCGCTGAAAGGTTCCTGATGGCCCGCATCCTCGCCCCCCTCTTCCTGATGGCCACCCCGGTCGCGGCCAGCGAAGGCCCCCTGCCCGGACAACCCTGGTGGCTGGCCCTCGGCCTTGCCGCGCTTGTCGCGGTGCCCTTCGCGCGGCTGACCCCGGCCCCGGTTCGGGTCCGGAAGTGATCCCGGGCGAGATCTTTCCCGCCGAGGGCGACATCGTCCTGAACGCGGGCGCGCCCCAGATCACGCTGATCGTGGCAAATACCGGTGACCGTCCGGTGCAGGTCGGCAGCCACTACCACTTTGCCGAAACCAATGCCGGCCTGTCCTTTGACCGCGCCGCGGCGCGCGGCATGCGGCTGGATATCGCCGCCGGGACCGCCGTGCGGTTCGAACCGGGACAAACCCGCGAGGTGCGCCTTGTGCCCTACGGCGGGCATCGCCATGTATGGGGGTTCAACGCCCAAGTTTCGGGTGCCCTTGACCCTTGAGGTAAACGCCAATGGCATACGGCTTCAGACCCAACCAGATGATGCGGCTTGGTCTTCAGACCTCGATGATGATGGCCGAGGCGCAGATGGTGATCGCCATGCGTCTGATGGGGATGGCGGGCGGCTGGAAGGTCAGTCCCGAAGAGAACACGCGCATGGTGGCCGAGAAATCGACGGCCATGGTCGCGTCATCCATGGCAGCGGGGCGTGCGATGATGTCGGGGGCGAGTCCCCAGGGCGTTGCTCTTGCCGCCTTGAAGCCGATCCGCGCCAAGACCCGCGCCAATGCGCGCCGCCTGACAAAGGGCGGCCCGAAACTTCCGGGCTGATAGCCCGGCACCAAGAAACCGAGGGAGAGAGACCATGTGCAACACTTGCCTGATCGAGAACATAAAGTCCGACATGCTGTCACGGCGGTCGCTGTTCAGGGGCGCGGCTGCGGCGAGCGTCGCCGCCGTGGCGGCGGGGGCGATCTCTGCGCGTCCGGCCCTCGCGCAGTCCAGCGGCAAGGTGGTGGACCTGACGCACACCTATGACGGCAGCTTCCCCACCTTCGACGGCAATCCCGGGATCATCTACGAACCCGCCGTGGCCTATACCCCGGGTGGCTACCAGCTCTTCAAGCTGACCATCTACGAGCACACGGGGACCCACATCGACACGCCCCTGCACTTTACCGCCGACGGCACCGCCGTCGATGAGCTGCCGCCCGAGAAACTGGTCTGCCCGCTCTGCGTGATCGACATCACCGCCAAGGCCAAGGACGACCCGAACGCCATGGTCATGCCCGAGGATATCGAGGCCTGGGTATCCGCCAACGGCGAGATCCCGGCGGGGGCGCTGGTTGCGATGAATTCGGGCTGGGCGGCCAAGGTGGGCGATGCGTCCTTCCGCAACACCCCGGACGGCAAGCTCGCCTTCCCCGGCTTCTCCAAGGCCGCGACGGATGCGCTGATGGAGCGGGGGATTGCCGCGATCGGGGTGGATACGCTGTCCCTCGACCCCGGCAACTCGGCCGACTTCGCCGTGCATTTCTCGTGGCTTCCCGCGGGCTTCTACGGGATCGAGAACATGGCGGGGCTGGATGCGGTGCCGCCAGCGGGCGCCACCGCCTTTGTCGGCGCGCCCAAGCACAAGGGCGGCACCGGCGGGCCCGCGCGCGTGATGGCGGTTCTCTGAATGGCGACCGTGCCGTTGCTGACCGATGAGGAGGCGGCGCCCGAGGCGCGCGCCGTCTTCGACGCGATCCGGGCGGCACGGAACACCGACTATGTGAACAACTTCTGGCGCGCGCTGGCGGCGGATCCCGCCACCCTGCGCGCCACTTGGGACCGCGCTCAGGCCGTGATGGCCCCCGGCGCGCTCGATCCGCTGGTCAAGGAACTGATCTATATCGCCGTCTCGGTCACCAACGGCTGCGCCTATTGCACTCACAGCCACACCGCCGCCGCCCGTGCCAAGGGGATGACCCCCGCGCAGCATGGGGAACTCATGGCCGTGATCGCCATGGCCGCGCAGACGAATGCGCTGGCGACCGCCCTGCAGGTCGAAACCGACGACCGCTTTCTTGCCTGAAGGAACCGCCTGATGCCCGCCACCCTCTCCCGCGCCGCCTATGCCGCCATGTTCGGCCCCACCACCGGCGACCGCGTGCGCCTTGGCGACACCGATCTTGTCATCGAGGTTGAGAAAGACCTGACAACCTACGGGGAAGAGGTGAAATTCGGCGGAGGCAAAGTAATCCGCGACGGGATGGGGCAGTCGCAGGTCACGCGGGCCGCAGGCGCTGTGGATACGGTTATCACCAACGCGCTGATCGTGGACTACACCGGCATCTACAAGGCCGACGTGGGCCTGCGGGACGGACTGATCCACGCCATCGGCAAGGCCGGGAACCCTGACACGCAGTCCGGCGTCACCATCGTCATCGGTCCAGGGACCGAGATCATTGCGGGCGAGGGGCGGATCCTGACGGCGGGGGGCTTCGACGCGCACATCCACTTCATCTGCCCCCAACAGATCGACGACGCGCTGCATTCCGGCATCACCACCCTTCTCGGCGGAGGCACCGGCCCTGCGCACGGCACCCTCGCCACCACCTGCACGCCCGGGCCCTGGCACATCGGGCGGATGCTGCAATCCTTCGACGGCTTCACCATGAACATCGGGCTGTCCGCCAAGGGCAACGCCAGCCGCCCCGAGGCGCTGGTGGAAATGGTGAACGCGGGCGCCTGTGCGATGAAACTGCACGAGGATTGGGGGACCACCCCCGCCGCCATCGACTGCTGTCTGTCGGTCGCCGACGACATGGACGTGCAGGTGATGATCCATACCGACACGCTCAACGAGTCGGGCTTTGTCGAGAACACCCTCGCCGCGATCAAGGGCCGCACCATCCACGCCTTCCACACCGAGGGCGCAGGCGGCGGCCATGCGCCCGACATCATCAAGGTGGTCAGCCACCCGAACGTGATCCCCTCCAGCACCAACCCGACGATGCCCTACACGGTTAACACGCTGGAAGAGCATCTCGACATGCTGATGGTGTGCCACCACCTCGACCGCTCGATCCCCGAGGATGTGGCCTTTGCCGAGTCCCGCATCCGCAAGGAGACCATCGCCGCCGAGGATATCCTGCACGACATCGGCGCCTTCTCGGTGATCTCGTCCGACAGCCAGGCCATGGGCCGGATCGGAGAGGTCATCACCCGCACCTGGCAGACCGCCCACAAGATGAAGCTGCAAAGGGGCAGGCTGGCGGGGGAAACCGACGCGAACGACAACCTCCGCGTCCGCCGCTACATCGCGAAATACACGATCAACCCCGCGATCACCCACGGCATCGCCGACCACATCGGCAGCATCGAGGTGGGCAAGCGGGCGGATCTGGTTCTCTGGTCCCCCGCCTTCTTTGGGGCCAAGCCCGAGATGGTTCTGATGGCGGGCACCATCGTGGTGGCCCAGATGGGCGACCCCAACGCGAGCATTCCCACGCCGCAGCCCGTCTATACGCGCCCCATGTTCGGCGCCTATGGCCGGGCGATGCAGGCGACCTCCGTCACCTTCGTCAGTCAGGCCGCGCAGGCAGCGGGCATCGGCGCGGCCCTCGGCCTGGGCAAGGCGACCCTGCCCGTGCGCGGCACCCGTGGCATCGGCAAGGCCGACATGCGCCTGAACGACGCCATGCCGCAGATCGAGGTCAACCCCGAGACCTACGAGGTCCGCGCGGATGGAGAGCTTCTGGTCTGCGAGCCAGCCAAAGTGCTGCCCCTCGCGCAGCGCTATTTCCTGTACTAGCCATGCATTCAGTGCAAGGCGGGAAGTCCGCAAGGGCGGTTGATGCCGCAATGCAGCAGAACCATCTTTGGCCCACGGGAGAACGCAACCTCCTGACCGACCAAAGGGTTCATCATGGCCTACCTTACCGCCCACACCTCTGCGACCGCCCAACCGGGGTTTCTGCGCCGCATTGCCTACAACCTTCTCGACACGCTGACCTGGCTGGTCAACGTCCGCGCGATGATCGACGAGGTCGAGCGTCTGACCAAGCTGTCGGATGCCGAGCTTCAGGCCCGTGGGACGTCGCGTCCTGCCGAAATCCAGCGCATCTTCGGGCCGCGCGCCCACTACTGACCCTCGGGTTCGTGGCGCCGTGGACAGGGCCGGGCTGCAGGCGTAACCTGCGGCCATCGCCCTGCGGAGGTCCCGATGTCCGATGATCCCGTCGCCAC
>CAZVIS010000264.1:0-4816 GCA_964627355.1 uncultured Rhodobacterales bacterium
ACCGCAGCGACGAGGACCGGCTGCAAGAGGTCGTCTGGGCCTGGGACCAGATCAAGGACAGCCGCTATTTCCGCGATTGATGCCCAGGGCAGCACCAGCCCTTGCACGCCCGCGCGCCCTG
Source organism: uncultured Rhodobacterales bacterium (assembly GCA_964627355.1). Classification (GTDB taxonomy): domain Bacteria; phylum Pseudomonadota; class Alphaproteobacteria; order Rhodobacterales; family Rhodobacteraceae; genus JBBQXK01. The sequence goes on from CAZVIS010000264.1 coordinate 122, forward strand.
CGCTATCCCACCGCCACCTCGGCGGCGGGTTGGCGGAGAGGTTACGCAGCGGATTGCAAATCCGTGTAGACCGGTTCGATTCCGGTACCCGCCTCCAGTGACCGAAAGACGACCGCGAGACCGCCTTGACCTCTGTCCTGCAGGCGGGCCGACCGGGTTGTCGCAAGCGTCATCTCTGCGGCAAGCTTCGACGCGGAAGAGTGGTTGATTGCGTCAGGTCTTGTTTGCGACACTGTGCCGAAGTGTTCCACTGCCCCTGCCCTGACACCCCCTCTTTCGTTGGTTTGCGCATGTTTCCGCTGCATCAGGACACGATCGTGCTGTTGGCCGTCACGGCTGTCGGCGCGGGCGTGGCCCTCTATGTAGCAACACAAAGCAAGGTCCGGGTTCAGGTCTTTGCACTTCTGCTGCTGGGTCTGGTTTGGCCCTGGCCCGTTGCGGCGTATCTTGGCCTTGATGGCTATGCGATCGAGGCGGCCTTTTCTCTCGGACAGTGGACGGCGGGTGCCGTAGCCGCCGGATCGTTGTGGGGCCTGGTTGCGCGATACCTGCAGGCGCGGCTGGCCGCAGTCGTCGTTGCAATCCTGCCCTCGCTTGCAAGTGGGCTCTATGTGCTTGAACGGCAGAGAGTTCCGGACGCACCCTGCAGCACGCAGGTGGTCTTCGGGATCGGTGACCTTTCGCTGGCGTTACCGCGCGACTACGGTCCTCAGTCCCGCACGGCAACCGGCGCACCAGCGCAAGCCTGGGAAGGGAGCTACAGCCCCTGGGCAGGCGAAAAACCGAATGTTCGCGCGCTGTGTCGTGCCACCCAAGACGGGCGCGACGCCCTTCGGGTGACACATCTCTGGCTGTCGTTCAGCGCATTTCGCAAGGCACATGAGGCTGACTGCAGCAGCGGTTCGGCTCCGGAAGCGTTGCAGCAATACTGCGCGGCAATCCGGCGGACGAAACTGACCGTCGTGCAGTTCTATGCCCGTCGGGACGGCTTGCCGGTTCCGTCGCTTGGCCATTTCAACGAGACAACGGTTGCCGAGGATTTGTCCGCCGGCAAGGCAGAGGGGTACCGGTGCAGCACCGGAACCGGCAGCGCGGGCACGCGCTATTGCACCATATGGCAGCACCTGACCCGCGATGTCCTTGTCGTGTCATCCGCGACCCTTGGTCCCGCATCGGGGGGCGAGGACCCGGTGGCAGACGCCGCCGTTGCCCTTGCGGCCCTGACGGAAAGGCTTAAGGCAGACTAGCCGCTGCAACAGGCCAAACGGGCAAATTGCGCCCTGCCACTGCCTGTCTAGCCATCGACGCGGTGCGCTGCGGCGCTTGCCCTGCCAATGCTGCGGCCCCGGTAAGGGCTGCACCCTTGGGCAGGCAGGCCAGGCATCTGGGCGTCCAAATGCGGCCGGACCCCGGCCTGCCGGAGGAACGCAGGCGTTCATCTGCGCGGGACCCTTTCGACCGGGGGAACCGATGCCATCGACTGGTGCACCGCGCATGGTCTGCACGCGTGAAGCCGGTGCGGCAGAACGTGGCGCGCCGGGAGAGGCGCCATCCCTGGCACGAAAGCCAGATCTGATCCCTCTTGCCGCCCGACGGGATTTCCGCTTGGGTTCGTGGCATGACCGGACCACGTTTCACGCCCCTCGCCGCATCGCTTCCCTCGACCGTTCCCTTTGTTGGACCCGAGGCGCAGGAGCGGGCGCGGGGACAACGCTTTGCCGCGCGGCTTGGCGCGAACGAAAGCCTGTTCGGCCCCTCGCCCCATGCGGTGGCAGCCATGGCAGCAGCGGCGGGCGAGGCATGGATGTATGGCGACCCCGAAGTGCATGACCTGCGCGCGGCGCTCGCCGCGCATCACGGGGTGACGCCCGCCCATGTGATCGTTGGCGAGGGGATCGACGGCCTTCTGGGCTATCTTGTGCGGCTGCTGGTCGGGCCGGGCGATGCCGTCGTCACCTCGGATGGAGCCTATCCGACCTTCAACTTCCACGTCGCGGGCTTTGGTGGGGTTCTGCACAAGGTTCCCTACCGCGGCAACCACGAGGATCCGGCGGCGCTGGCCGCGAAGGCGGCAGAGGTCGGGGCCAAGCTGATCTACCTAGCCAATCCGGACAACCCGATGGGGTCATGCCATCCGGGGGCTGCGATAGCGGCGATGCTGGACCATGTGCCGGAGGGCACGCTGCTGGTTCTTGACGAGGCCTATGTTGACCTTGCGCCCGAAGGCACAGCCGCCGAGGTCAGCGCCGACGACCCGCGCGTGATCCGGATGCGCACCTTCTCGAAAGGGTACGGTATGGCGGGCGCGCGGGTTGGATACGCGCTGGCCGCGCCGGGGCTGATCGCGGCCTTCGACAAGGTGCGAAACCACTTTGGCCTTGGCCGGATCGTGCAGGCCGGGGCGATTGCAGCGCTGCAGGATCAGACGCATCTGCAGGGCGTGCGCGACGCAGTGATCTCGGCACGCGATGCCTTTGGCGCGGTGGCGCTGGCGCAGGGGCTGAGCCCCCTGCCCTCGGCCACGAACTTTCTGACCATCGACTGCGGGCGCGCCGGTGATTTTGCGCGGGCGGTGCTGAAGGGGCTGGTCGCGCGGGGAGTCTTTGTGCGGATGCCCTTCGTCGCGCCGCATGACCGCTGCATCCGGGTGAGCCTTGGTCCTGCACAGGCCTGCGACGTCTTTGCAGACGCCCTTCCGGGGGCGCTGGCCGACGCGCGCGCCTAGAGACGGACGTTCGGGCGGGTTGAGGGCACGGGCGGAGCGGCAGGCCCAAGCGCCGGGGGCGCCCCTTCGGCCGCACGGGGCGGCATCGGCGCAAAGACCGTCGCCTCGTCCGAAACGGGGTCCGGCACCGGGGGCTGGACCACCGCAACCGGCGCTGGCGCGCTGTGGACCGGAGCGGCCGCAAGCGCGCGGCGGAAAACCAGCAGGTGCTGGAAATGCGTGGCCGTGCCCGTTAGACCGACCCTTTCCTCACACGGCAGGGTGTCGGCGCGCAGGTATTCCCAGCCGTCGCGGCCGAGGTCGTTCATCACATGCATGAGGGCCACCGCAAAGCGGTCGGCGGTGGATTTTGCCCCGCGTGCCTTCTCGCCTCGCCGGGGGGCGGGGACGACCTTGTATTCATACGCCTGCATAAACCGACCCTGGACCGCCTGAACCGCAGGCCACCATAGCCGTGGCCAACGCCGCCGCCAACCCTGCCCCTTACGGCGCGGGCAAAGCAGTGCCAGAACGCGCCAGCAGGTCGTCGACAAACGCCAGCCCGGCCTTGTCATCCTGCGCGACAAAGACCTCGCGCGCGGCCTGAAGGTAGTCCCGTTCCCGCGCCTGGCTTTCAGCGCGCGGCCCGCAGACATCGTTGCGGGCGCAAAGATTGGCGACGTAAGCGAGGTCGATCTGTATGTCGGCCCAGGCGAGCGGTGCAGTCTCGCGCGTCATCACCTCGGCCGCAGCTGCGATGCGGTGGGCCGCAGCCTCCAGATCCTGTGCAGCCGAAGGGCCCGCCACCGCCTCGGCCCGGGCGAGGTGCAGCACGCCGACGGAGCGTTCGTGGCTCGCCCAGTAGCCCGGGAAATCGGCGCGCGACAACAGTGCCGTCACCTCTGCCGCAACCTCCAGAGCCCGCGTTGCTTCGGCCAGGCGCGCCTCGCCGTAATGACCCTGCGCACGGACGCTGAGGATTTCCTGCAGGGCCACGGCAAGGCTCATCCGCCGCAGGTCCGGCGTATCCTCAGGCAGGGCGGAACGGGCGGTCGTCACCACCTCTTCCGCCCGTTTCAGCACGTTCAGGCCGACCAGCCCGCGCAGACCCTTGGCGTATTCGGTGGCGATCTCGGCAAAGTCGAGTTGCGCGTCCAGCCATTGGTCGAAGGCGGCCGGATCGGCCTGCAGCAGCGTCTGCGTGACGAGGTCAAGCGCCTTGGCGGCGAGCGGCTCGGCCTCGGGCAGAGGCACCTGGGCCGCCAAGGCAAGACTGGTGCGGGCCAGCATCAGCCGGTTGCGCCGCGCGTCATCCGGGGACAGCCCCGGCGGCGGCGCCTCGACCAGCGCCGTCAGGTCGGCCAGTGCAGCCTCGATCCGCCGCCGGGCCTCGTTCGGGGACAGAAGGCCGGTCTGCAGCACGGCCGTCGTCGCCAGCGTCCGCACCGCAAGTGCATAGGAAGCCCCCTGCGTGGCAGGATCCAGTGCAGCCCTGGCCCGTTCCAGAAGGTCGCGCACGGGCTCGAGCGCGGTAAGCTCGGCCCGCGCGCCGGCGCTGCCGGACCGTGCAACGCCATGGGCAAGAAGGATTTCCCCGAACATCCCCGGCGAGAGTCCGGTCAAAGGCGTTTCGATCAGGGGTGCCGTCAACGCCGCAGCCTCGTCCAGCCGCGCCACCCGGTCGGGATCGAAGCCCTGCACCACCGCTGTAACCGAAGCCAGAGACCGCGCTGCCACAAGGTTGCCCATCTGGTCGAGGAAGGCGGCGTCGAGCGTCACCCGCTCTGCATCGAAATCCGCCGCCCGGTCCGGCCCGTCCGCCCTTGCGAAGCGAAGGTCGATCTGCCGGCCATCGTTCAGTACCTCGCCCCAGATCACCACATCGGCCCCGGTTGTAGCAATCAGCGCCTGGGCGCGGTCCTGGGCCTTGGCAAAGCGGGCGTCGGTCTGGCCGCCCTCTGGCAGCGGCGCCACGCAATCCAGAAGCCCGA
>CAZVIS010000265.1:0-4797 GCA_964627355.1 uncultured Rhodobacterales bacterium
AAACGATTTCCACCCCTGTCGCCTTCCGACACCCCCATGTCGCAACAGGAACAGTTGCCCTTCGCGTCCGGGCGCAGTAAGGCCGTGACACGCGAAAGGGTCCCCCGATGGCTGACGACGAGATCATCCTTGCCGACCTCTCGGACGACGAGTTGGTCTTGCAGATGCACGACGACCTCTACGACGGCCTCAAGGAAGAGATCGAGGATGGTGTCAACATCCTTCTGGAACGCGGCTGGACTCCCTACGACATCCTGACCAAGGCGCTGGTCGCGGGCATGACCATCGTCGGCGCCGACTTCCGCGACGGGATTTTGTTCGTCCCCGAGGTGCTGCTGGCCGCCAACGCGATGAAGGCGGGGATGTTCATCCTCAAGCCCCTTCTGGTGGAAACCGGCGCCCCCCGCATGGGCAAGATGGTGATCGGCACCGTCAAGGGCGACATCCACGACATCGGCAAGAACCTTGTCGCGATGATGATGGAAGGCGCCGGGTTCGAGGTGCGCGACCTTGGCATCAACAACTCGGTCGAGAAGTATCTCGAGGCGCTCGAGGCCGAGAAGCCCGACATCCTCGGCATGTCGGCCCTCCTGACCACGACGATGCCCTACATGAAGGTCGTGATCGACACGATGAAGGAAAAGGGCATGCGCGACGACTACATCGTCCTCGTCGGCGGCGCCCCCCTGAACGAAGAGTTCGGCCGCGCCATCGGCGCCGACGCCTATTGCCGTGACGCGGCCGTGGCGGTCGAGACGGCCAAGTCCTTCATCCTGCGCAAGCACAACCAGGCGGCAGCGCATTAACCAGCCCTGCGCCGGAGGCATGGCTAGTGGCGGCCCGGTTGCCGGGCGCCAATGTGTCACGTCTTGGATTCCGGCCCGGCGCTTCCCATCTCGTCTCCATGAAAAGAAGATGGAAAGAAGACGTAAGGAAGACGTGCCAAAAGGGGGCCTTCAGATGCCGCCACTGACCTTCGCGACGCTCATCGTAACGGTCATCGCCGCAGCTGGCGCCACCATCGCGCTGGCGGTGTGGGCCGGGTTTCCGCTGGTGGCCCTAGGGCTGCTCGCGCTGGCGGTCAGCCTCTGGCCTGGGCTGCGACGCTGGAAATGACCGCGCTGCCCGACGACACGGTGCTGACTGAGGCGGGGCTTGCCGCCACTGGTCAGGGCCGCGTTCTGGTGCTGGCCTGCGGCGCGCTGGCGCATGAGGTTCTGGTGGTCAAGGCTTTGAATGCGTGGGATCATCTTGACCTGCACTGCCTGCCCGCCAACCTGCACCTCTGGCCGGACCGCATCCCGGCGGCGGTGGAGGCTGCGGTCGAGGCCGCGAGAGCCACTTACGGGGCGATCTTCGTGTTGTACGCAGATTGCGGGACCGGGGGTCTTTTGCAGCAGAAGTGCAAGGATCTGGGCGTCGAGATGATCGAAGGCCCCCATTGCTATTCGTTTTTTGAAGGCAACGCCGCCTTCGCCGCCAAGGCGGAAACCGAATTCACGGCCTTCTATCTCACTGATTTCCTTGTCAGACAGTTCGACGCCTTCGTCTGGCGCCCCATGGGGTTAGACCGGCACCCCGAACTCCGGGACACCTACTTCAAGCACTACGAAAAGCTGGTCTATCAGGCGCAGACCGACGACCCGGCGCTGGATCAGAAGGCGCGGGAATGCGCCGACCGGCTGGGTTTGGCCTACGAACGCCGCTTCACCGGCTATGGCGACCTGACCCCCTTCCTTGCCCGGGCCGCTGCCACCCGCTAGGGTAGGATCATGGCACTTCAGGACGCATTGGCCGCACTGTCGGCACAACTCGGTGACCGGCTGGCGACCTCGGGCGCCATCCTCGATCATCACGCGCAATCAGAGACTTACGTGACCGGTGGGCGTCCTGATGCGGTGGCGTTTCCAGTCAATACCGAAGAGGTTGCCCTCATTGCACGCACTTGCACGGCGCATGCGGTGCCTATGGTCGGATGGGGGGCGGGGACCAGTCTCGAGGGGCATGCACTGCCCCTGCGGGGGGGTATCACGGTCGATTTCACCCGCATGGACCGTGTGCTGGAGGTGCGGCCGGAGGATATGCTGGCCGTCGTCCAACCAGGCATCACCCGCGAGGCGCTCAACACGCAGCTTCGCGACACGGGCCTGTTCTTCCTGGTGGACCCGGGTGCCAACGCCTCGCTTGGCGGCATGGCCTCGACCCGGGCCAGCGGGACGACCGCGGTACGCTATGGCACGATGCGGGCGAATGTGCTGGCGCTGCAGGTGGTGCTGGCGGACGGGCGGGTGATCCGCACCGGATCGGCCGCGCCGAAAACCTCGGCGGGCTATGACCTTACGGGGCTTTTCGTAGGTAGCGAAGGGACGCTTGGCCTGATCACCGAGTTGACGCTGCGCCTGCAAGGCCAGCCCGAGGCGATCATGGCTGCCGTCTGCGCTTTCCCCTCGGTGGCCGAGGCGGTGGACTGCGTGATTGCCACGATGCAGTCGGGGATTCAGATGGCCCGGATCGAGCTTCTGGACCGCGCCTCGGTCGCGGCTTGCGCGAAGTTCGCCGGGCAAACCTTTGAAGATGCACCACATCTTCTGGTCGAGTTCCACGGATCGTCCGCCACCGTCGCCGAACAGGTCGAACGCTTTGGTCTGATTGCGGCCGAATATGGCAGCCGCGGCTTCCAGTGGGCGCAGGCGACCGAGGACCGCAACCGCCTGTGGAAGATGCGCCATCAGGCCTATCACGCCTGCCTTGCCTTGCGGCCCGGGGCGACGGCCTTGGTGACGGACGCCTGCGTGCCGATCTCGCGCCTGGCCGAGGCAATCGAGGAGACGCAGGCGGACCTTGCGGAGAGTCCCCTGATGGGACCAATCCTGGGGCATGTCGGGGACGGGAACTACCATTGCGTCCTGCTCATAAACCTCAAGGACGCCGCCGAAGTGGCCGAGGCGAAACGGCTTTCTGCCCAGATGGCCGAACGGGCGCTAGCGCTTGGCGGCACCATCACGGGCGAGCATGGCATCGGCATGGGCAAGCTTGGCCTGATGGAGGCAGAACATGGCGCAGCCTGGGATGTAATGGGGGCTGTAAAGGGGGCTCTCGACCCGATGGGGCTGATGAACCCAGGGAAAGTGGTACGTCCGTGACGCCCGAGACATTCCCCAAGACCTTTGCCGCGGCCTTCTCGGCCCGCGATGCCGAGGCGCTGGCTGGAATGATGACCGAGGACGCGGCGCTGGTTTCCTTGACCGGACGATGGGTTGAGGGGCGAACCCTGATCCGCGACACTTGGGCCGCCGAGTTCGCGGGCACGCTGCGCATGGCGCGCCTTGTAACAGGGCGGCAGCGCATCCATCCCGCCGGTTAGGCTGCGGTCGTCTCGCAGCGCTTCGTCCTGTCGGGCGCGCTGGCCCACGACGGGCACGAGATGCCCCGCTGCGCTGTTCTGCTGCAGGGAGTGCTCGCGCCCGCCGAGGACGGCTGGCACGCGGTCAGCATCAGCCTGACAGTCCTGTCAGATTGAAGCTTTGCTTGCGGAACAGACCACGGTCGATCTGCCGTTCGCGGTATTCAAGGTCATAGCGGTCACGCGCGGCACTCAGATAGGCCAGTTCGCGTTCCCGATCGGTGGGCCCACGCAGGGCGCGCAGGACTTCGGCAAGTTTGGCAAACATCGGACAACTCCTTGGCTGCCCTCCCCTGCGCTGCAAGATAGTCCAGCACGGCCAGCAGGATAACCGCCCCACGCGGGATGCCGCGTTGCGGCGGGCGCATGGCTCAGGCAGAGATGAGCGCCTGGGCGGCGGCGCGGGCGGCGTCGGTCACGGTATCGCCCGCGAGCATCCGCGCGATCTCTTCGACGCGCGCCGTAGGGTCGAGCGGCGTTACCGTGGAAAGGGTCGCGCCATCCTGCACGCGTTTCTCCACACGCCAGTGCTGTGCGGCCAGCGCTGCCACTTGGGGCGAATGGGTCACCACCAGCACCTGACCGCCATCCGCGAGCCGTTGCAGCCGCCGCCCCACAGCAGCCGCCGTGGCGCCGCCCACGCCCCGGTCGATCTCATCGAAAATCAGCGTCCGGCCCGAGTCATGGCCGGTCAGACAAACTTTCAGCGCCAACAGGAAGCGCGAGAGTTCCCCCCCGCTGGCGATCCGGTTCAGCGGCCCTGCAGGCGCGCCAGGATTGGTGGCGACGGTGAAGGAGACGGCATCCGCCCCCTCGGGCCCCGGATCGCCCGGCGCCATCTCTGTCATGAAACGGGCGCGTTCCATCTTGAGGGGTGCAAGTTCCCCCGCCATCGCCGCATCCAGTCTGACCGCCGCCTCGCGCCGCTGTGCGGTCAGGCGGGCGGTTGCATCAGAGTAGGCGCGGCCCGCCGCATCGACGGTTTTCGAAAGGGCAGCAAGGGTTTGCGTGCCCTGATCCAGAGCCTGCAGCCGCGCCCGCAAGGTCCCGGCGAAGCCCGCAAGGTCATCTGGCGCGACAGAGTGCTTGCGGGCCAGCGCACGGATGGCGAACAGGCGCTCCTCGGTTTCCTCCAGCGTGCGGGGGTCGAAGTCCAGCGCGGCGAGGGCCGCCTCCACGCCCTCCTGCGCCTCGGCCAGTTCGATCAGCGCGCGGTCGAGGGCGGCCAGCGGCGCGTCGAGGTGCCCGTCGGCCCGGTCCGCCGCCCCATCGAGCCAGCGCCGCGCCTCGCGCATCTGGCCGTCGGCGCCCTGTTCGGACAGGGCCTGCAGGGCACGGGCGATGTCGCCCTGGATGCGCGCGGCGGCCTGCATCGCACGGCGGCGGGTGTCGAG
>CAZVIS010000266.1:0-4792 GCA_964627355.1 uncultured Rhodobacterales bacterium
CGGCGTTCTGCCGTAAGGCCCGAGGGTCGGCCCGATGATTCCAAGGCCTGCGGCAGGGAGGCCGCAGACAGAGGGGAGCAAGGCGCCGCCTGTGCTCACGGGTGCGGCACGCACCCCTATCGGGAAAACATAGATGAACATCCAGGTAGCCGCGCCCTTGGCGCAGGCTTTGAAGACCAAAGGCTATGACGCCCTGACGCCGGTGCAGACCGCGATGCTGGAAGACGGCGTCGCGGGACGCGACCTTCTGGTCTCGGCGCAGACCGGGTCGGGCAAGACCGTGGCCTTCGGCCTTGCCATCGCGCCCGAGGTCCTGGGCGGGCAGGACAAGCTGCTTTACGCCGACAAGCCTCTGGCGCTGGTGGTGGCCCCGACGCGCGAGCTTGCCTTGCAGGTCCGGCGCGAGTTCGAATGGCTCTATGCCGAGGCTGGCGCGAGCCTTGCCTCCTGCGTCGGCGGCATGGACTACCGGACAGAGAAGCGCGCGCTGGACCGTGGCGCGCATATCGTCGTCGGCACGCCGGGGCGCCTGCGCGACCATATCGAGCGGAACTCGCTCGACCTGTCGCAATGCCGCGCCGTGATCCTCGATGAAGCGGACGAGATGCTGGATCTGGGCTTTGCCGAGGATCTGGGCTTCATCCTTTCGGCTGCGCCGCCGGAACGCCGCACGCTGATGTTCTCGGCCACCGTGCCGAAAGAAATCGCCGATCTCGCCCGCACCTTCCAGACCGACGCCCTGCGCATCGTGGCGGGGGGCGAGGCGAAGCAGCATGTGGACATCGCCTATCGTGCCCTTTCGGTCGCCGCGCGCGACCGCGAGCATGCGATCTTCAACGCGTTGCGCTTCTACGAATCGCCCACGGCCATCGTGTTCTGCAAGACGCGGGCGAACGTGAACCACCTGATGGCCCGGATGGGGAACCGGGGGTTCCAGGTCGTGGCGCTGTCGGGGGAACTGTCGCAGCAGGAACGCACCCACGCGCTGCAGGCGCTCCGCGACGGACGCGCACGGGTCTGCATCGCCACGGACGTGGCCGCGCGCGGGATCGACCTGCCGGGGCTGGAGCTTGTGATCCACGCGGACCTGCCCTCGAACTCGGAAACGCTGCTCCACCGCTCGGGCCGCACCGGCCGGGCCGGGGCCAAGGGCACCTCGGTCCTGATCGTGCCGCCTGCGGAATTCCGCAAGGCGCAACGGCTGCTGCAGGGGGCCAAGGTCGTGGCCGAGTGGGGCCCGCCGCCTTCGGCCGAAGAGGTGCAGGCCAAGGATGACGCCCGACTTCTGTCGCACCCGACCCTGACCGAGGGCCTGGGGGATGAGGGGGCGCTCGTCGCTGCGCTCCTCGCTGAGCACGGTCCCGAACATGTCGCCGCCGCCTTTGTCCGGCTGTGGCGCGAGGGGCGGTCGGCGCCCGAGGTGCTGTCCGATGCCGCCCACACACCCGCACCCTCCGCCCCCCGCGAACGCGGCGAATTCGGCCCCTCGGTCTGGTTTGCCCTGTCGGTCGGGCATGAGGGCCGGGCCGAGGCGCGCTGGATTCTGCCGAAGATCTGTGACGCGGGCGGGATCGCCAAGGATTCCATTGGCGCCATCCGCGTGCAGACGAACGAGACCTTCGTGCAACTCGCCGCTGCCGTGGCGTCCCGCTTTGGCGACCCGCTGGAGCTTGAGCCGGGCCTGACCCTCCGCCGCCTGCCCGGAGAGCCGAACCTCGACCGGCCCGAGCGTGGCGCCGAGCGTCCCGCCCCGCGCAAGCCTGCCGCCCGTGCCGAGGAACCGGCCTACCGCAAGGACGAGGGGGACGCGCCGCGCGCCAAGCCCGCCTACACGCCAAAGCTGCCCCGCGTGGTGGAAGAGGACGAAACCCATCCGCCGGTCGCGGCCACCCCCCGCCCCATCGACCCCCCCGCGCCCCGGCGCGAGCCGCCTGCGCCCAAGGCCGAAACCCCCTGGTCGCCCGACGACGCCCCCGCGAAGAAACCTCGCTGGAAGGCCGATGCGGCCGACACCCCCCGCCCGCCCCGCAGCGCGCCGGACGCCAACCGCGCGCCCCGCAGCGCAGGCTTCAAGTCGCACGGCGGCCCCGCCGGCGACCGCCCCGCCCGCGCCGCTGGCTTCAAGTCCCACAGCGGCAAACCCGCAGGCGACGGCGCGAAACCCTACGCCCCGCGCGGCGACAGCGACCGCCCCGCGCGCCCGGCCGGTGCCAAACCCTACGCCCCCCGCGCCGAGGGCGACCGCCCGGCCAAACCCTATGCCGCCAAGCCCTACGCTCCGCGTGGTGACGGCGACCGCCCCGCCCGCCCCGCGGGCGCCAAGCCCTATGCCGCGAAAACCTACGCCCCCCGGGCCGCCGGCGCCGAAGGCGAACGTCCCACGCGCTCCTCTGCCAAACCAGACGGCGAGCGTCCGCCCCGCGCGGCGGGATTCAAGTCCTATGGTGGCGGTGGCAAACCGGGCGCGAAACCGGCGGGCAAGCCCTGGGCCAAACCCGGGCCCAAGCCCGCGCCAAAGCCCTCGGTCGATGCGCGCGATACCTCCAAACGCTTCGTCCCGCCGAAAAAGCCCAAGGCCTGAAAATGGGGCAAAACCTGCCCCTTCTTCTGTCCTCAAATATCCTCGGGGGGTGAGGCGCATCGCGCCGAGGGGGGCTGAAGGCCCCCCCTTCCTGCCTCATCGCAGGCTCATCGCCACCCGGATCAGCGCCCGCTCCAAGAGCGCCGCCTGCGGCGCGCGTGAGGCCGAGCGCAGCGTCAGGTCCGTCTCGACGATCAGCGCCAGTGCTGTCTCCACCTTCTCCGGCCGCCACCGCCGCGCCTGCGCGAGCAGCACCTCGCGTGCCTTCCACGGCGGTGGAGGGCGCAGCCGCCCGATCCCCGCCTCGGGGCCGCCCGGATCGCTCACCATGGCGTGCAGGCCCCGGAAGTGCCGCAGCGCCGCGATGCAGATCGTTACCGGGTTGACCCCCTGCCCGGTCAGCCGCGCCATCAGCCGCACAAGGTCCGCCGTCCGCCCGTCCGCCGCCGCCGCGATCGCCTCATCCACCCCGGCCTCGACGGTCAGCGGCGCCAGCGCCCCTACCTCCTCCGGCGTCAGCGGTGCCGGATCGCCCAGCTTGTACAGCGCCACCCGCTCCAGCGTCTGGCGAAACTCGGCGGGATCAAGGGTGCGGGCCAGCACCGCAAGCTCCGCCGCCGCTGCAGGCAAGGGGCGGGGCAGGCCAGCGCGCGAAAGTTCCGCCTCGATTTCCGCCTCGGTCGGGGGATCGTCGTAAAGGCCGATGCACATCGCGGCCTTGTGCCCCTCGAACACGGCACGCAGGGCACTCTTCGCCGGCAGTTGCTGGCCCGAGGTGGCAACGATCTGCGCATCCCCGGGCCGCCATTCTGCCAGCGCGGCCTCGAACACATCGGCCAGCCCGTCCGTCGCATCGTCCACCAGCACCACCCGGTGCCCCGGAAAGAAGCCCTGCGCCCGCATCGCATCCGACAGCACCGCCCCGTCGCGCCGCAGATCCGCGCCCGACATGCGTGTCAGCCGCATCTCGGCCTCGCCCTCGGGCCCCACCAGCGCTGCGACCGCCTCTTGCCGCCGCATCGCCACGGCCCCACCATCGGCGCCAAAGATCAAGAGCCCCGCATGCGCCGGATCGGGCCGCGCGAGGTAGCGCAAGGCCTGCGGGCCGGCCAGCTTCACGGGCTCAGTTGCGGGGCCGCCGCGATCAGGCGCGTCACGATCAGATCGGCAAGGATCACCATAAGCCGCGCCTCTGCATCCTGTTCCGCGGCAAGCCGTGCCACCGTCGATCCGGTGGCGGAGAACGAGGTAAAGCTGTCCTCGACCCCCGACAGCCTCTCTGCCCCGGTTGCCGCATCGACCAGACTCCACGCCACGCGCTTGGTCAGATTGTAGCGCGTCAGCGCCCCGTCCGGCGTGATCGCGACGCCCGTGATCGACGAGGAGATCCCGTAGTTCAGCAGGTAAAGCGGCGCGCTGGCGGCACCCAGCCGATCTTCCAGCCGCACCGTCAGGTCGAAGGCCTGCTTGTCGCCGGGCGGGGCCAGCGCGATCCGCCCCCGCAACTCTGCCGCACCGCCCCCCGGGGCATAGGCCGGCGTGAACCCGCAGGCCGCCAGCGCCAGCGCGCCCAGGATCACCGCGCGGCGATCAGATGACCACATTGACGATCCGCCCCGGCACCACGATCAGCTTCTTCACCGGCTGCCCGGCAAGGAAGCGTACCACGTCCGCGTCGGCCAGCGCGATCTTCTCGACCTCTGCCGGGGCCATGTCCTTCGGCACCGTGATCTCGGCCCGCCGCTTGCCGTTGATCTGGATGGGCAGGGTCACGGTATCCTCGACCAGCAGGGCAGGGTCCGCCATTGGCCAGTCCACCTGCGCCACAAGGCCCGTGCCGCCGAGCATCGCCCAGACCTCTTCCGCAAGATGCGGCACCATCGGCGACATCAGCCGCGCCATCACCCGCAGTGCCTCGCGCTTGGCCTCCGGCCCCGCGTCCGACCGCGCGATGGCGTTCGTCAGGCCGTACAGCGCCGCAACCGCCTTGTTGAAGGCAAAGCCCCCAACCCCCGCCGTCACATCCGCAATCGCCCGCGCCACCGCCCGCGCGAGCGCCGCATCATCCGCCGTCACCGGACCCTCGGCCCGCGATGCCTCATCCGCCAGCCGCCATACGCGCTGCAGATGCTTCGACGCGGCCTCGGCGCCGCTCGCCGTCCACTCCACATCCCGCTCCGGCGGGCTGTCCGACATCACGAACCACCGCGC
>CAZVIS010000267.1:0-4770 GCA_964627355.1 uncultured Rhodobacterales bacterium
GCGGGGATCACGCGGGTATTGTTCAGGACCAGCCGGTCGCCCGGGCGCAGCCAGTCGGGCAGGTCGGTCACGCGCCCGTCATGCAGCCCCGCCCCATCCACGACCAGCAGCCGTGCGGAAGATCGGGGCCGCGCAGGCCGCGTGGCGATCAGCCCTTCGGGCAGGTCGAAATCGAAATCGTCCAGCTTCACCGGTTGTCGCCTCGCGGGATGCCTTCCCTTGGCTTGGGCGCGGCCGGGGGTTCCTCGCCCGGATCGCGCGCGATACGGGGCGCGGGGGCGCGGAAGATCTCGCGGAACATCCCCGGGGTCAGGATCGACAGCGGGTTGACCGAGACCTCGGGCGCGTCCGATGTGCCCGCCAGCCGGTAGTTGAAGCCGAACAGCCCCTCGCCCCGCCGCGTCAGGACGGCACCGATCCCGTTCACCAGATAGACGGGCGAGATCACGCCCTGCATGTTGAGCCGTCGCGTTCCCATGTCGTAGAGCCCCGCCAGCGACACGCCCATCGAGGCGCCGATGGCCGAGGCGCGCGTCACCTCGATCGCATTTGCGCCGATGCGGAAGTCCGCCTCGGCATTGCTGAACAGCAGGCCGCCGCCGTCCAGCTGCTCCAGCAGCCCCACCACGCTGATCGCGTTCAGAAGTTCGGCGATGATCGGGGTGTTGCGCACGCGAAAGCTGGCCAGGGTCGCCCGCCCGGTATAGCCGCCGCCCTGCCGGGGGGTGACGGTCATGTCCAGCGTGCCGCCGCGCGCGTTGGGAAAGATGCCTGCCGCTGACAGGACCGCGCCCGCATCCTGCGAGGTGACGCGGACCGCCGTTCCGAACTCGGCCGGCGCCAGCTGCCCCTCCACCGGGGCCTGACCGTTCACGCTGCCGACAAAGCTGCCCGCAAGGCTGCGCCCGGCTTCAAGCCGACCGCTCACTCCAGTTACCGCAATCCCGTCCGAGATGCGCACGCTGTCCAGCCGGAAGGGCAGCGCGCCGCCCGACCCGCCCGTGTCGCCACGCCTTGCGGGCATCCTGCGGATGTCGATGCTGCCCCCGGTCAGCGCCACGGCGGGGGCGCCGTTGCCCTGCCCGGTCAGCGTCACCCGCGCGTCAAGCCAGCCGCCAAGCCGCAGCGTGTCGAACCGCGCCACGTCCAGTGTGCCGCCTTCACGCAGGGACACAGACCCTTCGGTCACCAGACCTGCAGCGTCCAGCGCGATGCGGTCGATGCGGGCAGGCTCGGTCAGCACCGCATCGACGGCGAGGGTGCCGGTGCCGTCCTCGCCCTTGGACCAGCCCAGCTGCGGGATCGACAGTCCCAGCCCGGCCAGATCCGAGGTCAGGCGCAGCGCAGGGGGCGCCCCTTTCGGAAGGTCGATGACGACATCCCCGCGCCCCACTCCCCGGATCATCCCGTCAGGCAGGCCAAGACGCAGCCTGTCCGAGGTGGCCTGCGACAGTTCCACGTTTCCCTTCACCTGTGCAGGACCGGCGGCCGGGCCAAGCGCCTGACGGAAGGTCGCGTCGAACGGCACGCCGTCCAGCGTGCCCTGCCCGCCGATCGCCAGCCCGGCGTTGTCGCCGGCGACCTGCAGCGCCGGGACAGCCATCGTTCGGCCCGGCACCAGACGAGTCGAGCGGAAATCCTCGACCACACCTTCAGCCTTCCAGGTGACCGATCCGGGCGGCGCACGTTCGACCAGGGGCATGGTGATCTGGCCCCGCATGCGGGCGGTTCCCTCGCCCAGTTCCACCGGCTGACCGGCCCGAGTCAGATAGCGGAAGGGCGGCTGGTCAAGGATCGAAAGCGTGGCCGTCACAGGCCCGGCGCTGCGCAGGTTGATCTCGCCCGTCGCCGGGATCGTCCGGATGTCAGGCACGATCAGCACCGACCCGCCAACGTCCAGCGAACCGCCCTGCGGCGCCGTGATCCGGCCCCGATCGGCGACGAGGGTGTATCGGTTCCCCTCGACCGTGGCATAGCCGTAGGCGTCCTCGATCGGCGGCAGGGTGCGGATGACGCGCAGACCCGCCCCGGCAAATTCATAGGCCAAAGACAGGCGCGGGGGACTTTCGGGCGCCAGCCGCACGGCAGCCCGCACATCGAACAGCGTCGCCGCCTGCAGATTGGCGGCCAGCCAGGTCCGCGTCTGCGGCACCAGCTGCACCGGCCACAGCGCGATCAGCCGATCATGTCCGATCGCGTCAAGGCCAAGGTCCACCGCCACCCGCCACCCCTCGTCCCCTGCCGAAACGCGGCCCGTTGCGGTCATCCGCCGGTTGCCGTCCAACAGCGTCGCCTGCCCGATGTCGATGGCAAAGGGGTCAAGCCGCAGCCGCAGATCCAGCGCGCCGCCGGAAAACTCGGCGGGCGCCTCGAACATGCCGTCGGGATCGATGCGCAGGGTCTGGACGGCAATCTGCGCCACGGCGGTGTCGGGCACCCGCCCTTCGGACAGTCCCTCGACATAGATATGCCCGTTGGCCTGCAGGCGCAGCGAGGCGCTGTCGATGCCAAGCTCGCGCAGTTCGATCCGGTCGCGGGTCCGGTCGTGGTCAAAGGCCAGTGCCATGCGGTCGAAGGACACCGGTGCAGCTCCTGGCGCCGGGCGCAGCGCGCCGGGACCAAGGACCAGTTGAGCCGTCAGGTTGCGCACCCCATCCGCCGTGAAAGCCGACGCGAACTGCCCCGAGACTGCCCCCTCGACCAGCCGCAGCCAGGCCAGCGCGGGGGCCTGCGCCGCGATGTCGGCGGCGGCGACGCCGTCCACCGCCACCGTCACCCGGGCGGCAGAGGACGCCTTTTCCGTGACGACTGTCAGGGTCGCCCGCGCCGGTGCCGGTCCGGTCCCGACAAGGGACAGGCCCAGCTCGGCCGCGATGCCCTCGGCACGGGTTTGCAGCGTCAGGCGGCCGTCACCCATCTCGAATGTACGCCCCGCGCGGTCGTCCTGCAGGGTGACGGACAAGGCCTCGGCCTCGACCTGCGTCAGCGACGCGAGCGCAGGGCGGTCGAGGGCCGCGTTGGCGGCGGCGAAGAGGGCGGGCAGGCTGTCCACGCGGAACTCGGGCAGGCCGCCGCCCAGGGCCAGGTCAAAGCGTCCGTCGGCCAGCCGCCGCAGCGTGGCACGCGGACCGATCAGGCGCAGGCTCTGCAGCCGGACCTGCCCGGCCAGCAGCATCGTCGGGTCGATGGCGATGCGGACTTCCGGAACGGTGACCAGCGCCTCGCCCCCGGGGCGCAGGATGCGCAGATCCTCGACCGACAGGCGCGGCGCCCAGTCGCGGCTGTCCACCACGAGGACGGCACCGCCGATCGACAGGGCCGTGCCCCGCGCGCCGTCGGCGCCCAGGGCCTCGGCCAGCGCGCGGTTCAGCCGGGTCTCGGCATCCGCCACGACCCAGACCGGCAGGCGGATCGGCTTGCCCGTCAGGCCAAGCGCGGCAATACCAAGCGCCAGCGTCAGGCAGACGATCGTCACGAAGAACCACGCGCCGCCCCGTCGCTGACGGGTGCGGGCTGCGCGCCGGACCCGGGCGGCCTTGCGCCGGGCCCGCCGCAGCGCCACCTTCTCGGCCTCGGTCACCGCGTGCGCCGCACCCTCTTGCGGAACCGTCGGCTGGCGACCGGCAGGCCCGGTTTGCGGGCCAGCCTTGTTCAAGGGGTTGCTGATCGGGTTCTGCACGCTGTCCTGTTCCGCGAGCTGCCGTGACGCGCGCCCCGCCCGCGCGTGTTGCCTTTATCTTTGCCCCAAGGCACCTAGAACACCAAGAGCCCGAATTCCACCCGCAAGGAGTCGCCCATGCCCGCCATTGCCGAAGGCCAGACCGCCCCCGATTTCACCCTGCCACGCGACGGCGGCACCGATGTCACCCTGTCGGCCCTGCGCCCCGGCAAGGTCGTCCTGTACTTCTACCCCAAGGACGACACCCCCGGATGCACCACCGAGGCGCTGGATTTCACCTCGCGCCTTGCCGATTTCAATGCCGCTGACGCGCAGGTGATCGGCATCTCGAAAGACAGCGTCAAGGCACATGACAAGTTCTGCAAGAAACACGGCCTGCGCATCATCCTCGCCTCGGACGAGGACGGCCATACCTGCGAGGACTACGGCGTCTGGGTCGAGAAAAGCATGTACGGCAAGACCTACATGGGCGTCGAACGCACGACCTTCCTGATCGACGGGACGGGCAAGGTCGCCCGCGTCTGGCCCAAGGTCAGCGTCAAAGGGCATGCGGAGGACGTGCTGGCGGCGGTCCGCGCGCTCTGACCGTGCAGACCCTGTCCGGGATGGCAGTCGAGGTGCTGGCCACGCCCGACGGTCGGGCCAAGACCGCGTTGAGCCGCGCCCATGCCGCAGCATGGCTGGCCGCGCGCGAGACCGGGGCAGCGCCGCCGGTCGGCACGGCCCTGCCTCCGCCGCGTCCGGCCCGGCCCGACCGGCCCGCGCTCCTTTCGCCCAGCGACATGCCGCGCCGCCGTCCGGGGTCGCCTGCCGGGCGGATCGCCCTGCTTCACGCCGTGGCCCATATCGAGCTGAACGCGGTTGACCTGCACTGGGACATCATCGCCCGCTTTGCGCATGTGCCGATGCCCGCAGGCTTCTACGACGACTGGGTCAGGGCGGCTGACGAGGAATCCAAGCATTTCAACCTGATGTGCGACTGCCTCGAAGGTCATGGCAGCCACTACGGCGCCCTGCCCGCCCATGCCGGCATGTGGCGCGCGGCCGAGGATACGGCCGATGACCTGCTGGGGCGGCTGGCGGTGGTGCCG
>CAZVIS010000268.1:0-1929 GCA_964627355.1 uncultured Rhodobacterales bacterium
CGCCGAGGCTTTGGCGGCGGAGGGCATCACCTTCATCGGCCCCCGGCCCGAGCACTTGCGGGCATTTGGCCTGAAGCACACCGCGCGGGACCTAGCGCAGGCGGCGGGGGTGCCCTTGCTGCCGGGGTCGGGGCTGCTGGAGGATGCCGACCATGCGGCGGCAGAGGCTGCACGGATCGGATACCCTGTGATGCTGAAAAGCACCGCAGGCGGCGGCGGCATCGGGATGCAGCTTTGCGCCGATGAAGGGGCGCTGCGCGCGGCCCTGTCGGGCGTGCAACGCATGGCGGGCGCGAGTTTCGGCGACGCCCGGGTGTTTCTGGAGCGGTTCGTGGCGCGGGCCCGCCACATCGAGGTGCAGGTCTTTGGCGACGGGCGGGGCGGGGTGGTGGCTCTGGGAGAGCGGGACTGCTCCCTTCAACGCCGCAACCAGAAGGTCATCGAAGAGACGCCCGCGCCGGGACTGCCCGAAGCCGTCCGCCAAGCCCTCCATGCGGCGGCGGTGCGCCTTTGCGCCTCGGTGAAGTACGAAAGCGCCGGGACGGTGGAGTTCATCTATGACCCCGACCGTCAGGACTTTGCCTTTCTCGAGGTCAACACGCGGTTGCAGGTCGAGCATCCGGTGACCGAGGCGGTCTTTGGCATCGACCTTGTGGAATGGATGGTCCGGCAGGCGGCGGACGAGGATCCCCTCTCGGGCGCGACCCTCACCCCCAAAGGCGCCGCCATAGAGGCCCGCCTTTACGCCGAGATGCCGCACGCAGGTTTCAAGCCCGCGACGGGGCGCCTGACCGAGGTGGTTTTTCCGCCCGGCCCCCGCATAGACGGCTGGATCGAACAGGGGGCCGAAGTGACGCCCTTCTACGATCCGATGCTGGCGAAGATCATCGTCCACGGCCCGGACCGCCCTGCCGCCATCGCCGCGTTGCGGGCCGCGGTGGAAGGAACGCGGATCGGTGGGGTCGAGACGAACCTCGATTACCTCCGCGCCATCGCCGCTTCGGACCTTCTGGCCGAGGCGAAGGTGGCGACGACCGCGCTGGCTTCATTCCCCTTCGTGGCGCAGGTGGCCGACGTCCTGATCCCCGGCGCGCAGTCGAGCGTGCAGGACCTGCCGGGGCGGTTGGGCCTCTGGCATGTCGGGGTGCCGCCTTCGGGGCCGATGGACGCCCGTAGTTTCGTGCGGGCGAACCGGCTGGCGGGGAATGCCGACGCGACGCCCGCGCTGGAGATGACGCTGGCGGGGCCGACGCTGCGGTTCCATGCGCCGGTGCGGGCGGCGATCAGCGGGGCGCGGATGGGGGCGACGGTGGACGGCGCCCCGGTGCCCCATGACGCGGCCTTTGACATTCCCGCTGGGGCGGTGCTGGCCATCGGGCGGATCGAGGGGGCGGGGCAGCGGGCCTATCTGGCCGTCGAGGGGGGCTTTCACGCGGCCGAGGTGCTGGGGTCGCGCGCGACCTTTGGCCTTGGGCAGTTCGGGGGGCATGGCACAGGCACCCTTCGGGTGGGCGATGTGCTGCGGCTGGCGCGGGCGCCGCAGGCGGCGATGGCCCCTGGCGACCCCGCGTCGCTCACCAAGGACTGGACGCTCGACGTCCTTTACGGTCCCCATGGCGCGCCCGACTTCCTGCGCGAGCGCGATGTGGAGGTGCTGTTCTCCACCCCCTACGAGGTCCACTTCAACTCCTCCCGCACCGGGGTCCGCCTGATCGGCCCCGCGCCGGAATGGGCGCGGGCGGATGGGGGCGAGGCGGGGCTGCACCCGTCGAACCTGCACGACACGCCCTATGCCGTTGGGGCGGTCGATTTCACTGGCGACATGCCGATCCTGCTGGGGCCGGACGGGCCGAGCCTTGGGGGCTTTGTCTGCCCTGCTGTCGTCACGCGGGACGACCTGTGGAAACTCGGCCAACTGGCCCCCGGCGA
>CAZVIS010000268.1:2029-4769 GCA_964627355.1 uncultured Rhodobacterales bacterium
GGGGATCCGGTCGCTGCAGGTGCATTACGACAGCGCCACCCTCTCCCGCACCAAACTCCTCGACGCGCTGGCCGCAATGGAGCGGGATCTCCCGCGACCCGAGGACATGGTGGTCCCCAGCCGAACCGTCCATCTGCCCCTCTCGTGGAACGACCCCGACATCCAGCTGGCGATGACCAAATACGCCGAAACCGTGCGCCCGAATGCCCCCTGGTGCCCGTCGAACATCGAATTCATCCGCCGGATCAACGGCCTGCCGGATGAAGAAGCCGTGCGCCGGATCGTGTTCGAAGCGGAGTATCTCGTGATGGGGCTGGGCGATGTGTATCTGGGGGCGCCGGTGGCCACGCCGCTTGATCCGCGCCACCGGCTGGTGACGACCAAGTACAACCCCGCCCGGGTGTGGACTCCCGAGAACGCGGTGGGGATCGGCGGGGCCTACATGTGCGTCTATGGGATGGAGGGGCCGGGGGGCTATCAGCTGTTCGGTCGGACGATCCAGATGTGGAACACCTGGCGCGCGACGGCGGCCTTTCCGCCCGGGAAACCCTGGCTTCTGAACCAGTTCGACCGCATCCGCTTCTTCCCTGTCACCCACGCCGACCTGACCGAAGCGCGGGCGGCCTTTCCCCACGGCGCCTATCCGGTGCGGATCGAAGAGGGACGCCTCAGCTACGCCGACCACCTTGCGCGGATGGCCGCCATCGCCCCCGAGGCGCAGGCCGCCAAGGCGCGCCAGCAGGCGGCATTCGACGCCGAACGCGCGCGCTGGCGGGCCGAGGGCCTGGATCGGTTCGAGGAAGCGGCCTTCGCACCGACGCTTGCGCCTGAGGAGGGCGTGGCGCGGGTGGACAGCACGGTGTCGGGCAGCCTGTGGAAGCTGTTGGTCGAGGAGGGAGAGGAGGTCGCAATGGGCCGCCCCGTCGCCATTCTTGAATCCATGAAGATGGAGATCGAGGTGACGGCGCCCAGTGCAGGCCGCGTGCGGCAGGTGCTGGCCCGTCCGGGCCAGACCTTGCGGGCGGGGGATGCGATCCTGACGCTCGACCCATGAGGGTTGCCTGACGCGCGGCGCCCGACCATGATGGCCCGGGGGAATGTGTGGGGGGCCATCTTGTCCGACGATCCGGCGCATCTGCCCGACCGCATCGCGGCGCTGCCGTGCTGGCAGGGGAAGGCAGAGGCCACGCCGATGCACGGCGGCCTGTCGAACGAGATCTGGAAGGTGACGGACGGCGCGGGCGCCCATGTCGTCCGGTTCGGCGCGGATTACCCGTTTCACCACGTCTTCCGCGCGCGAGAGGCGATGACGGCGCGGGCCGCCCATGCCGCAGGCTTCGCCCCGGCGGTGGAGTTCACTGCACCGGGAGTGATGGTGACGCAGTTCGTCATCTCGCGCACCTGGGGGGCGCAGGACGTTTGCGCCAACCCCGACCGCCTTGCCGCGCTGCTGCGCGACTTTCACAAACGGATGCCCGCCGAGGTTTCTGGCGCGGCCTTCCTCTTCTGGCCCTTCCACGTCATCCGCGACTATGCCCGAACCCTTTCGGGCAGCGCCCATTCGCCAGACCTGCCCGGCTTTCTGGCCCTGACCGCCGAGATGGAGTCTTCGCAGGTGCCGCTGCCGCTGGTGTTCGGTCATAACGACCTTCTGCCCGCTAATTTCCTCGATGACGGGGACCGCCTCTGGCTGATCGACTATGAATATGCGGGCTTCGGTACGGCGATGTTCGACCTTGCGGGGGCGGCCTCAAATGCCGGGATGGACGACACGCAGGCGATGGCGCTGCTGGGGGCCTATTTCGGCGCGGCGCCCGGCCCTGCGCTGATCCGCGCCTTTGACGCGATGCAGGTGGCCTCGCTGCTGCGCGAGACGATGTGGGCCATGGTCTCGGGCCTGCATCTGGCGGCGCCGGGGGTGGACTATGGGGCCTATACGTCCGAGAACCGGGCGCGGCTGGACGTCGCCCTTGCCGCCTATCGCACGAAACACGGGAAATCCGCATGACCCTGCCCGCCCACGCCCAGATCGTCGTCATCGGCGGCGGCATCATCGGATGTTCCACCGCCTATCACCTTGCCCGCGACCACAAGGCGGACGTGGTGGTGCTGGAGCAGGGGAAGCTCACCTCCGGGTCCACCTGGCACGCGGCAGGGCTGGTGGGGCAGTTGCGCTCTTCGGCCTCGATCACGCGGGTGCTGAAGTATTCGGTCGAGCTCTACAAGCGGCTTGCCGAGGAGACGGGGCTGGAGACCGGCTGGAAGATGACCGGCTGCCTGCGGCTGGCCACCACGCCCGACCGCTGGACGGAATTCCGCAGGCTGGCGACAACGGCGGGCAGTTTCGGGATGGAGATGCATCTGATCTCTCCGGACGACGTCAAGCGGATGTGGCCGCTGATGGAGACATCGGACCTTGTCGGCGCAAGCTGGCTGCCGACCGATGGGCAGGCGAGCCCGTCGGACATCACGCAATCCCTCGCCAAGGGCGCGAGGATGCATGGCGCGCGGTTCCATGAGGGGGTGCGGGTGACGGGCTTCCGCATGGACGGCGACCGGATCACGCATGTCGAGACGACCGAAGGGGTTATCGCCTGCGACACAGTGGTGAACTGCGCGGGCCAATGGGCGCGGCAGGTGGGGGCGATGGCGGGGGTGGTGGTGCCCTTGCAATCGGTGAAGCACCAGTACATCGTGACCGACCGGATCGAGGGGCTGTCCCCGGACGCCCCCACGATCC
>CAZVIS010000269.1:0-4765 GCA_964627355.1 uncultured Rhodobacterales bacterium
CGCAGATGCTGACCACCGGCCAGACGCTGGCGCAGGTGAGGGGATACTGAGGGGGATTGTTTGGTCGGAGCGAGAGGAACATAACCCGGTTTTAGTCAAGCCCTTGAAGCGACTTAGATGATTGACACTGCATGGGTTTCTGTGAATTGACTGTTCCGGTCGACTGTTCCGGCCAGGTGCTCCGGAGGTAGTTTTCGGAGACCACCGTGAGCCATGTTTCTCACCTGACCAAGCGTGCTTCGGTCTACTATGCGCGGATGGATGTCCCGACCGATCTGGTGCCGATCCTGAAGACCCAGACACGCAAGATTTCCTTGAAGACAAAAGACGAGGCGGAAGCGAAGCGCCGACTCTGGCCGATCATCGCCGGGTGGCAGAAAGAATTCGATGATGTGCGCGGGCGGCGAAGCATCGTGGCTGCAGACCGCGAGCATGTCGTCTGGGATCACTACAACTCTACTCTTGAGCATGATGAGGTGGTGCGTTCCCAACTGCCGGGCTCAGTCGAGATAGAGGCCGCAAAGGCTGCCATCTACCGGCGCATCGAGCGGGGCGAAGTTAACGGCATCGACCCACTGACCTTACTGGATGCGACTCTTGAGCTACGGGTAGCCCAGGATGCCGGCGGCTTCGTTGCCCGCTCAGGGAAAGTGAAGCTTGAACATATTCGCCAGCACCTCGCGAGAGGTGAGACCGCGCTGATTGCGGACGCCGCCGACGAATACCTACGCGAGAAGGGCCTGCACATCGAACGCGCTACAGTCGACTGGATATCGGTCGCACGGCTCATGATGAGAGCTGAGATCGAGGCCCTGCAGCGGGCCGAAGAACGCAATCATGGGGACTTCTCCGGGCAGCCGAGGGACCCAATCGTTAGGGCACCATCCCTAGAGCGCCGCGGTCATCCCGAAGCAGCCATAGCCGGAGAAAGCATCTTTGAGACGCTGGCGGTTTTCAAGCGCGAGAACCCACGAAATGTCTCACCCAGCCGGATGAATGAAACGTGCCGAGATATCGGGATCTTCATCGAGACCGTCGGTCCAGGGTTTCCGATCTCCAAGGTGAACAAGAAGCAGATCCGAGACTGGAAGGCGCTGCTGATGAAGTATCCGGTCCGCGCAACCGAGATCACCGATTTTCGCGGCATGAACATCAACCAGATTGTCGAGGCGAACATCATTCAGAAGAGGTCCGTTCTGTCGGACCGGACGGTGAACCGATATCTTTCCAGCCTGTCTGCGTTCTTCACTTGGGCAGTCGCCAATGGGTTCATCACGGACAACGCTTGCTCTGGCATGTCATTGGCGAAAGAACAGCGAACCAAAACATTGCCCTTCACAGACGACCAGATGAACGTGCTGTTCAAGTCGCCTTTGTTCACTGGCGCTCAGAGCGACACTGAATGGCGATACATTTCCCGTCCTGGCAACATGCTGATACGAGATCACCGCTTCTGGGTGCCGCTCATCATGCTCTTCTCTGGTGCTCGCCCTGGAGAGATCGGCCAGCTCGCTGTCACTGATGTGCGACAAGAACATGGTCATTGGATAATGCACATCACGACCGAAGGCGAGGCTCATGCCGAAGGGAAGTCAGTCAAGACTGCGGGTTCCATGCGTATAGTCCCGGTTCACCCGGAACTTCTGCGATTGGGTTTCCTGAAATACCACGCTGATTGCATCAAGGCCGCAGGAAAGCAGCTCTTTCCCGGGGCCAAACGCAATGAGCGTGGACAAATGATGGCCGATTTCTCGCGCGAGTTTGGAAAGTATCTTACACGGATCGGTCTCAAGGTCGGTCGCGGCCTTTCTCTCTACTCTTTCCGTCATGGTGCAGCTGACGCACTCCGCCGCGCGGGATATCTTGATGATCAGTTCGGATTCATACTCGGCCATGCCAAGGGTTCGATGACAGGTAGGTATGGGATCATGCCACAAGGCATGATTCAGCAGCGGGTCGAGTTGGTGAACGCGATTGCTTATCCTGGGCTGAAGCTTGACCATCTTGCCGGTTGAGGGCGCCGGTCGAAAGCCCAGTCAGCCAGTCAACGCCGGCGGATTTTCCGAGTTTCGGCTAAGCGGACTCCAGACGATGTCTTCCAGATCCTGTCTGAGCGCACGATCCGTAGAGTTCAGAATAGCCTGGACACTAACTATCTCCGATCCATCCGTCACTTTGCTCCAGCGACCAAGGTGCATGGCGTAGGTCCGGACATGCGCCTGCCCTAGATGCTCGTCTAGACGATTCTGCACGCTCTCAGAGCTACTGACGTAAAGCGTCGCTGAGCCGTATGAATCCTCGCTCACTCTCGGGCCAGCGAAGTTCGAAGCTCTCCGACCGGAACTCCTTCATCAGCCGAGCCGCTGTTTCCTCGCGTTCCGCGCGGATGACGTAGAGCGCGGGCTGAGTCTTTGGGTATGGCCATCTGGCTTGACAGCCGTGGGGAGATGCCGTCGTTCGCCGCCCCAAGGTCACAGCTCGGACCGCCTCAGCGCGCGCCATGAGGCGCTGCCTTGCAAAGTCGATCATGGCGGTATCGACAATCTGCAGGTATATCTCCAGAGGCGGCAGCGCCCTGACAATCTTCGTCGTCACCAGGCTGACAGTGATCACCCCGCGGAGGAGGTCGAAGGGGGTAGCGGGGGTCGCCGACGGTTTCGTTCACATAATCGTTCGCGTCGTTACGATGCCACTGTCCTTGTCGACCTTCACCGCCTAGCGCTCCATTACCCAGTCGATCGCCGGCTTGCCGTTCATGACTTAGTCGTAGGCGTCCAGCGGCAGGTCGATCAGGGTTATGTTTGGGTCGTAGTGGATGACCTAGCGGTCCGGTCTTACCTGAGGCCATCTTTTGCATGTCATTTGGGCTATACTCCGCGCCGCTCCTGACGTTTCACAACGGATGTCACATCTAACCAGACCGCCTTGCGGCTTGACGATAGGCCATTAGACAAACAGGGTATTTTCCTATTCCCATGGAGGCGATTCACCTTGTTGACCATCGAGCCCGGCGCCCCCCTCAGCATCTATCTGGATCTGGAGAAGGGGCAGCTCGCTGACCTGGCTGTGGTCTCGAGGGCGTCGCTTGAGCTGATTGCGGCGATAAGGGATCTAGCCGCGTTCGCAGACCCGGGTGTCGATATCAAGATCAGCATCCAGAGCGGTGAAGAGGGAAGTCTTTGGCTGAAGACGATCGTGAAGCTAGTCTTCGACATCGACGTGACTGAGGGAACTAAGGTTGAGATAAAGATGAGCACCCTCCAGGCCATCCTGGTGGGTATCAGCATTTATGTTGGGGGCAGCATTTCAAACCACTACACGGACATTGCCCTCCAAACCTTCGATCGAGAAATCCTAAGAATTCAGCCGGATGGCCAGCCGATTACGCCCGACGAAGACGAGCCTGAGGCTCTTCCAGAAGACATACAAGGCAGGGCTCGTGAGATCATAGGTGGGGCAATTAGGAACGGCGTTGGTGAGAATCACGTCCGAAAGTTCTACGCTGAGATCAAGTCGGACCCGGCCATAAAAGGGGTTGGGGTGTCCTTCGACCACGAAACGAAGCCCGCAATCATCATCCCAAGATCACGGTTTGCGGAACTTTCAAGACCGCCAGAGCCGGAGCTGGACGCCGGAAAAAGAAAGAGGATCGAGAGACTGGAGGTCTTGCTTACCCAGCCGCGACTGAGGGCCGACCAGCGAGCTTGGCGCTTCGCCGTGGGCGGGATGGAGTTCGCCGCCAAGATAGCTGACCAAAAATTTGTTGCGGAGCTTCTGTCAGGTAAGAAAGGTGTTCGGATGGTCGAGGGTGTCTACCTTAACGTCGACATGAGGATCGAGGAGGAAAACTCGGGAGGCACCTGGCGGATTACATCGAGGACCATCGAACACGTGCATAGCGTCCGTGAGGCACCGGAGCAGGCGTCACTGCTTCCGTTTTTCGATAAAGATCAGGGCGGCAACGATGATGAACAGGATGGCTGAAACAACATAACTGACTCGCTCTCCGAACAAGAGGGACACGGACACCAGAAGGCAGACCGTCAATACGATGACGGCAATGCTTAACATCGGGTTTCTACGTCTCGCCAACCCCAAAATGCCTCTCCCGGCCGCCGCGGTCGCCCTTATGCCCGTTGTGCATCACTGGCATTTGTCCATCAAGCTGAACGTTTGGCGGGAGGCGTGGTTCCGCGCCAACGGGCATCGTTGGATACTTGGCGGGCAGACCAGCACTGCAAGGATGGAATTTTGTAAGGCATTGTAAGGGATTGCGGAAACATGAGGAGCGGCTAGAGTTCTAGCAAGCAAACCAAGGGGCAACATGGCCGAGTATCACATTGCGGAATGGTATGGCCGCCCCTTCGACCGCATAGATGCAGCGGAACGTCTTCGCCTCGCCAACCATAGGGTCACAAAACCGGCCATCACCAAAATCGAGATCCAGCGCATGATCGTCCTGGAGGAACGCGAAAGGCTTGGGGGCCTGTTGCCAAGAGACGAGGCAAGGCTCGAGGTCCTTCGGGGAAAGCTCCAGGAGACAATCGATGAACAGCTGCCCTGCCCATTTAAGAGGGGGCAGTTCTCCTTCTGCACAAAGAAGGGCGGTGCCTGCTCCCTGAGGCTCTACGAGGAGGTCGACGGCGAGGTCGCGGTGGTCGAGGGCGTGCGGGGCGGCATCAGGGCTCTATGCCCCTTCAGGCTACACCAGTGGTCTGCCCCGATCGGGTGGTCCGGTTTCAGTCTTAGTGGATGACAGGTCTTG
>CAZVIS010000270.1:0-4752 GCA_964627355.1 uncultured Rhodobacterales bacterium
GGTTCACCCCCCGCTCGATCGCCGCATTTTCGGCCGGAAGGCCAAAGGCGTCCCACCCCATCGGGTGCAGCACCGAGAACCCCTGCATCGCCTTGGTCCGCGCCACCACATCGCCCATCGTGTAGTTGCGCACATGCCCCATGTGAATCCGCCCCGAAGGATAGGGAAACATCTCCAGCACATAGTACTTGGGCCTCGCCGCATCGGCCTTGGCGGCAAAGACGCCTGCGGCCTCCCATGCGGCCTGCCATTTGGGTTCGGAGTGGCTCGGATCGTAGCGCGACAAGGGGGGCCTCATTCTTCAACCGGCCTGCGGCTTATACCCCACGCGCGCCCCGCGTCCAGCGGCGCACAGGCCCCCCCGCACCGGCGCAGATTGTGCGCCCCCGCGCCAGCGCCTAATTCTGGCGGCGAAAGGCAGGCACATCATGACCCCCGGAACGACCCTCGAACTCGGCCTCGACACCTTTGGCGACATCACGAACGGCCCGGACGGCCAGCCGCAATCCCAGGCGCAGGTCATCCGCGACGTGGTCGAGCAGGGGGTCTTCGCCGACGAGGTCGGTGTCGATGTCCTCTCCCTCGGCGAACATCACCGCGCCGATTTCGCGATCTCGACGCCCGAGACGATCCTCGCCGCCATCGCCGCCCGAACCCGCCGCATCAAGCTCGGGTCCGGCGTCACCGTCCTCTCCTCGGACGACCCCGTTCGCGTCTTCCAGCGATTCTCGACGCTTGACGCCATTTCCCATGGCCGCGCGGAAACCATCGTCGGGCGCGGGTCCTTCATCGAGAGCTTCCCGCTCTTCGGCCTCGATCTGGAAAACTACGAGACCCTGTTCGAGGAACGCCTCGACCTCTTCACCCGCCTGATCCGCCAGCCGCGGGTCACCTGGTCCGGCACCACCCGCGCGCCCCTTCAGGACCAGCCCGTCTATCCCCCCACCGAATCCCCCCTGCGCACCTGGGTCGGCGTCGGCGGCAGCCCGGAATCGGTTGTCCGCGCGGTGCGCCACCAGCTTCCGCTGATGCTTGCCATCATCGGCGGGCCCGCGTCCCGCTTCCGCCCCTACGTCGATCTCTACCACCGCGCCTTTGCGCAGATGGGCGGCGACCCCCAGCCCATCGGCGTCCATTCCCCCGGCCACGTCGCCGAAACCGATGACGCCGCGCGTCAGGAATACTGGGCAGGCTACAAAGCCAAGCACGACACCATCGGACGCGAACGTGGCTGGCCGCCGATCTCGAAAGCCGATTTCGAGCGTGAGGTGGACCATGGCGCGATGTATGTGGGCAGCCCCGACACTGTCGCCCGCAAGATCGCGGCAACGGTCACGACCCTCGGCCTGTCAAGGTTCCAACTCAAGTATTCGGCAGGCCCCGTCGCCCATGGCCATTCGATGAACGCGATCCGCCTTTATGGCGAGCGGGTCATCCCGATGGTCAGGGATCTGCTGGCGTAGGGCGCGCGCAAGCACGCACCCAACCCCGTCACAGCCGCCGGTCCTGCACCCGCAACTGGCGCGCCCGGGTCAGGATTGCATCCTCGACCGCACGGGCCGTCTCGCGGCTGACCGGGGCGCCGCCGCTCGTCTGAAGCGACACGCGCAACGACCGCGCATCCAGCGCCGGGTCTTGCACATAGATCGTCGCGCGATAGGCGCGGCCCCCGCCGGGCGGCGTGCCATAGCCCGTGACAATTACCCCGGTGAACGGGTCAACCGATTGGATCGGCAAGAAATTCAGCACATCGAGCGAGGCGTTCCAAATGTACTTGTTGACGTTGACCGTCACGTTCGGATTGGAATTGCCCTGGAACAGCGTGGTCAGCGAGCCATTCGCGTTCTGCCGTTCCTCTCCCGTCGTATAGGCACGCAGGCGGTTGCCGTCGGCATCAACCTCGGGCGTGGCTTCGCGATTGCGCCCGCCGAACAGGCCGTTGCCCCCGAACAACCCGCCGCCGCCGCCGCACGCAGCCAGCGACACCAGCATTGTTCCCAACATCAAGATGCGCGCCGCGCGCGAAAAACCCATCGTGCGACCCCGCTTTGCAGACGCAAGGGCTTGTCTAGCCGAGGGGCGCAGATGTGACAAGCCGTTCCCGCCCCGTCCTCCAAAGCGGGCGGTGCGACGGCGCCGCCGTGTCCGTCAGATGGCATCTGCGGGTCCGAACGGTTGTGTTGCGCCGCTGCACCATCCCCACCCGGTTTTGCGGCAAAGGCCGGACTCGGCTTGCAAAGACACCGGCCAAGGACGACACAACGGATATTCCTGGCCTTTCCGTAACGGGTTGGGTGAACCTTTCTGAGCATGAGGGAAAACATGAAAAAGGTACTCTTTGCCACGACGGCACTGGTCCTGACCGCCGGTATGGCGATGGCAGAGGTCAAGCTGAGCGGCTCGGGCCGCGCCGGTCTGGCCTACACGGAAGATGACAACTCGTCGACGCGCGACACCCAGGTCTCCTACCGCCTGCGCTTCAACATCGACGCGTCCAAGGAACTGGACTCGGGCGTGACGCTCGGTGGCCGGATCCGTCTGCAGTACGACGCGGGCGACATCAACACCAGCGGCGCCTTTGTCGACCTGAACGGCGACGGCATCCGCGGCGGCTCGTCCAGCGGCGAGCGTGCGTCCTCGCAGGACACCTTCGGCGAAGGCGGCGCGGAACTGTCGGCGGCCTACATCTACGCCGAAACCGGTGGCTTCCGTGTTGAAGTCGGTAACGCCAACGGCGCTCTCGACTCGATGGCCACCCTGTACAACTCGGAACTGGGCTTCATCGGCACCACCCAGGGTTCGTACAACCTGCTGTCCTACGCTTCGTTCTCGTCGGGCCCGTACAACGGCGACCAGGCCAACACGATCGGCATCTTCGCGTCGTACGAAGTTGGCGGCCTCGTGGCCCGCTTCTCGTACCACACCCCGGACCAGACCGTTGAGGATCTGCCGGATGGTCTGTCGGAAGAGTACAGCGTCTCGGTTGACTACACCTCGGGCGCCTTCTCGGTCGGTGCTGGTTACGTGTTCAACGGCGGCTACTCGGACGGGGATGACGGCTGGGTCGTGACCGGCGAATACGCCCTCAACGACACCACCAAGGTCGGCCTGCAGGTTCTCGGCACCAACCCGGATGCCGGCGACGACAACACCGGCGTGACCCTCTATGGCACGACCGAAGTGTCGGGCATCGGCCTCGGCGCGTTCATCTCGTCCACCGACGACGACTCGTCGGACAACGACGTTGCCTACGGCATCGGCGCGTCCTACGACCTCGGCGGCGCGACCCTGGCTGGTACGATCCAGCAGGACTTCGACGAGAACGTCTACGCCGACGTCGGTGTGTCCTTCTCGTTCTGATCGCCTGTCGGTCAAGACTTTCGGAAAGAGCGGGCCTTGCGCCCGCTCTTTTCTTTTGCGGCGATGGGTTAAGATCGGGTAAACGCGCACCGGCAAGCGGCTGATTTCAAACGCGTACATCCGCCTAACACATGCGTTAGCCGCATCCCGCTTTCCTTTCCGCGCCAGCTGTGGCTACCTGCCTGCATCCTCGCCGCAGGCCCGTTTCCGATGTCCCTCGACACCATCCTGACCCGCCTTCGCGCCGCCGAGGCTGCCACCGGCCGCGCCCCCGGATCGGTTACGCTGATCGCCGTCTCCAAGGTCCAGCCTCTCGACCGGGTCGAGGCCGTGCTGAAAGCCGGGCACCGCCTCTTCGGCGAGAACTATGTGCAGGAGGCCCTCGCGAAGTGGCCCGACCTACGGCAAAGCTTCGGCCCTGTCGAGGTCCACATGATCGGCCCCCTGCAGACCAACAAGGCCAAGGTCGCGGTCGAACTCTTCGACGCGATCCACACGCTGGACCGGCCAAGCCTCGCCGAGAAACTTGCAAGACTGGCGCAAGAGCGGGGCCAGAGTCCCGACCTCTTCATCCAGGTCAACACCGGGGCCGAGCCGCAGAAGGCCGGGATCCTGCCCGAGGAGGCAGACGCCTTCATCGCTCAGGTCCGCGCGCTGGACCTGCCCCTCGCCGGCCTCATGTGCATCCCGCCCGAGGGGCAGGACAGCACGCCGCATTTCGCAGACCTTTCCGCGATTGCCGCGCGGAACGGGCTGACGGGGCTGTCCATGGGAATGTCGGGCGACTTCGAGGCGGCGGTGGCAGCGGGCGCGACCCACATCCGTGTCGGTTCGGCCATCTTTGGCGCGCGGACCCCACGCTAGCGGGCCGCTCGTCCGCCTTGACTGGCGTCCTCGCTGCGCCGGGCGCAGCGATGACGCCCGCAAGGGCGGAAGAGCGCCCCCTCAGAGATCGAACGTCGCGAACACCGGCACATGGTCCGACGGCCCCGTCCACCCCCGCGCCGCGCGCAGGATCCGGCTGCCGTGGGCCGCACTCGCGATGTCCGGCGTCGCCCAGATGTGGTCCAGCCTGCGCCCCTTGTCCGCCGAATCCCAGTCCGCCGCGCGGTAGGACCACCAGGAATAGAGCCGCCCCGAGGGCACGTCCTTGCGCGTCACGTCCACCCAGGCCCCCGCTTCCTGCGCCTCGGCCAGATGCGCGACCTCGATCGGCGTGTGGCTCACGATCTTCAGCAGCGCCTTGTGGTCCCAGACATCATCCTCGCGCGGGGCGATGTTCAGATCCCCCACCAGGATCGCCCGGTCCGGCTTTTCCCACCGCGCCCAGTCCCGCATCTCGGTCAGGAAATCCAGCTTCTGGCCGAACTTGGGGTTTTCCTCGCGGTCGGG
>CAZVIS010000271.1:0-4733 GCA_964627355.1 uncultured Rhodobacterales bacterium
GTCTGCTCATGGCCTCCAGCTACCACGCTGGATTCACAAGATGAATCCCGGACAGAATTTGTGCAACAAAGGCCCTCGCTCGCAGCATCATGATGCTACTGCGCGGAAAATCCCCTTGTTCCGCCTGTTCTGGTTTTCGCAACCAGCCCTGACAGCGGACCGGACCTAGCCTTCATCCCTGGAGGCCGAACGACGCGCCTTGCGGCGGCGCCTTGCGCCAAGCCGTATGTGGTTCAACTCACTCAAGATGATCTGCCATTCCGACTTCTTCGATGAAGTGGGCCGACGTACCCCCCTCGGTATGGCGATGTGCGCCTCAATCTGAGCGACATCGGCACCATAGCGCCCGACGACCGACCGCCAGTGCAATATGTTCAAGCGGAGCGGGTTGTCACGCAGCAATTCCACCTTGATGAACGGCAGTCCGCAATGCGTCAGGTACTCCCAATAGGCGTGGCTGACGTTGAGCTTGCCAATCTCCTCGTGTGAAGCGGATGGAAACATCATGCGCAGAGGAAACATAACGGAACAGGACAAGCCCCACTGATTTGCAGCCAAGTCGAGCAGCCGCGTCTCAAACTGGCCGATGATTTCTTCCTTCCGATCCAGGACCGGCAGCTCGTGCCAGAACCTTCTGACGGACTCGTTCCGAAGCGATCGACCGCGCAGCATGAAGAAGTAGCTCTGCGCATGGTGCCTTGGGTGGTGCGACTCTGTCAGGGCGACAAAATCCGTATCCATATTGCGCAGTCTTGCAACGAACGCATCAAAAATCGCAGGAAGGGCAATAATGCTGTCATTAGTGAAGATCATCCGCTCCGCGTCCCAAAGTTCCGGCAGTAAACGGAGCGTTGCGGCCCAGCTGGCGAAATCCATTCCGCCATTCTGTCGAACGATAATCCCGGCAGCATCCCGCAATCTCTCCACACTCACTGGTGCAGTGATGTCCTCTACGGCAATACACACAACAACACTGAGGCTGCTATGAGCAAGAAGCTCGATGTAACTCGCCGTAACATCAGAAACTCTGCCGTCTGGTGCGTAGATCGCGAGAAGGCACACGTCTTTACCGGAAACGCCGCCCGGATGCCGCAGGACATAGCTCGGCCTTGCGTCGGAACTTGCCGCAGCCGTTGCATGGTCGAGTTGCATGGTCTCTGCCAGGGCTTTGCGCGCACCATCTAGGAAGTAGGCTGCCTCGCCGGCAAACTGGGCGCCAATCCGAATTTCCTGGTGCATGACCTCTATTGCGGTCCGGAACAAGGTCGCTTGAATGGAGAAAGGAACCCCCCGACGGCGCCCCATCAGGCCGGCGTAGTAAATGCCGCAGCCCATCCATGAAGGATAGTGTTCGTTGTCAAGCCCTTGCCTTGACCTCCTGCTATCAGACGACAGTGAAATGTCTGCGAAGTCAATGCCATATTGATCCTTGGCAACTGCGGCGAACCGGGGATAAAGCCTGTCCGCTATATCGAAGCGACCAAGATTGAACGAATCCTTTACCGCGCGGTACAGCGCGCCTCCGGCAATATGCGGGTCGCCATTGTCCGAAAGCCGTTCAAGGTAGGCCAGGTAGGAAGGCCAGTCCGCGAAGCCCTTCCGGATCGTCGGCAATGGCCGGTGTGACGCCCAAGCAAAAAGCCGATGCCCAAGATCGCGCACCTCTACATAGGCGAAGCCGCACTTCTTCAGTAATTCCATCAGGCCGGCGCGCGAAGCGACGAAGAAGTGAAAGTCCGGAGAAAGGGTCGCCAGCAACTCGATATAGGGGCTGTCTTGGCGAAGGATGGATGCGCTTGGTGTCGTAAGCACAAGGATTCCGTCATCGGCAAGGGCGCCAGAGATTTCATTCACAAATGCAGACGGATCTTCGACGTGTTCAATGACCTCGCTGCTGAACACATAGTCGAATTTCTTTCCGTGAAGCGAAGTCGCGCTAGCGTAGTATTCCGGCAGGATCGTGATGCCAAGCTTGCTTGCGCCTACTGCGCCGTATGCAGCGCTTTCCAGTCCGATCGCTTTGCCATAGCCGCTCTCCTGCCAATAATGTGGAACATAGCCAAATCCGCAGCCGACATCGAGAAGGTTCCCTTGCCTGGGTCGGTCGATGGCCAGAAGCGGCTCAAGCATGGCGCTGATTCCTGCGCCATTCTGGACGTAGTTGAGCCAGTAGTCCTCTTCGAAGTTTTTCTGGTTGTATCCGATTACCGGGCTATGGTCAGTGAAGTAGGCAGAGCCGCATGCCGTGCAGAGCGCCATGTGAAGATGGCTCTTGTGGAATGTCGTATTCTTGACTTCCAGAAGGGGTATGCGCTGCGCACTGCGGCAGACTGGACAGTTCCTGGCCGCGTCGCTGGTGAAGCTGGAAACGAAACGGATGTCGCATCCGTCGCTGCTTTGGAACTGGTCTTGGTTGCTCATTTGCTCGATATCGCGCCGGATTGTTTCTGTTGACGACGGGCTTTCAGGCAGTGAACACCGATCGCAAGTTGTGTGTCGGGCCACAACTCTAGACGAAGTTATCAGCAGAGGCTAGGAGCCCCCCGCGTCGCGTTGTCGGGCAAGTAAATTTCAGCGGCTTGCACCTTCGGCCGTCCAGCGGGGAGGTGATGCGGCCGCGTGGTTGAAGCCGCGGCCGTCCGGACTGTGACCCCACGCGACAGGCGTTTGTCTCCGATCCGATCAAATCGTCCCGCCAGCCGCATAAACCGTCTTGCCGCCGCGCCACGTCTGCCGAACCGCAGGGGGCTCTCCCTCGGGCCAGTCCAGCACGACCAGATCCGCGCGAAGCCCGGCCGCGATCATTCCGCGGTCGTCAAGATTCATGGCCCGTGCCGCATGCGCACTGACAAGTGGCCAGAGCGCATGCAAGGGACCGACACCATCGGCCTGCAGTCGCGCGATGGCTGACAGCATCGCGGGGTAGTAGTAGTCCGATGCAAGCACGTCGCAGAGCCCGGCGCGGATCATGTCCGCCGCGCCAATCGATCCAAGGTGGCTGCCCCCCCGCGCGGCATTCGGCGCGCCGAGGATGATGGCGTCGCCGCCATCCCGTGCGTGGACGGCGGCGCGGCGGTTCATCGGGAATTCTGACAGGCGGGATCCGCGTGCACGATACCAGGCGCGCGTCTCCTCTTGCGTGTCGTCGTGGCTGAGCATCGGGGCGCCAGCAGCACGGCCCTGCGCGGCCACCGTTTCGACCCACCCTGCCACCTGTGGGCGCCGCTCCCACACGGAGGCCAGCAGGTCCACATAGGCCGCGGGTGTCATCTTCGACCGTTTCGCACGTTCCTCCATCTTGGTGACGATGGCCGCGCTGGTAAGGTCGGTTGTGGGGAAGTCGGGGGCGAACTCGAAGGGTTTCTCCTGCAAGGGCACGTCGGGATGCAGGACCGCGATGCTGGTGTGGTCGTTGAAGGCGATGGAGGGAAGGTGTGCGCTGCCAAGCGCCGCCTCGACCAGCGGCATTGCCTCGGCACAGAAGGTCTCCCACCGCAGTTGCAGGCGGTTCTCGACGGTCAGGCGGGGGGCGAGCTTCTCCAGCGCCCGCAGCACCTGCCAGCCGGTCTCGACCGACCGCAGCCCGGGCTCCCAGCTCAAGGTCAAGGCATGATAGGCGGTGGCAATGCCGTTTGCGCCAAGCTGGCGGTCGGTCTCAAGGAAAGCGGCATCGACTGGGAGCATCACGCCGGGGCGGGGCATCATTTGACGCTCGAAGGCGTCGCCGTGGACATCAACCATCGCGGGGGCAAGGATACGGCCCTTGAGGTCGATCACCCGGGCGCCGTCGCGGGGGGTGTCAAGACCGGTGATGCGGTCGCCCTCTACCCGGACCGAGACCTTTTCGACACCGTGGGGCAGGATGACCTCGGCCCCTTCGAACAGGATAGCGCTCATCCCAGACGCTCGGCCAGCAGATGCCAGTGCCAGGAACCGGGGGAGTCGTGTTCGCGGTCGATCAGGGACCGGATCTCGAAGCCGGGCATCAGGGCGAGGAGGTCGGCGGCGGTGCAGAAGTAATGCGGATGCACCTTGTCGCCTTCTCCCTCGAACACCCAAGTGTTGCGCGAGATCTCTTTCCCCTTCGCCTTGGCCTGTTCGACCGGCAGGCGGCGGGCCGAAAGCATCGTGCCCATGAAGGTGCCGCCGGGGCGAAGGACGCGCGCAATCTCGTCCAGCGTGCTGCGGACCACGGTTTCGTCGCCGTGATAGATCACGTTCCACGACAGAACATGATCAAAGCTGCCGTCCGCGAAGGGCAGGTCGGTCATGCGCCCCTCATGCAGGTCGATCGTCAGGCCGGTCCCGGCGATGGCCTGCCCGATGGCCGCCAGCGACTGCGGTGCAGCATCCAGCGCCGCCACCTGGAACCCCATCGCCGCATAGACCAGCGCATGGCGCCCGATGCCTGCGCCAAGATCGAGCACACGCGCCCCCTCGGCCAGGTTCGCGGCATAGTCCATCACCTCGCGTTCGGCCTGCGCCCATTTCGAGCTAGCGTCCGCCTTGGCCCACTGGTCGTTCCAGTAGTGGTGCGCGGTATCGGTTGTCATGGAAGGGGCCTCTCAGATGAGTTTCGCGCGGATCCAGCTGCTGCCCTGTTCGACGGCTACAACCAAAATCAGCATCATCAGGATGATGGTCAGTGCCTCGTCATAGTTGAAGAGGTCGAAGGCAACTTTCAGGTCCACTCCGATCCCGCCCGCGCCAACCAGGCCGTGGGCGGCGGACCC
>CAZVIS010000272.1:0-4732 GCA_964627355.1 uncultured Rhodobacterales bacterium
TGCGCGAGGGCGCGCGGTTCAGCGACGGCAGCCCCGTGACGGTCGAGGATGTGCTCTGGTCGATGGAGACGCTCGGCACCAAGGGGGCGCCGCGCTATGCCGCCGCCTGGGCTGCCGTGACCATGGCCGAGGCGACGGGCCCGCGCTCGGTCCGATTCACCTTTGGGGCGCCGAACCGCGAGTTGCCGCTGCTTCTGGGCCTGCGCCCGATCCTGAAGAAG
The DNA here is from genome assembly GCA_964627355.1 of uncultured Rhodobacterales bacterium. Taxonomy (GTDB): domain Bacteria; phylum Pseudomonadota; class Alphaproteobacteria; order Rhodobacterales; family Rhodobacteraceae; genus JBBQXK01. The sequence continues at coordinate 222 of CAZVIS010000272.1, forward strand.
GCGCAATGGGAGGGGCGCGATTTCGCCGAGTCGGGGCTGGAAGTTCCGATCGGATCGGGCCCCTACCGCGTCGGAACCTTCGAGGCGGGCCGCTACATCAGTTATGAAAAGCGCACCGACTGGTGGGGTGCGGACCTGCCCTTCAACCGCGGCCAGCACAATCTGGCTGAAGTGCGCTATGACTACTTTGGCGATGCCGGCGTCGTGTTCGAGGCGTTCAAGGCGGGGGATGTCACCACGTGGCGCGAGACGAACGCAGCCAAATGGGCGACCAACTTCGATTTTCCGGCGGTCAAGTCCGGCGACGTCGTGCTGTCCGAGGTTCCGCACCAGCGGCCGTCCGGCATCGAAGGCTTTGTGATGAACACGCGCAAGCCCCAGTTTGCCGACTGGCGGGTGCGCGAGGCGATGATCCAGGCGTTCAATTTCGAGTTCGTCAACCAGACGCTGACGGGTGGCGTGCAGCCGCGCATCAAGAGCTATTTTTCCAATTCGGACCTTGGCGCAGAGATCGCCGCACCTGCGCCGGCAACCGAGGCAGTCCTGCTGGAACCCTTCCGCGCCACCCTTCCGCCCGGCACCATCGAGGGCTATGCCCTGCCCGTCTCGGACGGATCGGAGGCCAACCGCAAGGGCATCCGGACGGCGACAAGGCTGCTGGAGGAGGCCGGCTGGACGATCCAGGACGGCGTGCTGAAGAACGCCGAGGGTACCCCGTTCGCCTTTGAAATCCTGCTGGCGAATGGCGCGGACGAGACGGCCAACATCGCCTCGATCTATGTCGAGGCGCTCAAGCGGTTGGGGATGGAGGTCCGGATCACGAATGTCGATCAGGCGCAGTATGTCGAGCGGACGAACTCCTATGACTTCGACATGACGCACTACATCCGGTCGCTGTCGCTGTCGCCGGGGACCGAGCAGCGGTTGTACTGGGGATCGGAGGGGGCGACCGAACCGGGCACGCGGAACTGGATGGGCATGGTCTCTCCGGCGGCGGATGCGCTGATCGACCGTATGGTGGCCGCAACGGACCGGGCCGATTTCGTGACGACGGTGCGGGCGCTGGACCGGGTGCTGACGGCGGGGCGCTATGTCGTGCCGTTCTGGTATTCCGACGTCAGCCGCATCGCGCATCGCAAGGAATTGACCTTTCCTGAACGGTTGCCGATCTATGGCGACTGGCCGGGCTTTCAGCCCGAGGTCTGGTGGTATCAGGAGTAGGACATGCGGGGGATGGTTCTGGCGGCGCTGCTGCTGCTTGCGGCCTGCAACACGATTGACGGGATCGGGCAGGACATTTCGGGGGCGGCGCGCGGGACGGCGGAGCTGCTCAACTGACCGGCGGTTCGGGCAAGCGGATCACGGTGACGCTGCAAGGCGCCTCGGCCACCACGCGGGCCGAGACTGAGCCGAGGTAGCGGCGCGTGGTGGAATGGCCGCGCGCACCCATCAGGATGTGATCGACGCGGTTCTGTGCGGCATAGTCGATGATCGCCGCCGCCGGGTCCGGATGCTCCAGCACGCTGACGGTCAGGCGGTCGTCCGCGCGCCCGATCTCTTCCGCCCAGGCCCGCAAGCCCACCAGACGGCTGACATGGGCATGGTTCCCCTCCGCGTCGGTGATCTGGTCGATGCCGATGCGCGCGGTCTTGATGACGTTGACGCAGGCGACGCGGGCGTCGGGCTCGATCACCAGCATGCGCTGGACGGCAAGTCGCAGGCGTTCGGCCAGGGGCTCCATCGCGGGGGCAAGGTCCACGGCCACCATCAGGATCGGCGCGCGGGCGATCTGGGCGGTGGTCGAGGGCGGGGCGGCAAAGGCGCGCAGGGACCGCATCCGCCGCCAGCGGGCCAGCCGGTGCCACAGGCCCTGCCGCGCAGTGCGGTGCGCGCGGTCGGTCAGGCGCACCTGTGCCGGGTGGGACAAGTCGAAGGCGATCTGCGCGGCGGAGGGATAGCGGTGCGACGGGTCCACCTCTAGCGCGCGCAGGATAATCTCTTGCAGCCATTCGGGCAGGTCGGGCCGCAAGGTGCGCGGCGGCACGGGATCGGTCCAAAGCCGCCGCCGCACCTGGCGTAACCGCTCTGGCGTACCGAAGGGCAGCCGCCCCGTTGCCAGCTCATACAGCATTGCGCCGAGGGCAAAGATGTCCGAGCGCAGGTCGGTGCGCTGGCGCAGCACCTGTTCGGGCGCAATGTAGGGATAGGTCCCCATCGGGATCGCGAACTCTTCGGCCAGAAGGTCCGGCAGCGCATCATGCCGCGACAGGCCGAAGTCGATCAGCACCATTTCGCCCGTGGCCCGTTGCAGGACGTTCGCAGGCTTGAGGTCGAGGTGGATGACATGCTGCGCGTGCAGGGCATGGACCGCATCGGCCAGCCACGCCGCCGTCTCGACCAGATCGGACAGCGGCAGGGGCGCACGGCGCGCGACCTCGAGCAGCGAGGCGCCGGGCAGGCGTTCGGTCACGATGTAGGGCATCCGGGCAAAGTCGCCGACGGCGATGACCTGCGGCACATGCGGTCCCGTCAGGCGCGGCATGATCATCTGCTCGACCTCGAAGCCCACGATGGTCGGCGCGTCGTCGCCGTCCAGGATGGTCGGAACCTTCATCACCATCGGCCGCGCGTGGTCAGGGTGCGTCACCTCCCAGATCGAGGCGAAGCCGCCCAGATGCAGCCGCTGGATCAGGGTGAAGCCGTCGATCTGCAGGCCGTCGTGGGGACGCAGCATCGTCTAGACACCCTTCTGCAGGCGCAGGGCCAGCGCTTCGGGCAGGTCGGTCTGGCGCAGGCGGCGCACCGTCTCGGCCACGTCATAGGGCACCCGCCGGAAGGTCAGCGTGCCCGCCGCGCCGTCGTAAAGCGCCCATCCCGCCATGGGCGATCCGTCGCGCGGCTGACCGACCGCGCCGACAACCGCCAGCCAGCGGCGCGACCGCAGAAGGGGAATCGGCGCGTTGAGGGGGGCCTGCGTTTCGCGCACCGCGCCTGCATGATCGCAGGAGATCAAGATGGGCCGATGGACATGGCCACAGAGGATCAGCCGCGCGCCGCAGGCGCGAAAGCTGCCGATCGCGCGCGTGTCGGATGTTACATAGGTCCACTCTTCGGGGTCGTTGGCGCTGGCATGGACCAAGAGCACATCGTCCAGCCGCGCGGTCATCGGCAGGTCACGCAGGAAGGCGGTCTGGACCGCGGACAGCCGGTCGCGCGTCCAGTCGATGCAGACCCGTGCCAGACCGCCAAGCGTCGGGTCCTGCGTGGCGATGGCCGCGTCGTGATTGCCCTGCACGCACAAGGCCCCCTGCTCCACGAGGTCTGCCACGCGGTCGATGCAGGCGCCCGGATCCGGGCCGTAGCCCACGATGTCGCCCAGAACGGCGATCCGGTCGGCGCCCCGTGCCGCGACATCCGCAAGCACGGCGTCCAGCGCCGTGGCATTCGCATGGATGTCTGTCAGCACCGCCAGCCGCATGCACATTCCCCCCGACCCACCGCTAGGCCGGTTCCCGTTGTCGGGCAAGCTCTGCGCTGTCGCGGGGGCCGTCCTTGCGCCAGATCAAGCGGCCGGTTTGCCCCCGCCTGCGCGGCAGGCTATCGTACGGCGCGAACCGGCTGCCAAGGGAGGCCCGTCTGATGGTCCGTCTTGATGTCTTTTCCGATCCGGTTTGCCCGTGGTGCTACATCGGCAAGGCGCATCTTGACCGCGCGCTGGAGGCGCGGCGCGACCATCCCTTTGCCGTCGAATGGCATCCCTTCCAGCTGAACCCCACGATGCCGCGCGAGGGGATGGAGCGAGGCGAGTATCTGACGCAGAAGTTTGGCGGGGCCGAGCGGGCCGCCCAGATCTATGCCCGGATCGAGGCGGCTGCGCGCGAGATCGGCCTCGACATCGACTTTGCCCGCATCGCGCGGACTCCGAACACGCTGGACGCGCATCGCCTGATCCACTGGGCGGGGATCGAGGGGCGGCAGACGCCGGTCGTCAGCGCCCTCTTCCGCGCCTATTTCCGCGAGGGGCGCGATATCGGAAACCCGGTGGAACTGGCGAAGATCGCCGGGGAATGTGGGATGGACGCTCTTGCCGTGGCGCTTGCGCTGCGGGGCGAGAATGACCGCGACGACCTTGCCGCCCGCGACGCGGACGCGCAGCGCAAGGGGGTGACGGCGGTGCCGACCTACCTCATCGACCGGCAGTACGTGGTGCAGGGCGCGCAGCCGCCCGAACTGTGGATGCAGGTGATCGACGAGATTTCCGGCCAGCTGGCCGTGGCAGACGGGGTGGCCCCCCCCGCCAGTGCGTGATAGCCCCGGCATGGCCCAAGGAGCGTGCCATGCCCCCGACAAGACCCCTGCGCGAAGGCGAATTCATCGCGCTGATCGCGATCCTGTTCGCCAACATCGCCTTCTCCATCGACGCGTTGCTGCCCGCCCTGCCCGCGATCGCGGCCGAGTTGACGCCGTGTGATCCGTACAAGGCGCAGCTCATTATCTCCTGCTTTGTCCTT
>CAZVIS010000273.1:0-4719 GCA_964627355.1 uncultured Rhodobacterales bacterium
CGCGCCCAAACCGCCCACATATCCCTTCTCACGTTCAATATGTCAAAGAGCGCGGGCACAAACGCGACCGGTCCGCCAGTTTCCCAGCGTCATCCCGACCGCTTCATTCCCAGATGTTTCGACGGCGAACCGCCCCACCGCATCAGTTCGATCCGCAGTTCCCTGCGCCGTCCCGCTTCGGTGAGGCGCTATCTACGGACCTGACCCGCGACCCGCAAGAGGGAATTTTCAGTTTTCCACCGCAAAAACTTCACGGCCGCGTGGGGCCCTTGTTTTACTGGCCCCGTGCGGTCCGGTGCCATGGCGGCAGGCGTGCGGCCCGTCAGGCGAATCCCGCCGCCGCATGGGTGATCCGTCCCCCCGCGACCGTCAGCGCGATTCCCGTGACGGCCAGCGAGTCGGCCGCCGCCCCCTCGATATCCCCGTCGATCACCACCGCATCCGCAGCCATCCCCGGCACCAGCCGCCCCGTCAGCCCCTCGGCATGCGCGGCCCATGCACCTCCGGCGGTATAGGCCTGCAGCGTCTCCATCCGACCGAGCCTTTCATCCGCCGCCGCCTCATAGGGCACCCGCGTCAGCGCGCATTGCAGCGACCGCATCACCGACACCGGCGTCACCGGCCAGTCCGTCGCATAAGCCACATGCGCGCCTTGGTCGGCCAGCGTCTTCCACAGGTAGGCATCGCGCCAGCGATGACGGGGATAGACCGCCTCCATCGAGCCGATCGGGAAGTCCATCCCCCCTGGCGGATGCGTCGGCTGCAGGCTGGCCGTCACGCCAAGCGCAGCCAGCCGCGGGATGTCGGCGCGGTCGATCAACTCGATATGCTCGATCCGGTGGCGGCTGTCCCGCACCCCGTTCGCCGCCCGTGCCGCCTGATAGCCGTCCAGAGTCTGTCGCACCGCCCCGTCGCCGATGGCATGCACGGCAATCTGCAGCCCCCTCCGGTCGATCTCGGTGCAGATCGCATCGAACCGTGCAGGCTCGAACAAGGGCGCCGAGCGATGCCCCGGCGCGTTCGGGTAATCGTTGAGCATGTAGGCCGTGTGGCTGTCCACAACGCCGTCCATGAACATCTTGACGAAGCCGCTCGTCAGCCAGTCATCCGCGAAATCCCGCGTCATGGCATCGGCGCGGTCGAGTTCCGACAGCTCCATGTGCGGCTTGAAGTGGAAGGGCACCTTGACCCGCGCCAGCAGGTTCCCCTCGCGCTGCAATGACCGCAACAACTCCAGCGTGTAGCGGTTGCCGTCCATGTTCACCATCGAGGTGATCCCGTGGCTCGCGCAGTGCCGCAGGCCCGCCAGCGCCTTGGCCCGGTGGATCGCCTGCGCGGCCTCGGTCGGCCATGGGTCAGGCTCGCCCCCCGTGGCGATGCCGAGGTAGAGGTCGCGTTCGCCGCTGAGCGCCACCACGGGCGCAAAGGCCTCGAACTCGCGCAGCTCTCCGGTGGCGGTGCCGTCGGGGCCCATCACCACCTCATGCCCGTGGGGCATTTCGGCGCCATTCAGCAACCCCGCCACGCGCAGGGCCGCCGTGTTGGCCCAGACCGTGTGATGGTCGGGCGCGGTCATCGCAATCGGGCGGTCGGCGATCACGGCGTCAAGGTCGTGGCGCGTGACGGGGCGCCCGAGGATGCCGTAATCCGCCCCCTGCGCCATCAGCAGGGGCTGGCCCGGCCGGTCGGCGGCATAGTCACGGAAAGCACGGGTCAGCGCCTCGATCCCGTGCACCCCTGCAAGTTGCAGGTGCAACAATTCGTTGCCCCCCAGCACCAGATGCAGGTGGCTTTCGACAAACCCCGGCAGGACCGAACGTCCGCCGCAGTCGATCACCTGCGTCTCCGGCCCCGCCAGTGCCTCGACCTCCCGCCCCCCGACCGCATGGATCCGCCCTCCGGCAAGGGCCACCGCCTCGGCCCTGAGGCGGGCGGGGTCCATCGTCAGGACACGGGCATTCGTCAGGATCATCTCGGGAGCATTCGGGGCGGGCGTCATCAACGGGCCTTCCTGTGGGGGTTTGCAGCAATCGCACACAGCATCTCGAACATCAGCGTCACGCCAAGGAAAGCGGTCGCCCCCCCGACATCGAAGGGAGGAGAGACCTCGACCAGGTCCGCGCCGACGATGTTGACGCCGACAAGGCAACGCGCCGCGTCCAGGGCCTGCGCGGATGTAGGCCCGCCGACCTCGGGCGTGCCGGTGCCGGGGGCAAAGGCGGGGTCCACGAAGTCGATGTCGTAGCTGACGTAGGTGGGCTTGGCCCCTGCCCTCTCCCGCGCCTCGGCCAGGCAATCGGGGATGCCGCGGGCGAACATTTCCTCGACCGGGATGACCTTGATGCCGACCGAAACCGCAAACTCCCGGTCCTCGGTGTCATAGGCGGGGCCGCGAATGCCGATCATGGTGACGCGGGCAGGATCGAGCAGACCCTCCTCCACCGCGCGGCGAAACGGGGTGCCATGGGTGAACATCGTCCCGCCGAAGTAGCTGTGGAACAGGTCCGTGTGGCTGTCGAAGTGGATCATGCCCAAGGGACCGCCCTTGGCCAGCGCCCGCAGGATGGGCAGCGAGCACAGGTGATCCCCGCCCCCCGTCAGCGGGATGATCCCGGCATCGCGGACCGAGCCATAAAACGCCTCCATCCGCGCCATCGTATCCATCAGGTCCGCCGGGTTCGGCCCCACGTCCCCCAGATCGGCGCAGGCCAGGGCATCGAAGGGCCGCATCCCGTACACTCCATGCTGCGCCCGTACCATGGTCGAGGCATCGCGCAAGGAACGCGGCCCATGGCGCGGCCCGGGGCGGTTCGTCGTGCCCCCGTCCCAGGGCGCTCCGATCAGCCCCACCTCGACCTCGGAAAAACGCGGATGCCCGGGCGGCACCAAGGGCAGCCGCATGAAGGTCGCAGGCCCCGCAAAGCGCGGCAGGTCAAAGCCCGAGACGGGCCGGAAAAATGCATCGACAGCCACGGCCAACCCCTTGTCCTGATTCCCCCCGGCATCAAACCACCGAGGCCCCTGCCCTGTCACCCCCGGCGGAAAACCGCCGCGAAATCAGGCAGGGCGCCGGTCAATCCCCTTGACCGTGCCGGGACGTTCGGCCCTTATCGGCGCGACCGTCTGCCCGCCGCCCGGGCCCATCCCGACCGGAGGAAACGCCATGTCCGCCCTGCCCGATGCCGATGCCAAGACGATGCCGCCGATGGCCCCCGCGCGGCCCCCGGGACGCTCGGTGCTCGCCGCCGACCTGCGCATCACCGGCGACATCGTTGCCGAAGGCGCGGTCGAGGTGATGGGCGAGATCGAAGGTTCGGTTCGCGCCAAGACCTTTCTCGTTGCGCAGGACGGCCGGATGACCGGCACCGTCACCGCGGATTCCGTCGAAGTGCGCGGCAACATGCAGGGCGGCATCACCTGCGAGACGCTGACGCTGCGCTCTGCCGCCAAGGTGCAGGCCGACATCGTCTACCGCACCGTCGCGATCGAGAGCGGCGCGCAGATCGACGGCACCCTGAAGAAACCCAAGGCCTGACGTCACGACCCAAATTTCTTAATCAAGAAATTTGACAAAAGTTTTGCTCAAAACTTTTGGGTCCCGGCGTCACCGTTTCGGCGGGATCGAATAGGTCAGGGTCGCCCGCGCCACGGGCTCTGGCCCCTCGGAATAGACCAGCGCGTCCCCGACCGCGAGGCTGCGTCCCAGCTTCAGAAGCCGCGTACGGCAGATCAGATCCACCCCCGCCGCAGGCTTTCGAAGGAAATCGAGGCTGCAACTTGTCGTGACGGCCAGTGCCACAGGCCCAATCCGGCTGAGAATCAGGAGATAGACCGCCACATCCGCCAGCCCGAAGATCGCCGGGCCCGATACGGTACGCCCCGGCCGCAAGTGCCGCTCGCCCACGATCAGGCGCAGCACCACCCCCTCCTCATCCGCCGCCTCGACGGCGAATTCCCCTGCCACCTGCGGGAATTCCGCATCCAGAAAGGCTGCCAGCGCGGCCCTGTCCATCTCCAGTGCCATCCCTTTACCCCCCTGCGACGTCCGGCTAGGCTTTCAGGAAACCGGGGGAAATGGCAAGATGAGCGACCTGTTGCAGCGCACCGACCACGGCCCCGTCGCGCGACTGGTGCTGAACGCGCCTGCCTCGCTCAATGCCTTGTCGGACGGGATGCTGGCAGCCTTGGCGGATGCCTTCACCAAGCTCTCGCAAGACCGCACCACCCGCGTCGTCGTTCTCGCCGGCAACGGTCGTGCCTTCTGCGCGGGACATGACCTGCGTGAGATGCAGGCGGCGCGCCAGTCCTCCGACCATGGCGCCGCCTACTTTGCCGACCTGTTCACCCGCTGCGCCGCCGTGATGCAGGCGATCCCCGCCCTGCCCCAGCCGGTCATCGCCGAGGTTCACGGCATCGCCACCGCCGCCGGATGCCAGCTTGCCGCAAGCTGCGACATGGTGGTGGCGGCGGAAGGCACCCGCTTTGGCGTCAACGGCGTGAACATCGGCCTCTTCTGCTCGACCCCGATGGTCGCGCTGACCCGTGCGATCCCCCGCAAGGCGGCGTTCGAGATGCTGGTGACCGGCCAGTTCATCGACGCCACCCGCGCCGAGAGCCTTGGCCTTGTGAACCGCGTGGTGGCGCCAGAGGCGTTGACGGACGAGACGATGGCGCTGGCCGCCACCATCGCGGCCAAGCTCACCGCCGCCGTCCGCATCG
>CAZVIS010000274.1:0-4714 GCA_964627355.1 uncultured Rhodobacterales bacterium
GGCGCAGGATCGCAGGATGCGGATGGCCTGCCTGAACCAGAAGCACACGCCCGTTGGACATATCGACCTCGGCATAGGCCATGGTGAAGTACTGGTCCACCGGCATATCGTCCATCATGAGGCGGTTCAGCCGGTAGGCAACCATGTCTGGCGGCCAGGCCTCACGCCCGCCATAGCCACCCGCCGTGAGGGCGATGTTCTGGTCCAGCGCACCGCCGGACAAAAGCCCCGCAAGCCGCGCCGTCATCATGGCAGAGGCGACGCCATGCCCCGAGACGTCCACAGAATACAGGGCAAGCCGCCGCGCATTGATCTCGAAGAAACCGGCCAGGTCTCCGCCCACATGGCCCGACGACCGCATCAGCACCGTCGCCTGACCCTGGGCAAAGCGGTGGTGGCGCTCGCGCACCAGCGATTGCTGCACCTTGCGCGCTTCGATCAGGTCGCGGTCGAGCGAGTCGTAGATGGACTGCAATTCTCCCAGCGTGCGACTGATGAGGTGGTTCTTTTCGATCAGTTCGTTCTGCATACCGAGAATGCGTTCGCCAGCCCGCATTCGTGCGCGCAACTCGTCCGGGTTGACCGGCTTGGAAAGAAAATCGTCAGCGCCGCCGTCAAGGCCATCGGCCACCTCGGTCTTGTCGGACTTCGACGTCAGCAGGATGAAGTAGCCATAGCCGTCGCGCGGCAAGGCGCGGAAAGCGCGGCAGAATTCCAGGCCCGAAAGGCCAGGCATCACCCAGTCGCTGAGAACGATGTCGAATGTCGTTGTGCGGCATCGTTCCAGCGCAGCATCGGCAGATTCGGCCTCGGTCACCTGATAGCCCCAGCGGGCCAGATAGACCCCCAGAACCTTGCGCTGCGCACGGCTGTCATCGACGACCAGCACCCTTACCGGATTCCTGGCCGCCGTGTCCTCATCCGCGCTGTGGGCCCGCACCTGCAAACTTGGCTTCCCCTTGGCAACCATTGAGATCCGGAATGCCCCGGCCCCGTTAAGGCGTGGTGAACGGTAAAATTGAAATCTCGCCGGATGGTCGGACTTACGGGCTGTTAACACGCCCGCCTCACAGTTGCGGCGTAGGCGGAAGGGGTTCCGTGCTGGGTTCGGGAGAGGTGTGTGATGATTGACTGGGATCGCGTGGCGACGCTGCGCAGTGAAATCGGTGCGTCCGATTTCGACGAGGTGGCCTTTCTGTTTCTGGGTGAGGCCGAAGAGGTAATCGCGCGTCTGGGCGAGGGTAACCTCATGGCGCCGTTGGTGGACGAAATCCATGCGCTGAAGGGCAGCGCGCTGAACCTCGGCTTCTCGGATCTGGCTGCGATGTTGCAGGACAAGGAGCGTCGCGTCGCGCGCGGCGAAGCGATCAACACGGGGCGGATCATCGATTGCTACACCGCCTCACGTGTCGCCTTTGTCGAGGGCCTGCCCCGGCTGAACCCGGCCGCCTGACCGTCAGATCAAGAATTCGGCCAGAGTCTCGTCCCCTGTGATGTCGCGGAAGGCGAAACCCCCCTCGTCCATCCGGCGGAACAGTTGCACGAAATTGTCGGCCGACTTCGTCTCGATCCCGATCAGGACAGACCCGAAGTTGCGCGCGGATTTCTTGAGGTACTCAAAGCGCGCGATGTCGTCGTCGGGCCCCAGCATGAACAGGAATTCACGAAGGGCGCCGGGGCGCTGCGGCATTCGTAGGATAAAGTATTTCTTCAGCCCCTGATAGCGCTGCGCCCTCTCCTTCACCTCGGGCAGCCGCTCGAAGTCGAAATTGCCGCCCGAGGTCACACAGACCACCGTCTTTCCGGCAATCTGGTCGGCAAGCTCGGGCAGCACGTCCACCGCCAAAGCCCCCGCCGGCTCCAGAACAATTCCCTCGATGTTGAGAAACTCGAGCATTGTGACGCAGATCCGATCCTCGGGCGCCAGCAAGACGTGCGCAGGATCGACCCAGGAGAGGCGCGCAAAGTTGTTCGTTCCGATTCGCGCCACCGCTGCTCCATCGACAAAACTGTTCACACGGGCCAGCGTTTCCGGCCGCCCGGCCTGCAGTGCGGCGGCGAGGCTCGCCCCGCCGAGGGGTTCCACGAAGCGGTACTCCGTGTCGGGCGCCGCCTCGCGCAAGTACCCGGTCACGCCCGACGACAGACCGCCCCCACCGACCGGCAGGATGACAAGATCCGGCGCGCGGCCCAGCTGGTCAAGCATCTCGACCCCAACGCTGGCCTGCCCCTCGATCACGTCAGGATCGTCGAAGGGCGACAGGAAATGCGCGCCTGCCTTGGCACAGAACGCCTGCGCAGCGGCCAGCGTCTGGTCGAAATAGTCCCCGGTCAGCACGATCTCGACCGCATCCCCGCCAAAGGCGCGCGTCTTGTCGATCTTCTGCTGAGGCGTCGTGACCGGCATGAAGATCGTGCCCCGCACGCCGAAATGGCGGCAGGCATAGGCCACCCCCTGCGCGTGGTTCCCCGCACTCGCGCAGACGAAATGCTGCGCACCGGGTACCCGCTTTCGCATCGCGGTAAAAGCGCCACGGATCTTGTAGCTGCGCACGGGGGACAGATCCTCGCGCTTGAGCCAAACCTCAGCGTCATAGCGGGCCGAGAGGTGGTCGTTGCGCTGAAGGGGCGTCGGCTCGAACAGCGTTCGGAGAGCCACGCTGGCAGTGCGAGCGGCGTCGCTGAACGGGGGCATTGGCGGACCTCGGGACGGAAAGATCCGCTTCGGCCACGGCGAATGCGCCGTGTCAAGCACCACGAGCGGCTTGCAGAAGGCCCGTTTCATGGCCAAGGCCCGGTTTTCGCCATTGTCATGCCGCAATCACACCACTCGCATTGCCGGTCAGGCCACGGGAGGCCCCCGTACCGTCCAAATGAGGGAGAGCGCAGATGCATAAAGGCCGATTGATTCTTGCCCTTCTGGGCGCAGCAGCACTTGTGGCGGGCCCCCTGTCGGTCGCGCCGTCCCTTGTCGGTTTCGATGCCGCCTACGCCAAGAACGGCGGAGAGGGCGGCAAGGGCAATGGTGGCGAAGGCGGCAAGGGAAACGGCGGCGATCGCGGCAAGAGTGGCGAGGCCGGCGGCAAGAAATCGGGGGGCGAGCGTGCGGCCTCGACCGGCACCGGTGCTGGCGTATCAGGCAAATCCAAGGGCAAGCCGACGGCGACCGCCTCGGCAGCCGCGACAAAGACGAACAAGGGCTCGATCGCCTCACAGCTCAAGGGCCTGAACGCAGCCCATGCCAGCGCGCAAGCCTTTGCCAACGCCTCGCCAGACAGCAAGGTCGGCCAGCTGCGTGCCTATGCCGAGGCGCACAATGCCGCCACTGCGGCGCAGGACGCAGCGGCTGCAGCAGCGGCCGAGGTCGAGCGTCTTGCCGCCCTGACGCCCGAGGAAGCCGCGCTCGAGTTTCCCGATCCGGTCGGATACGACCAAGCCGCCTATGACGCCGCGCTGGCCGAGGCACAGGCTGCGGCGGACCTGACCGAGGTGGAGCGGCTGCAAGGCCTGTCCATCGAAGACCGCGCGACGTCCTATCCCTCCGACTGGGATCCGGTCGCGGCCCAGTCCGAGGCGCTTGCCGAGGCGACGGCCGCGCAGACCCTTGCCGACACCGCAGCCACCGAGGCCGAGACGCTGGCCACCGAAACCCTCGCCGCCGCTGGTGGCGCCAACCTGTCGGAAGAGGCACTCGACTATCTGCACGGCCTGCTCGAAGGCAAGGTACCTGCCGCCACGACGCCCGCCCCGGTCGAGGAAGAAGCCGTGTTGGACGAGGTCGCGGCTGAAGTGATTCCGGTCGTTGTCACCGAATGATCCGTCGGTGCACCGGGCCGCAGCGCCCAGTGCACCGTCTTGTTTGGTGCGTCCGAACCCGCTAGAGGCAGCGGAATTCCCTGCCTGCGCAAAGGTTCGCCCGCATGTCCGCACCGAAGAAAGTCGTCCTTGCCTACTCCGGCGGTCTGGACACCTCGATCATCCTGAAATGGCTGCAGACCGAATATGGCTGCGAGGTGGTGACCTTCACCGCCGACCTCGGCCAGGGCGAGGAGCTGGAGCCTGCGCGGGCCAAGGCGATCCTGCTGGGGATCAAGCCCGAGAACATCCACATCGTGGACGTGCGCGAGGAATTCGTGCGGGATTTCGTGTTCCCGATGTTCCGGGCGAATGCGCTGTATGAGGGGCTCTATCTCCTGGGCACCTCCATCGCCCGTCCGCTCATCGCGCAGCATCTGGTCAGGATTGCGGAGGCGACAGGGGCCGATGCCGTGGCACATGGGGCAACGGGCAAGGGCAACGATCAGGTCCGGTTCGAGCTTGGCGTGGCCGCCTTGAACCCCGCGATCCGCGTGATCGCCCCCTGGCGTGAATGGTCCTTGTCCAGCCGCACCAGCCTGCTGGCCTTTGCCGAAGCGAACCAGATCCCCATCGCCAAGGACAAGCGGGGCGAGGCGCCCTTCTCGGTCGATGCGAACCTGCTGCACACCTCGTCCGAGGGGAAGGTGCTGGAGAATCCCGCCGAGGAGCCGCCGGACTATGTCTGGCAGCGCACGGTGGACCCCGAGGAGGCACCCGATACGCCCGAGATGGTCGAGGTGACGTTCGAGCGGGGCGATGCGGTGGCCGTGAACGGCGAGACGCTGTCGCCTGCGGCCTTGCTGGCCCGGTTGAACGAGATCGGCGGGCGGCATGGGGTCGGGCGGCTGGATCTGGT
>CAZVIS010000275.1:0-4711 GCA_964627355.1 uncultured Rhodobacterales bacterium
CCGCAACGTTCACCGACGAAGGGTTCGAGCAGGACGCGCTGGCCGAGTATCTGGCGGCCGAGTTTGCGACGACCCCCTTCGGCGAAGCCGATGGCGGCCCCGCGACCGACGAGCGGATCCAGAACCTCGCCTTCCGCGAGGATACCGTCCTGCCGAACGAGGCGCCGGTCACGTTGGACGATACCGGTGCAGCAGGCGAGAACGAGACCAAGCTGTTCGACGTTCTGGCGAACGACAGCGATCCCGAGGGGTCTGACCTGACGCTTGCAAGCATCGAGGTCACCGGCGTGGACGGAATTGTTCTGTCCCTGGCGGATGCACAGGCCGCATTCAGCATCGTGGATGACAAGGTAGAGTTCGCACCGGGCACCCTGTTCGATGCGCTGAACGCCGGGCAGTCGTCGACCGTTACACTGCGCTACAGCGCGACGGATGGCGAGGATGCAACGGGCGGGACGCTGACGCTGACCGTCACGGGCGAGACGGATTACGAGCTTGTCAACGGCGACGACCGCGCCAACAAGATCATCGTCGGCGATGGCAACCAGCAAGTCGAAGCGGGCGGAGGCCCTGATTTCGTCAAGGCCGGCGCGGGCCTCGACCTTGTGAACGGCGGCACGGGCAACGACCGGGTCCACGGGGAGTCGGGAAATGACATCCTGAATGGTCAGGAGGGCAACGACACCCTCTATGGTGGCAGCGATGACGACCTGCTTAACGGTGGTGCGGACAACGACAACTTGCTGGGTGACGGCGGGAACGACGTGCTCAACGGCGACGCCGGGCGCGATACCCTGCGAGGTGGCGAAGGCGCAGACGTGCTGAACGGCGGGGCCGACGATGACAATCTGCGCGGCAACGACGGCGACGACGTGCTGAACGGCGAGGGCGACGACGACCTTCTGCTTGGCGGCAAAGGTCAGGACGTGCTGAACGGCGGGACCGGAAACGACGTACTCTACGGCAACAACGGGAACGACACGTTGAACGGCGGCGAGGGCGACGACGACCTCTTTGGCGGAAGCGGCGCCGACCTTTTCGTCTTCGACCTCGACGGGGGGAACGACCGTCTGTTCGACTTCAGCTTGCGGGGGGGCGACGTCATCCAGTTGGCCCTGTCCGAGTTCGCCGACTTCGCCGACCTTCTCGCGACGGGTGTTGCAGACACCGGACGGGACGTCGAGATCGCCTATTCCAACGGGGCGCGCCTTGTCCTCGTGGGGCTCGACGACTCGCAACTGCGGGCGGACGACTTCATCTTCGTCTAGGGCCCCTGACCAAACTCTGCCTGTCCCGCCCGGTCAAAACCTGATCCGGGCGGGATGCTTTTCCCGGGTGCCGGGAACGTGTGATGATGCTATGGACGCAAGCTGACAGGATGACAGACGTGAAACGCCCGGAGACGCCCATGCCGGTGAGACTGACGTGATCGACCCGGTTCGAGCGGGACGTGCCGAACTGACCTCTGCCCGGCGCGAGGGGGCCGGCCTTTACCTTGCCGCCTTCTTCTTCAGCGTCTTTGTCAACATCCTGATGCTGACCGGGCCGCTTTACATGTTGCAGGTCTACGACCGCGTGCTTGGCAGCCGGTCGGAAGAGACGTTGGTGGCCTTGTCGGTGCTGGTCGCCTGCCTGTTCCTTGTGATGGGCCTACTTGACTATGCGCGCACCCGCGTTCTGGCCATTGTCGCCGCCCGCTTTCAGGACCGTCTCGACCGCCGCGTGTTCGAAGCGTCGATGCGGCGGGCAACCGTGGCGCCGAACGACCCTGCGGCCGTTGCCGCACAGCGCGATCTTGAATCGGTGCAGCGCCTGATCTCCTCGCCCTTGCTTGTAGCGCTGTTCGACATTCCCTGGACACCGCTTTTCATTGCAGCGATCTTCATCTTCCACGCCTGGCTCGGTTGGCTGGCGGTTGCGGGCGGCCTGTTCCTGATCGGCGTGACCTTACTGAACCAGGCACTGACCCGCACGCCGCAGAACCGCGCGAGCACGGCCTCGATCCGGTCGGAACGCCTGTCCGACCAGTTGAAGACCGAGGCCGAGGCGCTGCAGGCCCTGGGGATGCAGGGCGCGGGATTCGACCGCTGGCAGACGGCGCGGAGCGAGGCCTTGCAAAAGGGGGTCGAGGCTTCGGGTACCTCGGGCATTTTCTCGACACTGTCGCGCACCTTCCGCCAGTTTCTGCAGTCCGCGATGCTGGGTCTGGGGGCCTGGCTGGTCCTGCAGGGGGAACTGACGGCGGGCGCCATGATCGCTGCGTCGATCCTGATGGGCCGGGCACTGGCACCAATCGAGGTGGCGGTGGGCCAGTGGCAGGTTGCACAGCGCGCGCAGGAAGGCTGGTCGCGGCTGGCCGAGATTCTGACCCGCGTTCCGCCCGAACCGACACGCACCGCGCTGCCCAGGCCCAGGGCCCTTATCGAGGTCGATGGGCTGACCGTCGCCCCGCCCGGCGAGATGGTCGCCACCCTGCGGGGCGTGAGTTTTCGTGTGGAACCGGGACAGGCGCTTGGCGTCATCGGTCCATCAGGGTCGGGCAAATCGACACTGGCGCGCGCTCTTGTAGGCGTCTGGCGCCCGGCGGCGGGGAAGGTGAAGCTCGACCGTGCGGCGCTGGATCAGTACGATCTTGACGCGCTTGGCAGCTATATCGGCTATCTGCCGCAACGGGTGACCCTGTTCGACGGAACGGTGGCCGAGAACATCGCGCGGCTGAAGGGCAATCCGGACAGCGCCGCCGTGGTGGATGCGGCCCGGCGCGCCGCCGCGCATGACATGATCGTCAAGCTGCCAAAGGGCTATGACACGCCCGTCACACAGGCGGGCGGGCAATTCTCGGGCGGACAAATCCAGAGGATCGGGCTGGCCCGCGCGCTGTTCGGCGATCCGGTGATGCTCTTGCTGGACGAGCCGAACTCGAACCTCGACAACGACGGCTCGGCCGCGCTGAACACGGCGATCCGCACGATGAAGGCAGAAGGCAAGGCCGTCCTCATCATGGCGCACCGCCCGGCGGCGATCCAGGAGTGCGACCTGCTGCTGGTGCTGGACGAGGGGATGCGAAAGGCGTTTGGCCCGCGCGACCAGATCCTGCGCGAGATGGTCAAGAACCACACAGAGATCCTGAAATCCGCGGGCCTCGGAGGGGTGACATGAAGGCACCGCGCACCTGGTCGGCCCGGTCGCCGCTGCTTCTAGGCTTTGCCACACTTCTGGTTCTGGTTGGTGGCCTTGGAGCATGGAGCGTCCTGACCACGCTAAGCGGCGCCATCGTCGCTTCGGGGCAGATCGAGGTCGAACAGAACCGACAGGTCGTCCAGCACCCCGATGGCGGCGTGGTGGCCGAGATCCTTGTTGCAGAAGGGTCGGTTGTGAAGGCGGGCGACATGCTGATCCAGCTTGACGGCACGCTGCTGCAATCCGAGCTTGCCATCGTCGAGAACCAGCTGTTCGAGCTTTTGGCCCGCCGCGGGCGGCTTGAAGCGGAACGCGACGGCGCGCCCGAAATGACCGTTCCCGACGAGTTGACCCGCATGGCCGAGATCCGTCCCGATGTACGGGATCTGGCGGAAGGACAGGTTCGCCTGTTCGCCGCCCGCGCCGAAACCCTTGGCCAGCTGATCGATCAGCGCCGCAAGCGTATCGCCCAGATTGCCAGCCAGATCGAGGGGATCGAGGCGCAGTCCACCTCGATCGCCTCGCAGATCACGCTGATCCGGCAGGAACTCGTCGGCCAGCAAGAGCTTCTGGCCAAGGGGCTGGTGCAGGTTGCCCGCGTACTGGCGCTGGAGCGTGAGCTTGCCCGGCTGGAAGGGCAGGCGGGCGAGCTTACCGCCGCAAAGGCCGAGGCCGAAGGGGCGATGACCGAAATCGAGATCGAGACAGTCGGCCTGTCCTCGCAGCGGCGCGAGGATGCGCTGACCGAACTGCGCGACGTGGCCGCGCGGGAACTGGAACTGGCCGAGCGCCGCCGCGCACTTGTGGAACAGATCGCCCGTCTGGAGATCAGGGCGCCCGTTTCGGGTATCGTTCTCAGCATGGCCGTGACCACGCCCCGGTCCGTGGTGCGACCGGCCGAGCCTGTCCTCTACATCATCCCGCAGGACCGCCCGCTGGTCATCGCCGTTCGCGTGCCCACCATCCATGTCGACCAAGTGCATCTGGGACAGGACGTGCGGCTGCTCTTCTCGGCCTTTGCAACGCGCACGACGCCGGAACTTCAGGGCAAGGTGGTCAAGGTCTCGGCCGACGCGTTGACGGACGAGCGGACGCAGGTCCAGTACTACCGAACCGAGATCTCGATCAATCCCGGCGAAGTGGACCGGTTCGAGGATCAGGTCCTGGTGCCCGGCATGCCGGTCGAGGCGTTCATCCGGACGGACGACCGCACGCCGCTCAGCTATCTGGTGAAGCCTTTCACGGACTACTTCAACCGCGCCTTCCGCGAAACCTGATCTGCCGGGCGTCCGTACGCCTCAAGCCCTACGCCCACAGGTCGTGAGGCCATGGCGCCGGGCCGCACTGGCCCGATGCGAAGGGTGCGCCAGACCGCTGGAGCATACCTAGCCCGCGCGTCTTTCCGCGCGTCTTCGTACCCAGAGCGCTTCTGCCCCTAATGAAGATTATGTAATCAGTTTCCGGCAAACAGCGGCTGTCAACATTTAAGGCTCACCGTTTTGTCCCTATAAGCACGCCAAAGCCCAAGGTG
>CAZVIS010000276.1:0-4695 GCA_964627355.1 uncultured Rhodobacterales bacterium
AATGGATGAGGTGGCGGGATGAAGCAGTCGCGCCTCATGTCGCTGGTTGAGTCCGTCGCCAACGTGGTTGTGGGCTACGGCGTTGCCGTCGTCACGCAGATCCTGATCTTTCCCATCTTCGGCCTTCACACGACGCTGGCGCAGAACCTGAAGATGGGCGCTGTGTTCACGGTGGTCAGCATCGCGCGATCCTACGTCCTGCGGCGGCTGTTCGAGGCCTTCCGGTTCGCCGCGGACAAGGGACGCTAGCGGTAGTTCGAACATCCCTGGGCGGTTTCGAAGTTGTCGCTACGCTGTTCAGATCCTATGGTTTCTCCAAGTTGGGGATGGTGGCCTGTTATCTTGCCACCCAGAGATCTGGGGCTGATATTGAATTGCTGAACAACCTAAACGAAGGAAAATCAAACCCAGACTCGCTTCCGGACGGACTTGAGGCATTGCGACGCGAACTCGGCCTCGCGGATGTAATGCGGTTGATCGAGAGAACAGCGCAGTGGGTTGATCCAAAGACGTTCGAGTATCTTCCGGTCTGGTATCCCGAACACGCGCGACGTGGCCTCTTCTATAAGGCGTCCTGGTCAGAGCCCCAAATGAATCGCAATCGTCAGACGGGAGCGATTATCCATAAATTCGAAGGGAACATCCACGCAAACAAGGCCCTAACGCTTGCTTTGGGCCTTCGGGCTGTTGAAAGGCCGAACTGGTCATGCTGCCATATCTGGGGAGTAGATGATGCCGCATATCAGATCAGCAATGCCGTGGTGCAGGATCGACGTTTCTTTTCCTGCGTGGCGAACATGGTTTTGCTCCCCACGCCGCTGAAGGCATTCACAGACGTCATGCCCGAGGTGAAAATGATGCTGCGCGTCTGTGCGCTGCAACTCTACGGTTGGTCTTGTGACCACGACGAGGTCGCGGAAATCGCAGCCCAGGTGGCGGAATGGTCTGGCTGGGACGCTTATCCGGAGAGTTGGCCCAAACCCGACAGGGCTTCCACTCCGCTAGGGATGGCAAAGTTCTCAGGACGGATCAAGGAAGCTGCTGACCGAAGAAAGGCTACGATCCGCGCGGATTTGGCATCGGCCGGTCCGCACTATCCTCGCGAGGAAGTCAGGAAAGTGCTCGACTATTGGAAGGTCTCACTCTGAAAAGCGAACGCCGCCGCCCCTGATGGGACGGCGGCAATGGAGTCTTGGACGGCAAACCTATCAGTCTGCGGGCAGTCGATAGATCCTTCCGCGCCCTTCGACCTTCGCCGAGGTCACTTCGAGCCCAAGTTTCTTCTTCAGAGCTCCAGCCATTGCCCCGCGCACTGTGTGCGACTTATGCCGATGTCGGCATAAGTCGCATTATGCCGATGTCCGGATTATGCCGATGTAGGCCCGTAAGCATCTGAATATCGTCAATTTCATTACGAAGATGTCGGCATAATCTGCGGAGCTGATGGCTGGTAACGTCTTCTCGTTCACATCGAAACGAGGAGACCTCATGTTGATCGATCAGAAGAAGAGACGAGGCAAGAACCCCGTCACCACCCTTTCGAGAGGGCTCGAGGAGGAGTTGCGTCGGCAGGGATACGCGCCCGGCACGATCTGGAAGCATCGCAAGTTGCTCAATGATCTGAGTGGCTGGTTGCAGAGTCAGCAACTTGCGATGGGTGATTTGTCCATGGCGCAGGTTGATCGATTCATGGCGGATCGCCGCGCCGCTGGTGTGCGCAAACTCAAGACGCGCAAGGCGCTGGGCCCCATTCTCGGCCATCTGCGCGGGCTGAGGCTGGTGCCCGCGGCCGAAGCCGCAGTGGAGGACGATCCCGCCCGGGCAATCCTGAACCGTTACCGGCAGTTCCTGACCACGGAACGCGGCCTGGTCGCGGTGACGGCTCTTCGCTATGTCGATTGCCTGCGCCCGTTTCTGGACCGCAGGATGGCGACGGGTGTTCTTGATCTCGGGGGCCTGACCCCGGCCGATGTCACTTCGTTCGTGGTGGCGTGGTGCCCACGCCTGAACTCCGGCGTGGCGAAGCTGACAATCACGGCGCTGCGGTCGTTCCTCGGCTTTCTGCATCTGGACGGCATTACGGAGCGCTCGCTTGTCCCGGTCGTGCCGACGGTCTTGCGCCGCCGGTTGGCCGGGTTGCCCAAGGGGCTTGATCCCGATCAGGTGCGGCGCCTTCTTGCGGCCTGCGATGCTGACACGGTCGTTGGCGTCCGCGATCTGACGATCCTGATCCTGCTGGTCCGTCTGGGCCTGCGGCGCGGTGAGATCGCCGGGCTCGGGCTTGACGACATCGACTG
Source organism: uncultured Rhodobacterales bacterium (assembly GCA_964627355.1). Taxonomy (GTDB): domain Bacteria; phylum Pseudomonadota; class Alphaproteobacteria; order Rhodobacterales; family Rhodobacteraceae; genus JBBQXK01. Next base: position 2,298 of record CAZVIS010000276.1, read on the forward strand.
GCGCGCGGGCACGATCCGCGTGCGCGGCAAGGGCGATTGTCACGAGTTGATGCCCCTTCCGCCGGATGTCGGCGGGCGACTGGCCGAATACCTGCGCCATGCCCGACCGGCGGACGCCCAGGGCCGGACGGTCTTTGTCCGGCACTTCGCGCCTCATCATGCGCTTGGACCAAGCAGGGTGAGCGGTATTGTGGCGGATGCCGCTCGGCGCGCCGACCTCGGACGCGTCCACGCGCATCGTCTGCGCCACACCGCGGCAACGGACCTCCTGCGCGCCGGGGCGTCCCTGCCGGAGATCGGCCAGCTTTTGCGCCATCGTCGCGTGGAGACCACGGCGATCTACGCCAAGGTCGACCGCGACACCCTGCACCTGATCGCGCGGCCCTGGCCGGAGGGCGCGCCATGAGCCACCTGCGCAACGCCCTTGCCGATTATCTGACCCTGCGGCGTGCCCTCGGCTACAAGATGGACAAGGCCGATCGGCTTCTCGGCCAGTTCACAGCCTTCGCCGAGGAACGCGGCGAAACGCATATCCGGACCGAGACGGCGCTGGCCTGGGCGACCCTGCCTGCGGGGGCGGCCGCGATCTGGACATCAAGACGGCTGGCCGAGGTTCGTCTCTTCGCCACGCACCTGCGCGCACTCGACCAACGAACCGAGGTACCACCTGCCGACCTGCTGCCCGCACAGACGCGGCGCGCAACACCCTATCTCTACACGCCGCCGGAGATTGCGGCACTGATGCAGGCGACCGCGATCCTGCGCGGGCCGCATGTGCAGGCGACCTATCGGACCTTGATCGGCCTCCTGGCAGCGACCGGCATGCGGATCGGCGAGGCGATCGGCCTCGACCGCGACGACTTTGATGCAGGCAGCGGCATGGTGACGATCCGGCACGGTAAGTTCGACAAGGCCCGCGCCTTGCCGCTGCACCCGAGCACCGTCGCGGCGCTGGACGACTACCTCCGCCGCGACGACGGACCCCGACCTGCGGGCATGCCGCCCCTTCTGATCAGTTCGCGGGGCAAACGGCTGCGCTACGGAACCGTACAGCCGATCTTCCACAAGCTCTTGCGCCATTGCGGCATTGCGCCACGCTCGGCGGCATGCCGACCCCGGATCCATGATCTGCGGCACAGCTTCGCCGTCAGCACCATCGTCGACGATTACCGGGCCGGCAACCCCGGCTCCCGCCTGGCCATCCTGTCCACCTACCTTGGCCATGCCGATCCCGGCGCCACATACTGGTACCTGTCGGCCGCGCCCGAATTGCTGGGCCTGGCGGGCGAAAGGCTCGAGCGCCACCTGCGGGGTGGCGCATGAATACGCTCGCCACAACCCTGCAGGCTTTCTTCACCGACCGCCTCCTCCGCCAACGCCAGGTCAGCCCAAATACGGTTCAATCCTATCGCGACACCCTGCGGCTGCTCTTGGTCTTCGCGTCAGAGCGGCATGGCAAGGCACCGGGCAAACTCGGTATCGACGATCTCGATGCGCCAATCATCGGGGCCTTCCTCGACCATCTGGAGGGCCACAGGGAAAATGGTGTGCGGACCCGCAACGCCCGGCTTGCCGCGATCCGCTCCCTGTTCCGCTATGCCGCCCTGCGCCATCCCGAACACGCCGCCACCATCGAACGTGTTCTGGCGATCCCGTCGAAACGCTTCGAACGACGGCTGGTGACATACCTGACCGAAGTGGAAATCGACGCCCTGCTGGCCGCGCCGGATCGGGCCACCTGGACCGGGCGGCGCGACACGGCGCTCTTCGGCCTCGCCGTCCAGACAGGCTTTCGGGCTTCCGAACTGATCGGCCTCACCTCGGCCGACGTCCATCTCGGAGCCGGTGCGCATGTCGGTTGCAACGGCAAGGGACGCAAGCAGCGGATCACGCCACTGACTTCGGGCACAGTCGCCCTCCTGCGGGTCTGGCTCGCCGAGCGGGCAGGCGGACCCGCGGACGCGCTGTTCCCGACTCGGACCGGGCGCGCCCTCAGCCGCGACGCGCTTGAACACCGGCTGTCAGGATATGTCGCGGACGCGTCCGTCCTATGCCCATCCCTCGGGCGAAAGCGGGTCACCATGCACGTGTTGCGACATTCCGCAGCCATGCGCCTGCTGCAGGCCGGTATCGACACAGCGGTGATCGCGCTCTGGCTTGGTCACGAACAGATCGAAACAACCCAGATCTACCTGCATGCGGACCTGCAGATCAAGGAGCGAGCCCTGGAAAGGACAGCCCCGATAACGACCAAACCCGGCCGCTTCCGGCCGACCGACAAACTCCTCGCCTTCCTCGAAGCCCTATGATTATGCCGACCCCCTCACAGCGATCCCCACCAGAAACAAGGGCTTGTAGCCCTACATCGGCATAATCCGGACATCGGCATAATGCGACT
>CAZVIS010000277.1:0-4685 GCA_964627355.1 uncultured Rhodobacterales bacterium
GCGTGGATCATCGTGACCGCGTCCAGCATCATCGCCACATGCCCGCGCCAGAACACCAGATCCCCGCGCTGCAGGGGTTCGGTGCCGTCGAGCGGCATCCCGATCGCCTGTTGCAGGTCGCTGTCGCCGGGGCAGCCCTGCCCGCAGGCCAGCATCGCCGCCTGCACGAGGCCCGAGCAATCGAGCCCGTCGCGGGAATTGCCGCCCCAGAGGTACGGCACGCCAAGGAACAGGCCCGCAACTTCGACCGGGTCGTCGTGCCAGGACCCCAGCATCCGCAGGTGCTGCACCGGGACAAAACCGAGCGGCGTCTCGGCGAAGTCGCCCTGCTGGCCGAGGACGCGCAGGCGGGCGCCGAGGGTAAGGGAACCCGTCGCCTCGGCCCGCACCTTCGGTTCGGGATAAAGGTGGCTGCCGAGCGTTGCGACATAATGGGTGACGCGGGTGGGCGGGCACAGCGCAGCGGCAGGCAGCCAACCGCAGTAGCCGTCCTTGAGGGACATGCCGAAAGCGTGGTCGCCCTCTCGGTCGATGACAAGGAAGGCGTCGCCAAGGATACGCTGGCGGTCGCGGGGGCCGCCGGGGCTGCGGCGGAGGTCGGCCAGGGGGACGGCGACCTCGGCCGGTTCGCCTTGGGTGAAGGTCGGCACGTCGAGGGTGCCCTGCAGGGCGATGTGGGCGACGCGGTCGGTGGCGGGGGTGATGCGGGGATCGGTCACAGGTGCAGCATCGCGGGCAGCGCCTCCAGCACAGCCCGCGCTCCTTGCCCCACGCCGCCCTTGGGGCGGGCGGGGGCATCCGAGGGCTGGTGGCCGTAGATGTCGAAATGCATGTAGCGGGGGTTCTGCACGAAACGGCGCAGGAAAAGCGCCGCCGTGACCGCCCCCGCAAAGCCGCCCGAAGGTGCGTTGTCGAGATCGGCGATGCCGGGCTCGATCAGCGGCTCGTAGGGCGTCCAGAAGGGCATGCGCCAGACCGGATCGCGCACCCGCGCGGCAGCGGTGGCCAGCAGGGCGGCATCGTGATCGTTGTCGGTGAAGAAGGGCGCGAGGTCCGGCCCGACGGCGACCCTCGCGGCCCCGGTCAGGGTGGCCATCGAGACGATCAGGTCCGAGGGTGTCTCCTCGGCATAGGCCAGCGCATCGGCAAGGATCAGGCGCCCCTCGGCGTCGGTGTTGTTGATCTCGACCGTCAGGCCCTTGCGGGAGGTGAGGATGTCGCGGGGTCGCATCGCGTTGCCTGCCACGGAATTCTCCACCGCCGGGACCAGCACGCGCAGCCGCAGCGGCAGGTCCAGCGCCATCACCATCTGCGCCAGCCCCATCACCGTCGCCGCCCCGCCCATGTCCTTTTTCATCAGCAGCATGTTGGCCGAAGGCTTCAGGTCGAGCCCGCCCGTGTCAAAGCAGACCCCCTTGCCGACGAGCGTCAGCGTGGGGCCGTCTGTCCCCCAGGTCATCTCCATCAGGCGGGGCGCGCGGGTGGCGGCGCGCCCGACGGCGTGGATCATGGGGAAGTTCCGATGCAGGAGGTCATCCCCCCGCACCACCCGCGCCACCGCGCCAAAGCGGTTGGCGAGGGCGAGGAAGGCATGCTCCAGCTCTTCGGGGCCAAGGTCGTTGGCGGGGGTGTTGATGAGGTCACGCGTCAGGAACTCGCCCTCGGCAATCGCCTGCAGCCGCGCCGCATCAACCCCGGCGGGCGGGACGAGGCGGGCGACGGGGGCGGGTTTGGCGGTCAGGCGATAGCGGTCAAAGCGGTAGGACTGGAGAAGCCAGCCAAGCGCCATCTCCTCGGCTGCATCGGGCGGCAGGTCATCGGTCAGGCGCCAGTTGCCGGGGGGAAGGGATGCGGCCGCCTTGGCAAGTCCGAACCGGCTGCGGGCGCGGGCAGCGGGGCTGCCGTGCCCCACAACGGCCCCAGCCGGGTCCCCCCCGGGGCCCGGCAGCGCGCGGGCGTCACCTAGACCGGCCTCGAAGCCCGTTGCGCGAAGCCAGGCGACCTGTGGCGCGGGCAGTCGGGCGAGGGCCGTCTCAAGCGCGTCGGCCGCGACCACGGTCAGGGGAAGGGCCTCGGCCTCTGGATCGGCGAAGGCAGGTCTTGCAGGAGGGATGGACATGAGGGCTTTCCCCGATCGGCGCAGGTTGCGCTGACCCTACCCGTTCCGCCCGAGCCCGCAAGGCTGGAGGCGGGTGCCCTAAGGCTTCTGGTCAAGAAAGCCCGGCTGGGCAAGAAGCGAACCCTCCGCCACACGGATGAGGCGGGCCCAGACCGCATCGAACGCGGTCGCGTCTCCCGTTTCGAGGCAGATGCGGATATCGCCAGCGACCTGGCCGAGGCTGACAAGCCCCAACTGCTCGGCCATTCGCTGAAGCCGCCGCAGCTGGCGCGGCAGGTCCTTGCGGTCGTCTGACGCGACCTGCCGGGACAGACCGGCCATCACGATGGACAGCTCGCCCAAGGCGCGGCCCACCACCTGCTCGGCGGTTGCCGTCCCCATGTTTCGATACATCAGCGCGATCGGCTCGCTGTCCTGCCGCACACGCTCTACCGGCCGGAAGGCCACGACCTTGCCCGTCATCGTCCCACACCTTTTCGTCAACCACCTGCATGCCCCATCCCCTTCATCGCCCGCCGTGCTGAAGAATTCGTTGCAGCCAAAGGACGAAACCGCTCGAATTTTCCGGAAGCCGGTCCTAGGAAGGCGGGACGCAAGGAAGGATCATGCCCGCGATGGACAAGACGCGCCCGTTGCCCGCCTATCTCGTCAGCCGCTATCACGGCTGGAAGGCCACCACCTATCAGGCCAACCGGGCCTGGTATCGCCGTCTGGCCAGCATCGGACAGCACCCCCGCGCCATGGTGATTTCCTGCTGCGACAGCCGGGTCCATGTCACCTCGATCTTCGGGGCGGATGAGGGCGAGTTCTTCATCCACCGCAACATCGCGGGGCTGGTGCCGCCCTACAATCCGGACGGCGAGATGCACGGAACCTCGGCGGCGGTCGAGTATGCGGTAACCTCGCTGGGGGTCGCGCATATCGTTGTCCTGGGGCATTCCAACTGCGGGGGGGTCAAGGGGTGCGAGAACATGTGTTCCGGCCACGCCCCGCAACTGGAGATGAAGTCGAGCTTCGTGGGCCGCTGGATGGACATCCTGCGCCCCGGCTATGCCCGGGTGGAGGGCCTGCCCGAGGGCGAGCGGACCCGCGCTCTGGAGCATCAGGCGGTGCTGGTGAGCCTGGAGAACCTGATGACCTTCCCCTTCATCCGCGACGAGGTCGAGGCCGAGACGCTGACCCTGCATGGCCTGTGGACCGACACGGGCGAGGGCGGGCTGGAGCAGTATGACCCGGAAAAGGGCGGCTTTGTGCCGGTGTGAGACGGGTGTGAGACAGGTGCGCGACGGGGGGCTGTCCACGCGTGCGACGCTGTGTGCGTGAGCGGTTTCAATGGGTTAGGGTGGTATGCTTAGGGTTTTGTTAAGGATCTGGCAGCCTTGCGATCCACTTTGCACCGAGCCCCTATCCTAGCCTGACGCACAGGCGCGGCCCTGCAGCATCGTCACGCGGGCCCGCTTTCGCGGGCGTGCACCCCTTGCGCGCAGCGCCACTGCGCTTATCTCGCGCAAAACCGGAACGGGGGCGGGATGGACGGACTTCTGGGGCTTGCGGCTGACAACCTGCTGACGCCGATGATCCTGTGCTTTGCACTGGGCCTGGCGGCTGCCTTGGCGCGGTCGGATCTGTCCGTGCCCGAGGCGGCGGCCAAGGCGATGTCGCTGTATCTGCTGTTCTCGATCGGGTTCAAGGGCGGCGTGGCGGTGTCGGGGCATGGGCTGGATCTGGGCCTTGGTGCGGCGCTGGTGGCAGGGGTGATCCTGTCGGCGGTGCTGCCGCTGGTGGCGTTTCCGCTGCTTGGGGCGCTGACGCGGCTGAACGTGACGGACCGGGCGGCGGTGGCGGCGCATTACGGGTCGATCTCGATCGTCACCTTTGTCACGGCGACCTCGGTCCTGGCGGACCGGGGGATCGCGGCCGAGGGGTACATGGTGGCGGTGGCGGCGGCGATGGAGGCGCCGGCCATCGTCTCGGCCCTATGGCTGGTGGCGCGGTCGGGGGGCGGCGCGCGGATGGATGCGGGGCTGTGGCGCGAGATCCTGCTCAACGGGTCGATCGTTCTTCTTGTGGGGGCCTTCCTGATCGGGATGGCGACGGGGGAGGAAGGCAAGGCGCGGATCGATGCCTTCATCACGGCGCCGTTCCAGGGCGTGCTGTGCCTGTTCCTGCTGGACATGGGGCTGATCGCCGGGCGGGGCTTGCGTGAGGTGCGGGGGACGCTTGGGGCCGGCGTGCTGGTCTTCGGGGTAGCGATGCCGGTGATCGGGGCGGCGGCCGGTCTGGGGACGGCGCTGGTGCTGGGCCTGTCGCCCGGGGGGGCGGCGCTGATGATGACGCTGTGCGCCTCGGCCAGTTACATCGCGGTGCCTGCGGCGATGCGGGTGGCCCTGCCCGAGGCGAACCCGTCGGTGTACTTGACCCTGTCACTTGGCGTGACCTTCCCCTTCAACCTGATCCTCGGCATCCCGGCCTATACCGCCGTGGCGCTGGCCGTGACCGGAGGCTGAGCCGTGCAGACCCATCCCGCGAAACGTGTGGAAATCATCATCGAGGCGCCGATGGAGCG
>CAZVIS010000278.1:0-4680 GCA_964627355.1 uncultured Rhodobacterales bacterium
CAGGCCCGCCTCGCCTGGCGCGACCACTTCATGCAGAAGCTGGAGGACGAGCCCGCGATCGAGACCCGCGCCCTGCACCGCGCGGCTGATGAGTTGGGCCGCACGGGTGATGCCGCACGGCTGGCCGCCTGGGGCGCGGGCAAGACCGGGGTGCCCTTTGTTGATGCCTGCATGCGGTATCTGGCGGCTACGGGCTGGCTCAACTTCCGGATGCGCTCAATGGTGATGAGCTTTGCGTCCTACCACCTCTGGCTCGACTGGCGGCAGACGGGAGCGCTGCTGGCGCGGCGCTTTACCGATTATGAACCCGGCATCCACTGGCCGCAGGTGCAGATGCAATCGGGGACCACCGGGATCAACACGATCCGTATCTACAATCCGGTGAAACAGGGGCTGGATCAGGACCCGACCGGCGTCTTTACCCGGACATGGGTGCCCGAGCTGGGAGCCGTGCCAGATGCCTTCCTGCAGGAGCCCTGGCGCTGGCCCGGCGCGCAGGGCTTGCGCTATCCAGAGCCGCTTGTGGACCTGACCGCAGCTGCCCGTCTTGCCCGCGACGCCGTCTGGGGCCTGCGCCGCGCCCCGAGCCATGCGGCGGCGGCAGAGGCTATCGTCGCGCGACATGCCAGCCGCAAGGACCCCCGCTTCGTCAACGACCGTGAACCGAGGCGGCGCCGGGCGGTGCCGGATTCGCAGATGAGCTTCGACCTGTAAGATGCCGCGCGGCGTGAAGAAATCCGAGCTGCCCGAGAAGACCTGTGTCACCTGCGGTAGGCCGTTTGTCTGGCGCAAGAAGTGGGAGAAGGTCTGGGATCAGGTGAAGTACTGCTCCGACCGCTGCCGGGATGGGCGCACGAACCAGGGCAAGTCACCCCAAAGCTAGAACAACGTGGCCGTGCGGGAAATAGCAAAGGCACTGCCTTCGCCCCGCACCTGTGGGGCAAGGCAACCCGACCCTCACCACAAGCACACCAGAGGCCAGCGCCTGCCTGGGGTAGGCGCATCAGCGCCTGCCCGGGGGCAGGTAGGTGCAGGCCGGAACGCTTTGGCGTCCCGGCATCCGGTTGGAACCGGCGGCGCGTGGCAGAGGCGATGGCCCCTGCCAATCGGGCGGCCCGTCGGCCTACCCTTTCAGCCGCGCCACCCAGTCCGCCAGCCGCGCCGCATTCACGCCAAGGTCGGACGCGCCGAACCGCAGCCTCCCGAACAGGTCGAGCCGCGTCCCCTCCCCCTCGGCCCGCGCCGCCGCCGTCGTGTAGTCCGGGAACTCCCAGATGGCCGAGCGCGTGACCCAAGTGATCCGCCTCTCTGCCGCAGAGCCCGCCAGCCGGATCGTCCTCGGCGTTGCGACTGCAATTGCATCAAGCCGGGCCAGCACCTCCTCTGGCGTCCCCGGCAGAACCAAAGCAACCCGGGCCTCCGCCATCCCGGCCCGAACCGTCCCGTCCGCCGCGGCCTCCGTCACCGGATCGACATGCCATACAGCGGGGTCAGAGGGTGCCAGCCGCACCCATGCCCCCGCCGCGACAACGACCAGAGCCAGAAGCCAAAGCACCCGCCTCACCGCCGCGTCCTCGCCCAGTGGTAGAGGCAGATCAGATCATAGGCGACATGCGCCCCCGCAATCGCCGTGGCCCCGGTCGGGTCATAGGGCGGCGACACCTCGACCACATCCCCGCCGACCATATTGATCCCTGCAAGGTCCCGCAGCATCGCCGCCGCCTGCCAGCTCGCCAGCCCGCCCCAGACCGGCGTCCCCGTCCCCGGCGCAAAGGCCGGGTCCAGCGCGTCGATGTCGAAGGTCACATAGGTCGGCCCGTCGCCAACAATTTCCTTCGCCCGTGCCACCACAGCCGCCGCGCCCATCTCATGCGTCTCGCGCGCGGTGATGACGTTGACGCCAAGGTAATCCTCGGTCGTCGTCCGGATCCCGATCTGCACCGACCGCGCAGGGTCCACCACCCCCGCCTTCACCGCCTTGTAGAGCATGGTGCCATGATCGATCCGCTCGGGGTCGTCATCGGGCCAGAGGTCGGAATGCGCGTCGAAGTGGATCACGCCAAGGGGGCCGAATTTCTCGGCATAGGCGCGCAGGATGGGCCAGGTGATGAAGTGATCGCCGCCAAGCGTCACCGTCCCCGCCCCTGCTGCCAGAATCCCCCGGATATGCGCCGTCAGCGCCTCGGGAAAGGCCGAGGTCTTTGCATAGTCGAAGGCGAGATCGCCATAATCGATGATCGACATCTCCTCCAAGGGATCGGTCGGCCAGCCGTGCGGCGGATCATAGGGGTTCAGCGCGGACGCCTCGCGGATCGCGCGCGGTCCGAACCGCGTGCCGGCCCGGTGCGAGACAGCCTGGTCGAAGGCCACGCCCGTGATGGCGAGGTCAACGCCCGTCAGCTCCTTGGTGTAGGTCCGCCGCAGAAAGGATGTGGCCCCGGCGAAGGCATTCTCGAAGGAATGCCCCCGGTTGCCCTTGCGGGTAAAAGCGGTGTCGATATCGGTTTTTGCGTCTTCGAGTGCCATGGACGGCCTCTCCCATGCGTGAAAAGGCGCGTCGTTCGGGGCCGGAGACGCCGCGGATCCGGGTTCCTCCGGCCTGCCCCAAGCGGCCGCCCGCGTCAAGAGTGGCGATCCGCTACCCCAGCCGCACGCCCTCGCGCACCAGATCGTCGGTGACCTGCGCAATCGCCGCCCCCAGCACATCCACGCAGATGTCCACCTGATCCTCGGTGATGACAAGCGGCGGCGACATGACGTTGAGATGCCCGATGGGCCGCACGATCAGCCCCATGGCCTCACAGGCGTCCGAGATACGTTTGCTCTCGTTCACCTCATCCGGCAGAAGGCGCTTCGTCGCCTTGTCGGCCACCGACTCGACGCAGAGCATCAGCTTCTGCCCCCGCACATTGCCGACCAGCGGCAGGTCCGCCAGTTCCGCCAGCCGCTGCTCGAAATAGGTGCCGACCCGCGCCGCCTGCTCCAGCAGGCCCTCGCGCTCGATGATGTCGAGGTTGCAGAGCGCCGCCGCACAGGCGACCGGGTGCCCTGAATAGGTGAAGCCCGAGGTGAACCACCGCCCGGGATCGGCGGCCATATCGGCCCACAGGCGATCCGAGAACACCACAGCACCAAGGGGCACATAACCCGAGGTGATGCCCTTGGCGACGCAGATCATGTCGGGCACCACGCCGAACTCGGCCTCAGAGGCGAACCAGTGGCCCAGACGGCCGAAGGCCGTCACCACCTCGTCCGCGATCACCAGAATATCGTGGCGGCGGCAGACCTCGGCCATGCGACGGAAGTAGCCCTCGGGCGGGACGATCACGCCGCCCGCGCCCTGGATAGGTTCCGCAATGAAGCCGCCGATCCGGTCCGGCCCGACCTTGGCGATCAGCGCCTCGAACTCGGCCACCAGTGCGTCGCAGAACTGCGCCTCGGTCATCCCTTCCGGGCGGCGGTAGGGGTCGGGGCAGGACAGGTGGTGGATGCCCGTCTTCTTGTAGCGGAACTCAGGCGTCCGGTCGCCCACGCGGTTGCCCACCGACTGCGCGAGGTAGGTCGCGCCATGGTAGCTTTGCTTGCGCGCGACAATGTCGGTCTTCTTGGGCTGCCCCCGGCAGGACTGAACATACCAGACCATCCGCACGGCGGTATCCACCGCCGTCGATCCGCCGGTTGTGAAATGCACGCGATTAAGATCGCCCGGCGCCAGTGCCGCCACCCGCGCGGCCAGCCGCGCCGCCGGGCCGTTCGTCATGTCCACGAACCCGCTGGCATAGGCCAGCCGCTCCACCTGCCCCGCAATCGCCTGCGCCATCTCGCGCCGCCCCAGCCCGATGTTGGTGCACCACAGGCCCCCGACCGCATCGAGATAGCGCCGCCCTCCCGTGTCCCACAGCCAGCACCCTTCGCCCCGGTCGATCACCAGGGCCCCGTCGCGCTGGAAGCTGTCGAAGTGGGTCCAGGGATGCAGCGCATGGGCGCGGTCCAGCGCCCAGAGGTCATCGGCAGGCGTGGCGTCAAGGGTCATGGCGTGCAGTCCATCAGTTGGCCAAGGCAGATGTGGCAGGCGCACCTGCAGAATGCCAGCCTCAACGCGCTTGCCAAGGTGCAGGATGAAGCGCAGTTGAGGCGAATGCGAACCGTCCTGACCGCCGCCCTCGCCTATTGGGCCCTCGTCTTCGCCGTGGGTTTCGCGCTCGGCACGCTGCGGGTGACGCTGCTTGCCCCGGCCATCGGCCCCTTTGCGGCGGTCGCCAGCGAACTGCCGCTGATGCTTCTGGCCTCATGGTGGAGCGCGCGATTGGTCTTGCGGCGCTGGCCCCTTCAGAGCCGGCGCGAGCGGCTGGCCACGGGGGCGCTCGCCTTCGCCGTGCTGATGGCGGCCGAGGCAGCGCTGGCGCGACTCGCCTTCGGGCAATCCCTCTCTGATTGGACCGAACAACTCGCCACCGCGCCGGGTGCCCTCGGCCTCGCCGGGCAGGTCGTCTTTGCCCTGATCCCTTCTTTCCTACCCAGGACTCGTCAGGGGTGAATGCGGCCCCCGGGCCGCAAAGGGGGCTGAAGGCCCCCTTACGTCAGCGGCAGCGCCCGCTCGACCAGACGGGCAAAGAAGCTGGCCCCGACCGGCGCCGCCTCGTCGTTGAAGTCATAGGCCGGATGGTGCAGCCCTGCCCC
>CAZVIS010000279.1:0-4663 GCA_964627355.1 uncultured Rhodobacterales bacterium
TACGCCTTTACCGACGGGGCCTGTTCGGGAAATCCCGGGCCGGGGGGCTGGGGCGTGCTCATGCAGGCGCGCGAGGGCGAGACGGTGGTCAAGGAGCGCGAGTTGATGGGGGGCGAGGCGCTGACCACCAACAACCGGATGGAGCTGATGGCCGCAATCTCGGCGCTGGAGACCTTGTCGCGCCCAAGCGAGATCGTCGTGGTCACCGACAGCGCCTATGTGAAGGACGGCATCACCCAGTGGATCCACGCCTGGAAGGCAGGCGGGTGGCAGCGCAAGAGCCTGAAGAACGTCGATCTCTGGCAGAGGCTGGACGCCGCGCAGGCCCGCCACAAGGTCGAATGGCGCTGGATCAAGGGCCATGCTGGGCACGCCGAGAATGAACGCGCGGACGGGCTGGCCCGGGCAGGTATGGCCCCTTTCAAACCGTCGAAGGGTGCCGCCTGAAATGTTCGCGGCAATGGCCCTGATGGAGGTGCTGGACTTTCTCGACCTCGCCTCGGTCGCGGTCTTTGCGCTGACGGGGGCGCTGGTCGCGTCACGGTCGCAGCTCGACATAGTGGGGTTCATCTTCATTGCGGCGCTGACGGCGCTTGGCGGGGGGACGGTGCGGGACATGCTCCTGGGCCGCCCGATCCTGTGGATCGACGAGCCGGTGTATCTGGCGGTGGCGGCGGTCGCGGCGGTGGTGGTGTTTTTCCTCGCGCCTCGGTTGGAGAGCCGGTACCGCGTTCTGGTGTGGCTGGACGCCTGCGCGCTGGCGGTGGCGGTGCCGGCCGGGGTGGCGGCGGCACAGGACGCGGGGGTCAGTTGGCCCGTGGTGCTGGTGATGGGGATGGTCACGGGCGTCCTCGGTGGTCTCATGCGGGACGTGGTCTGCAACGAGGTGCCGCTGGTCCTGAAGCAGGGCGAGCTTTACGCGACCGCCGCCTTTGCCGGGGCGGCGGCGGCGGTCGCGGCGGAAGGCGCAGGGATGCCCGGCGGGATCGCGCTGGCGGTCTGTTCCGGCGTGGTGCTGGCCCTACGGGTTGGCAGCATCGCGCTTGGCTGGCGCCTTCCGGTCTATCGCGCGCGGCCCCCGCGACCCGAGAATCCCAAGCGCTGAGCGCCGGCGTTGCTGTCAAGCGGAAAATCCTTGATTGAAAGTGAATGTTCGTTTATTGCAAGGGGCATGCCCCGCGTAAAGACCATTCCAGACGCCGACATCTTTGCCGCCATCCGCCAGTTGCTGGCCGAGGGCGGGGACAAGGCTGTCGCCTTTGGTTCCGTCGCCCGCGCGACGGGGCTGGCGGCGCCGACGCTGGTGCAGCGCTATGGCTCACGCGATGACATGCTGCGGGCGGCGCTGATGGCGGCGTGGGACATGCTGGACGCGGCGACCGCCGAGGCCGAGGCGGGGGCGGACCGGGGGCCCAAGGGCGCGCAGGCCTTCCTCAAGGCGCTTGGCGCGGACGGCGACAGCGTGGATGTGGCGTTGCTTGCCGCCGATTTCCGCGATGCGGCGCTGCGCGAGCGGGCGGCGGGGTGGCGCAAGCGGGTCGAGACGGCGCTTGCCTTGCGGCTTGGCGGCGGGGCCAAGGCGCGTGAGGCGGCGGCCGTGCTGTTTGCGGCATGGCAGGGGCAGCGGCTGTGGCAGTCGGCGGGCGGCAAAGGCTTCAAGCTGAAGGACGCGGTGAAGCGTCTGGCCTAGCGGCGGCCCTTCGGTCCGTAGGTCTGCCATGCCCAGATGAGGAGCATGGCGCCAGCCACTGCCCCAAGGAACCACAGCGTCCAACCGGCAACCGCAAGCAGCACCCGCAGGACCAGCCAGCCCACCAGCGCCCCGACAATGCCGATGACGATGGTCGTCGGCACATCCGTCTGCACCCGCATGAAGCGCGTGGCGAGGAAACCGGCGGCGGCCCCGATGATGACGATGAACAGGATGGCGGGCATGGGCGTATCTCCTGTGGGGAAGATAGGGAACCTTGACCGGTTTGGGAATGGCCGTTCAGCCAAGCCTGTCGGGCAGGGAAAAGCCTTTGAGGACATCTTGTGCAGGCATCGGCCGCTTGCCCGCCCGCTGCGCCTCTAGCACCTCGACCGCGCCCGTGCCGCAGGCGATGGTAAAGCCCCCCAGCACCTGCCCTGGCACACCCTGCCCCGCAACCACCTGGCTGCGCAGGAGTTTGATCCGTTCTCCCGCGACCTCGCACCAGGCGCCGGGGAACGGGGACAGGCCTCGGATCTGGCGGTCAACGACCTCGGCGGGCGCTGTCCAGTCGATCCGCGCCTCGGCCTTGTCGATCTTGGCGGCGTAAGTGATGCCTTCGGCGGATTGAGGGGTGGCAGTCAGGGGGCCCTCCAGCGCCTGCAGGATCATGCGCGCACCCAGGGCTGACAGGCGGTTGTGCAGGTCGCCGGTGGTGTCGGCGGGGGTGATCGGGATCGCCTGCCGCAGGACAACCGGCCCGGTATCCAGCCCCGCTTCCATCTGCATGATGCAGACACCCGTTTCCGCATCACCGTTCAGGATCGCGCGATGGATCGGCGCGGCACCCCTCCATCGCGGCAGGAGAGAGGCGTGGATGTTGAGGCAGCCTTGCGCGGGCGCATCGAGAACGGCTTGCGGCAGGATCAGGCCATAGGCCACGACGACCGCCACATCGGCCTGCAGCGCGGCGAAGTCGGCCTGCGCCGCCGGGTCGCGGAGAGAGACCGGTGTGCGGACCTCGATCCCCCTTGTTGCGGCCTCGGCTGCGACGGGCGTGGGGCGCGGGGCCTGTCCGCGACCTGCGGGGCGGGGGGGTTGGGAATAGACGGCGAGGATGCGGTGACACGCGGCCAGCGCCTGCAGCGCAGGCACCGCGAAATCGGGCGTGCCCATGAAGATGATGTTCATCGAGCGCGCGTCCCCTTGGCGGCCTTGGCGAGCAGCATCTTGCGTTTCAGCGGCGAGAGGCGGTCGAAGTACATCCGCCCTTCCAGATGGTCGATCTGGTGCTGGACGGAGGTGGACCAAAGATCCGCGAATTCCCGCGTTTCCGACTCTCCGTTCGTGTTCATGAATCTCACGGTCACGCGGGCAGGGCGTTCGAGGCGGGCGGACAGGCCGGGGAGGTTTGGGCTTGCCTCATCCCACGGGAAAAGCTCCGCTGAGGCCGCCTGGATCTCGGGGTTCGCCAGCCGCACGACCTGCCCCCGCTCGGTCGAGCAATCCACCACGGCCAGCCGCAACCCTACCCCGATCTGCGGTGCTGCAAGGCCGTAGCCCGGCATCGCCTCCATCGTGTCCACCATGTCGTCCCAGATCGCGCGCACCTCGGGAGTGATCGCCTCCACGGTCGCGGCGGGGCTGCGCAGAACGGCGTGCGGCCAGCGCAGGGGCTGCCGGACGGCCATCAGGCCCCTGCCCGCGCCCGTTCCCGCTTCAGCTTTTCCATCTTGCGGGTGATCATCTGGCGCTTGAGGGGCCCGAGGTAGTCGATGAAGAGCTTGCCATCGAGATGGTCGATCTCGTGCTGCACGCAGGTGGCCCAGAGCCCTTCGAACTCTTCCTCCTGCGCGGTGCCGTCGAGTGCGGTCCAGGCGACGCGCACCTTTGCGGGGCGCGTGACGTCGGCGTAGTGCTCGGGCAGGGACAGGCAGCCCTCATCATAAGTCGAGCGGTCCTCGGACGCCCAGGTGACGGTGGGGTTCACCAGCACCATCGGGCGCGGCGCCAACTCCGGGTCCTTGACGCAATCCATCACCAGCACCCGCTTCATCACCGCGACTTGCGGGGCGGCAAGGCCGATGCCGGGTGCGTCGTACATGGTGGCGAGCATATCCTCGGCCAGCTTGCCGATCTCGGGCGAGATCTGCGCCACGGGTTCGCACACCTTGCGCAGGCGCGGGTCGGGGTGAAGGAGGATGTTCCGAATGGCCATGCTGCCGATTTAAGGGATCGGCCTTTCCTTCGCAATCCCGACGCCTTGCACCTGCCGCTGGGGGGACTAGGCTTGGCCGGGCAGCAGGGGACGCGAATGGATTTCGACGAAAAGATCGACCGGGTCGGCACGCATTCGGTGAAATGGGACATGATGGAGCGCCTGTACGGCGTGCCCGTCGCCGATGGCATCCCGATGTGGGTGGCCGACATGGACTTTCGCCCGCCAATGGCCGTGCAGCGTGCGGTGGAACGGATGGCGGCGCATGGGGTCTATGGCTATTTCGGCGACGACACCGCCTATCTGTCCGCGATCCGCTGGTGGATGGCGTCGCGTCACGGGTGGGAGGTGTCGCCCGAGGCGATCTTCACGACGCATGGGCTGGTGAACGGGACGGGCCTTTGCGTGCAGGCCTTTACCGCGGCGGGGGATGCGATCTGCGTGATGTCGCCGGTCTACCACGCCTTTGCCCGGGTGATCCGTGCGGCGGGGCGCGAGGTGCGGGAGCTGCCGCTCGACATGTCCAGCGGGCGGCAGGAGATGGATTTCGACCGCTGGCACGACCTGATGACGGGGAACGAGCGGGTGCTGATCCTGTGCTCGCCGCACAATCCCGGGGGTCGGGTCTGGTCGCAGGCGGAACTGGAGGGCGTCGCGGCCTTTGCCGAGAAGCACGACCTGATCCTGATGTCGGACGAGATCCACCATGATCTGGTGTTTCCGGGCCACACGCACATTCCGATGCCGCTGGCGGC
>CAZVIS010000280.1:0-4654 GCA_964627355.1 uncultured Rhodobacterales bacterium
GGCCCGCTGGTGCGGGTCCTGCCCTACACCGGACAACCGAAACCTGACGAGGCCCGCATCGGCATCGTCGAATTCCCGACCTGACCCGAGGAGGATCAGACCATGGTAGGCGTCACGTTCTTTGGCAACTTCGACCTCGCAAGCCTTGCGATCTGGATGTTCTGGGGCTTCTTTGCCCTGCTCGTCTATTACCTGCAGACCGAGAACATGCGCGAGGGCTATCCTCTGGAAACCGAGGACGGCAAGACCGCCCCGAACCAGGGCCCCTTCCCGCTTCCCAAGCCCAAGACCTTCATCCTGCCCCACGGGCGCGGGACTGTGACGGTGCCGAACGGCGAACGCGAAGCGCGTGAGGTGGCGCTGGCGCGGACGGCTTCGGCGGACGGCTTCCCGCTGGCCCCCACGGGCGATCCGATGGTGGATGGCGTAGGCCCGGCCTCCTGGGCGCCGCGCCGCGATGTCCCCGAACTGGACGGGCACGGCCACAACAAGATCGTGCCGCTGTCGCATGCCAAGGGCTTTGGCATCTCGGCCGGGCGCGACCCGCGCGGGATGCCGGTGCAGGCGGGCGATCTGGCCATGGTGGGCACCGTGTCGGACATGTGGGTGGACGCGCCGGAACAGCTGGTGCGCTATCTGGAGATTTCGCTCGACAGCGGGGTGAAGCGGCTGGTGCCGATGCCCATGGCCAAGATCGAGCGCGACCGGGTCCGCGTGAACGCGCTGACCTCGGATCTCTTTGCAGGGATCCCGGCCACGCGGTCCTCGACCGAGGTCACGATGCTCGAGGAAGAAAAGATCTCCGGCTACGTCGCCGGGGGGCTGCTTTACGCCGCCGACAAGCGCCCGTCCAAGTGGGCGGCGCTGTTCGGCTGAAACGCAACGTCAACGGGAGGCCAGCGCCATGGCTGACGACGACTTCAACTTCGAGGCCATGCCCGGCCTCCCTTCCCTGCCACCGCGTGGCGAGACCGTGCTGTGGCAGGGCCGCCCGAACACCTGGCGGCTGGCCGTCGAGGCCTGCGGGCTGAACTGGGTCGCGATCTACTTTGCCGCTATCGTGGTCTGGCGGGCGTCCGTCGGGTTCGAGATCGCGGGGGTGCAGGGGGCGGTCGCCTATGGGCTGCCCTACCTGTTCCTCGGGCTGGCGGCGGGGCTTCTGATCCTGGTCCTTGCTTGGGCACAGGCGCGGGCGACGGTCTATACGATCACGACTGCCCGCGTGGCCATGCGGATCGGGGCGGCCCTCAGCGTCACCTTCAACCTGCCCTATACGCAGATCGAGAGCGCGGCGCTGGACCTGCGCAAGGGCGGGACGGGGACCGTGGCGCTGAAGCTCGTGCCCGGGGGGCGGCTGGCCTATCTGGTGTGCTGGCCGCATGTGCGGCCCTGGTACTTCCTGACGCAGCCCGCCCTGCGCTGCATTCCGGACGCGCAGCGCGTTGCGCGCCTGCTGGCAGATGCCGCCGAGACGCGGCTGACCCAGCCGGTGCTGGTGCGCGCGCCCGTTCCATCCGCAATCGCGGCCGAGTGAGGGATACCATGACCTACCATCCCCAAGCCAAGCCCGCGCCGAACCGCGAGATGATCCCGGTGGCGCTGCTGCGCGCGATGCTCGCGCTGGTGCTGGCCTCGCTCGCCGTGGTCAGCTTTGCCGTCCTGACGGGGCGCGAGCCCACGGGCAAGCCTGCGCCCGCCGAAGTCCTGTCCGAGCGCAGCCTGATCCTGGATGGCCATTCTGCGCAGGCCGTCACCGTCTATGATGCGGACGGAACGATGCTGGCCGACCTGCCCCATGGCGGCTTCATCACCGTGATCCAGAGCGGAGTCGAGACGATCCGTCGCCGCCACCGGCTGGACCCCCTGCTGCCCGTCACGATCCGACAGTACGCGAACGGCCGCCTGGCCGTGGAAGACCCCGAAACGGGGTGGAGCGTCGAGCTCTACGCCTTTGGCGACGACAACAAGGCTGCGTTCGAACAGCTCCTGTCGCGCTGACCTGACCACAAGACGACCAAAAAAACCAAGGGAACCAAGATCATGGGAATGTTCACGAAAGAAAGGGAAGAGGTGCCTGTGACCGTCGAGGTCAGCCACCGCTTTGAATCGCTTCACGCCCACGTCCGCTTCAACAACGGGGCCATCGTCTATCCGGGTGACGAGGTTCTGGTCCATGGGCGGCCCGTGGTGGCCGCCTGGGGCGAGGTGATCGTCGAGGACCGGACCGCCACCATCACCCGCGCGAGCCTGCTGGAGCGTTGGTGGACGCGGATGACGGGCGACTTCGACTTCATGGAACTGTGCGAATTCTCCTTCTCGGACGAGGTGCTGTCATGAACGCGACGCCGAAGGGCCTTGAGGCCGACTATGCCGAGCTTGCCGCGAGCCAGCCGATGGACACGCAGGCGATGGCGACGGAAACCACGCTTCTGAACCCGCGCTTCTACACCACCGACTTCGACGAGATGGACAAGATCGACGTCACCCCTGTCCGCAAGGAGTGGGACGCGCTGCTTGCCCGCATGAAGTCCGACCCGAACAAGGGCCACTTCAAGAAGAACGCCGAGTGGGACCAGATCGACTGGGACGGGATGGAGCCCGGGCTGCGGCGCGAGTTCATCGACTTTCTCGTGTCGTCGTGCACTGCCGAATTCTCGGGCTGCGTGCTGTACAAGGAAATGAAGCGGCGCGGGTCCAACCCCGACATCTGCGAGCTGTTCAGCTACATGAGCCGGGACGAAGCGCGGCATGCGGGCTTCATCAACGACGCGCTGCGCGAGGCGGGTGTGGCGGTGAACCTCGGCTTTCTGACCAAGGCCAAGAAGTACACCTACTTCCGGCCCAAGTTCATCTACTACGCGACCTACCTGAGCGAGAAGATCGGCTACGCCCGCTACATCACCATCTTCCGGCATCTGGAAGCGAACCCCGACCAGCGGTTCCACCCGATCTTCAAGTGGTTCAAGGAGTGGTGCAACGACGAGTTCAGCCATGGCGAGGCCTTTGCCCTGCTGATGAAGACGGACCCCAAGCTGACGACGAGCTTTGCCAACAAGCTGTGGATCCGCTTCTTCCTGACCGCCGTCTATTCCACCATGTACGTCCGCGACCACCAGCGCCCGCTGTTCCACAAGGCGCTTGGCGTGGACATCGAGTGGTACGACCAAGAGGTCTATCGCAAGACATCGACCATCGCGCGGCAGATCTTCCCTGTGGAACTTGACATCGACCATCCGCGCTGGCTGCCCGCCCTGCGCCGGATGAACGCGGCCTTCATCGCGATGGACGCAGCAAAACGGCAGGGCGGTGTCGCCGGCAAGGTGAAGGGTTGGGGGGCAGCGGCGCGTGCGGCGCTGGCCTTTGCGACCCTGTACCTGATCCCGGTCAAGCATCAGGACCTGCCACAGGACGTGCGGCTGGAGCCGGTCTATTGACCCTTCGCCGCACCACCGCCGGGGGCATGGGCGCGTGCCCCCGGCGGACTTACCCCGAAAGCCGAGGATGATGGACAACCCCTGGATTGCCTCACTCGCCGCGCTGTTCCTCTGGTGGTTCTCCACCGGGGCGATCCTGATGCGCGTGCGAGCGGCCGACAACGCGGGTGGGGACCAGCATATCTGGTCGTGCCTGCTGTCGCTGCCGCTGCTGGCAGGGGGCGTTTATGGCGTCCACGAAACCGTCGCCCTTGCGACGCCGCTTGGCGCGTTCCTTGCGTTCCTGTCGGCGATGGCAATCTGGGGCTGGATCGAGCTTGCGTTCCTGTCGGGCCTGGTCACCGGGCCGAACCGGACGCCCTGTCCCCCCGAGGCGACGGGGCGCGAGCGGTTCCTGCGCGGCGCCCTGACGCTTGCCTGGCACGAGGCGGCGCTGGTCGCGGCGCTGGCGGTGCTGGCGTACCTGACACGCGACGCGGTCAACGACTTTGCGCTCTGGACCTTTGCGGTGCTGTTCTTCGCGCGGGTGTCGGCCAAGCTGAACCTGTTCTTCGGCGTGCCGCGGATCAACACCGAATTCCTGCCCCGCCCCCTGTCGCATCTGCCCAGCCACTTCCGCCGGTCGGGGGTCAGCTGGTTCTTCCCCCTCTCGATCTCGATCCTGTCACTTGCGGCCTACTGCATGCTCGACCGCCTGTGGCAGGCCGACACGGCCGGGCAGGAGACGGGCTTTACCCTGCTGCTGGCACTGACGCTGCTGGCCCTTCTCGAACATTGGTTCATGGTGGTTCCGCTGCCTGACCAGAAACTCTGGCGCTGGATGATGGCCGCGCCCAAACCGATGACGCCAGCCCCCGCGGCGAAGGACTGAAAGGGACGACGATGGACTTCCAAGGCTACTTCACCCAGGAACTGGATCGCCTGCGCGCCGAGGGCAACTATCGGATCTTTGCCGAGCTGGAGCGTCAGCGCGGCAGCTTCCCCCGGGCGGTGCGCTATACCGAGGACGGGACGGAAGAGATCACCGTCTGGTGCTCGAACGACTACCTCGGGATGGGCCAGCACCCGGACGTGGTGCAGGCGATGGTCGATGCGGTGCAGGCCTGCGGCACGGGGGCTGGCGGCACGCGCAACATCAGCGGGACGAACCATCACCACCTGCTCTTGGAGCGGGAACTGGCGGACCTGCATGGCAAGGACGCGGCGCTGCTGTTCACCAG
>CAZVIS010000281.1:0-4632 GCA_964627355.1 uncultured Rhodobacterales bacterium
GGCCGCTCCACCAGTCCGGTCACCGCCAGCTTGAATTCAGCGAACCCACCCTCGACCAGCGCGCGATACGCGGCCCCCTCTGGATCGGTCGAGCCGTTCGGGCGTTGCCCCTGCCGGATATCAGCCTCGGTGAATTCGGGCGCCAGTGCATCCCCCACCAAAGCGCGCTGCGCGGTCATCGTCAGCCCCTCGGCCTGCGCGAAAAACCGGCGCATGGCGCTGTCGCGGGCGGTGGCGCCGTCGAACACCTTGCAGCCTGAAAGCGTCAGGGCCGCAGCCCCCAGAAGCAGGCGACGGCGGTCAATCATGATGCTTCTCTGCGTCAATGCGATACCAGCCGGTCACGATGGACCGCAGCTCGTTCAGCGGACCGGCGAGAAGGATCATCGCCATGTGCACGAAGAAGAACCCGACCAGCGCCACCATCACCCCGAAATGCACCGTCCGCGCCGTCTGCCGCCCGCCGAACAGATCCGGCAACCACGGCCAGGCCGCATTCATCCCGGGCGACATCGCCAGCCCGGTCAGGATCATCACCGGCAGCGCCACGAACAGGACCCCGGCATAGGCCAGCTTCTGCAACACGTTGTACCCCGGCCCATGGTGAAACCGCAGCCGCGCATGGTCCGCCACATCGCGCGGCAGGGCGCGGAGGTCGGCCCATGTGGGCATCAGTTGCCGCAGATGCCCTGTCAGCGCCGCCGCCATCAGCCACACCGCCAGCGTCCCCACCAGCACCCACGCGAAGAAGAAGTGGATCACCCGCCCCGTCGCAAGCGAGGTCTTTGACGGGATCGTCACCGCCGCCGGAAAGGCCCGCGCCTCGCAGTTCGAGACGCCAAGCACCCCGGTCGAGTCGAATTCCCAAGCCCCAAGGCGCGTCACCCCGCGCAGGGTCCCCCCCTCCTCCACCGCGCCGATCGACAGGATCGCGTTGTCGTAGTCGAACCCCGACTCCTGCCCGATGTGCAGGCTGGGAAAGGCGTTGAAGATCTGCAGGCCGGTCAGCAGCAGGAAGAACAGGCAGACCGCCCAGACCCAATGGGTCGCCCGTGTCCAGATCGTCTGGCGGTAGATCAGCGGTCCCTTGGGCATCCCATCCTCCGAAGTCATGCCCTCCTTACCGGCCCTGCCCGCACAGAGTTTCACCTCCCCCGTCACCGCCGCGTGATTGCATTTCCGCCCCCCGGGGCTTATCTCGCGGACGACGCATGGCATGGGAACAGCGATGAACTGGATCACCAACTACGTCCGGCCCAAGATCAACTCGCTGTTTTCCCGCCGCGAGGTGCCCGAGAACCTGTGGACCAAATGCCCGGAATGCGGGACGATGCTGTTCCACCGGGAACTGTCGGATAACCTCTTCGTCTGCACCTCCTGCGACCACCACATGGCGATCACGCCGCGCTTGCGTTTCACGGCTCTGTTCGACGGCGGCGTGTTCACAGAAGTGAAGGTGCCCGATCCGGTCGCCGATCCGCTGCACTTCAAGGACCAGAAGAAGTATCCCGAACGGCTGAAGGCCGCGCGGATGGCGACCGGGGAGAAGGACGCCATGCTGGTGGCTGAGGGCGAGATTGCCCGCACCCCCGTCGTCGCCGTTGCGCAGGATTTCGCCTTCATGGCGGGGTCGATGGGGATGTATGTGGGCAACGCGATCCTCGCCGCAGCCGAGCGGGCGGTGAAGCTGAAGCGGCCCCTCGTGCTGTTCTCCGCCGCCGGGGGCGCGCGGATGCAGGAGGGGATTCTCAGCCTCATGCAGATGCCCCGCACGACCGTCGCCGTGCAGATGGTGAAGGAAGCGGGGTTGCCCTACATCGTCGTCCTGACCCACCCGACCACGGGCGGCGTGACCGCCAGCTACGCCATGCTCGGCGACGTGCAGATTGCCGAACCGAATGCCCTGATCTGCTTCGCCGGTCCCCGGGTGATCGAGCAGACCATCCGCGAGAAACTGCCCGAGGGGTTCCAGCGGGCCGAATACCTCCTCGACCACGGCATGCTCGACCGCGTGACGCACAGGAAGGCGATGCGCGAGGAACTGGCCACGGTCCTTCGCATGCTCATGCGCCTGCCCCCCGCGATCAAAGGGGAGCTTGAGGCGCCGAAGGTCCAAGAGGCGCCCGTCCTGAACGGGGCCGCCAAGGCGTGACCTCGTCGGACCTGATCCTGCAGCGGATGATGACGCTGCACCCCAAGGTCATCGACCTGACCCTGGACCGGATGTGGCGCCTGCTGGACCGTCTGGGAAACCCGCAGGACCGCCTGCCGCCGGTGATCCATGTCGCGGGGACGAACGGCAAGGGGTCCACCCAGGCGATGATCCGCGCGGGGCTGGAGGCGGCGGGGAAGACCGTCCACGCCTATACCTCGCCCCACCTCGCGCGGTTCCACGAGCGGATCCGCCTGGCGGGGGATCTGATCGCCGAGGATCACCTGACCGCCCTTCTGGACGAATGCGCCGCGGCGAACGGGGCCGAGCCCATCACCTTCTTCGAGATCACCACGGCGGCGGCGTTTCTGGCGTTTGCGCGGACCCCTGCGGACTGGCTGCTGCTCGAGGTCGGCCTTGGTGGGCGGCTCGATGCGACGAATGTGGTGAGGCGGCCCGTGCTGACAGTTATCACGCCTGTCAGCCTCGATCACCAGCAGTATCTGGGCGAGACGATCCCCGAGATCGCAGGGGAGAAGGCAGGTATCCTCAAGCGCGGCGTGCCTTGCGTGGTCGGCCCGCAACGGCCCGAGGGGCTGGCGGTGATCGAGGCGAAGGCCGAGGCTCTGGGCGCGCCGGTTCTGGCGCAGGGCCAGCACTGGCACTGCTTTGCCGAACGTGGCCGGATGGTGTTCCAGGACGAGAACGGGCTGGTCGACCTGCCCCTGCCGAACCTGCCCGGCCCCCATCAGATCGAGAACGCAGGCGCCGCCGTGATGGCGCTGCGCCACCTCGGCTTCGGTACCGCGGCCTGCGAGGCGGCGGTATCGAAGGCGTATTGGCCCGCCCGCATGCAGCGCCTGCGGTACGGGCCGCTGGTGGCTCTGGCCCCGCACGTGGAGCTTTGGCTCGACGGCGGCCACAACCCGGCGGGGGGCGAGGCGCTGGCGGCGACGCTGGCGGGGATGCCGCGGCGGCCCACGCACCTGATCTGCGGGATGCTGAACACCAAGGACATCGCAGGCTACCTGCGCCCGCTGGCAGCGCACACCGCGCGTCTGCACGCGGTATCGATCCCGGGCGAGAAGAACACCCTGCCCGCCGAGGTGACAGCAGAGGCCGCGCGCGGTGCCGGGATCCCGGCCGGGGTCGCGCCCTCGGTCGCCGGAGCGCTTGCTGCGATCGCAGCAGCGGACCCGACCGCCCGCGTGCTGATCTGCGGCTCGCTCTACCTCGCCGGAACGGTGCTGCGCGAGAACGGGTGAGGGGCGGTTTTCTGGCGGAGCGCGCAAGCGCGCAAACCTTTCCTCTCGCCTTATGCGCGCAAGCGCGCAACCGGCTCGGGCGAAGGCAGGGGCACGTTCCGTCCCCCTCGGGCCGCAAGCGGCCCTTCACCCCCTGGAGGATACTTGTAGACAAAAGAAGGGGCTTAAGGGTTACTTTACCAGGATCCCCCGACCATGGGTGAACGATACAGGCTGGGAAGCCGATGACCGTGGCGGAAGAAGGCGCGCGCCCGGCGGCTTGACCGGGTCTCCCGTCCGGGTGCGCGACCCCGCTTGCGCCTTCTTTTGCCCCCAAGTATCCGCAGGGGTGAATGGCCGCTTGCGGCCAGAGGGGGCAGCCGCCCCCTCCTTCGCCAGAGGCCAGAGGCGGGCCCCCATGGGGCCCGCTGGCGGCCGAGGCAAAAGGCTTGCGCGCTTGCGCGCGCGATCAGAAACCCGTCAGGCCAGATGCGCGCGAAAGGCCGCGATCACCTGTTCATAGACCGCGCGCTTGAAGGGGACGATCCCTTCGACCAAGGCGTCCGCCTGCGTCCATTGCCATTCCGAGAACTCGGGGTGGGCCTGATCGATGCGGATATCGCTGTCCTGACCAAGGAAGCGGAACAGGAACCATTTCTGCTTCTGCCCCCGGTACTTGCCGCCCCAGACGCGGCCCAGAAGCTCGGTTGGCAGGTCGTAGGTGATCCAGCCCTTGGTCTTGTCCAGCACCGTAACAAGGTCTGCGGTCACCCCCGTCTCCTCGCGCAACTCGCGCAAGGCGGCCGCCTTCGGCTTTTCCCCTTCGTCGATCCCGCCTTGCGGCATCTGCCAGGCGGGCAGCGCGCTGTCGAGGCGGCGGCCAGCGAAGACCAGCCCCTCGCGGTTCACCAGCACGACGCCCGCACAGGGGCGGTATGGCAGCGCCTCGCTCAGGGCTGCACCGTCATCACCGAGAGGCCCTTGATGATGTCCACGGCATAGGCAAGCTGGTAATCCTCGACCCTCAGCTTCGCGGTTTCCTCGGCGCGGGCGCGGTCGGCCTCGAGCTGCTTCCGCTCATCCTCGCTGACCGCGTCGTTCGACAACGCCCCGCGCAGCGAGGCCTCGTCCCGGCTCGGCACCGCGCTTTCAGCCTCGGCCTCGGCATCCTCGGGGGCCGGGCGGGGCTGCACGACGGTGATGTCGGGCGCCACGCCAAGCGCCGGGATGGCCCGG
>CAZVIS010000282.1:0-4600 GCA_964627355.1 uncultured Rhodobacterales bacterium
CACGACCAGGTCGAGGCGATGACGATGGCCGACAAGATCGTCGTCCTGAACGCAGGCCGTATCGAACAGGTCGGCAGCCCGATGGACCTCTACCACCGCCCGGCGACCAAATTCGTCGCGGGCTTCATCGGGGCGCCGTCGATGAACTTCCTGGCGATGGACGCCGATGCCGGGCGCGTCCGCGTGGGCGGGGCGACACTTGAGGCAGAGGCTGTCGAAGGGGCCGTTCGCCTTGGCATCCGGCCCGAGCATATCGGCCTTGCCCCCGCCGGAGCGGGCGACCTCGACGCGACCGTTTCCCTGCGCGAGACGCTCGGGGGCGATGCCTACCTCTATGTCCGCACCGGCGACGGGCAGCCGCTGGTCGTGCGGGCCGAAGGGGATACGGAGCTGAATCACGGTGCGACCGTGGGCTTGATCTTTCCCGCCGCCCGCCTGCATCAGTTCTCTTCCGACGGGCGCACCTTGCGGTCCGGGGCGGTGGCATGACCTCGGCCGAGCGTATCGCAGCCGCTGTCGCGCAGTCCGCCTCGGTTGCCGAGGTGCTGATGGGCCCGGGCACCCTTGCGCAGGCCGGGGCGCTGTACCGGCGGCACTTCACGGGGACGGCCTGCATCGTGGCCGACGACAACACTTGGGCCGCCGCAGGCGCGGCGACCGAGGCGGCATTTCTGGCCGAAGGCATCGCCGTGCGCCGCATGATCCTGCCGGGACGCCCGCGCCTGAAGCCAACGCTCGATCTTGCCGAACAGATCCGTGAGGGGCTCGCCACCGACGCCGCGACGCCGGTTGCCGTCGGCTCTGGGGTCCTCAACGACGTCGTCAAGCACGCGGCCTTTGCCCTAGGCCGTACTTACCTTTGCGTAGGAACAGCTGCCTCGATGGACGGCTATACCTCCGCAGGCGCCCCACTTTCGGTGAAGGGGTTCAAGAAAACGATCCAGTGCCGCCCTGCCAAGGTCGTTCTCGGCGACCTCGACGTGATCGCGGCCGCACCCGCCGAGATGAACGGCTGGGGCTACGGGGATCTTGCGGGCAAGGTTCCAGCGGGCGGGGACTGGTTGGTGGCCGATGCCCTCGGGATAGAGGCGATTGACGATGTGGCCTGGCCGATGGTGCAAGGCAGCTTGCGCGACTGGCTCTCGCGGCCGCAGGCGATTGCCAAGGGCGACCGGTCGGCGCTGGAGGGGCTGTTCACGGGCCTCACCCTCGTCGGGCTGGCGATGGAAAGCCACGGCTCCTCGCGCCCCGCCTCGGGCGCCGACCACCAGATCGCGCATCTGTGGGAGATGGACGATCTTGCTTTCGGCGGCGAAAGGGTCAGCCACGGCGCCTGCGTCGCCGTCGGCTGCTCGATGACGCTGCGCATGTGGGACTGGCTTCTGGCGCAGGACCTGACCGCGCTGGAGGTCGAGGCGCAGGTGGCCCGCGCGCCCTCGATGGCCGCCAAGGCCGAGGCAATCCGCAAGGCCTTTGGCCCCGGAGAGATCGCCGCCCGCGCACTGGAGGAGACGGCGGCGAAGCATGTGGAGGGTACCGCCTTACAGGACCGCCTGTCTCGGCTGGCGGCCATCTGGCCCGATCTGCGACACCGCCTTGCCGGGCAACTCATAACGGCGGATGCGATGCGCGAAGCACTTCACGCTGCAGGCGCACCCTCGGACGCAGCCGAGATTGGGGTGGACCGGGCCTACCTGCGGCGCACGACCCTCAGCGCCCTCTATCTCCGCAGCCGCTACACCCTGCTTGACCTCCTGGACGAGACGGGGCTTCTGGAGCGGGCGGTAGAGGCGGCGCTGCCCCTGCCCGAGACGCTGGCGAAACGGGGATAGCATGGATTTCACCACCATGGCCGCCCACGCGGCCGAGGAGTTGCGGCAGGCTACCGCCGGGGTCGATCCCGCCAGCCTTGGCGCGCTCGTCGCAGAGATTGCCGTCGCCCGACGCATCGTTGCCTACGGCGTGGGGCGCGAGGGGCTGATGATGCGGGCGCTGGCGATGCGGCTTTATCACCTCGGGCTTGACGCGCATGTCGTGGGTGACATGTCGGCCCCGCCGGTGGGGCTGGGGGATCTGCTGATCGTCAGCGCGGGGCCCGGGTCCTTTTCCACCGTCAATGGCCTGATCGGCGTGGCCCGCGCCGCGGGCGCCCGCACCGCCTGCGTGACGGCGCAGCCGGATGGCGAGGCACCAAAGGCATGCGACCGCGTGCTGGTCATCCCCGCCCAGACCATGGCGAACGATCAGGGCGCGACGGGATCGGTCCTGCCGATGGGGTCGCTGTTCGAGGGGGCGCAGTACCTGACCTTCGAGCTTCTGGTGCTGGCGTTGCGCGACCACCTTGGCGCAGACCCCACCGCCATGCGCGCGCGCCATACCAATCTGGAGTAGGCCATGGGCTGGCAGGACCGCTTTTCGCTCAAGGGCCGCAAGGCGCTGGTCACCGGGGCCTCCAAGGGGATCGGCGCCGAGATTTGTGCAGTCTTCGCCGAGGCGGGCGCCGATATCGTGGCGCTTGGGCGGGATGAGACGGATCTTGCCGCGACGGCCGAGGCCGTCAGCGCCCACGGCCGCCGCTGCCTGACCCTGACCGCCGAGATGGCCAGCCCCACCGAACCCGTCGCCGCCTGCGAGCGGGCGCTGGCCGAATGGGGCACCATCGACATCCTCGTGAACTCCGCAGGCATCGCGAATGTCGCCCCGGCGGTGGACTTCTCGACCGGGGACTGGGACCGGATGATGGCCGTCAACCTGCGCGCGCCGTTCCTGACGGCGCGGACGCTGGCCCCTGCGATGATCGCGCAACGGTGGGGCAAGGTCATCAACATCTCCAGCCAGACCGGGGTCATCGCGCTGGATGATCATGCGGCCTATGCCGCCTCTAAGGGCGGACTCAATGCGCTGACGAAGTCGCTTTGCGCCGAATGGGCGCGGCACAACGTGCAGGTCAACGCGATTTGTCCGACGGTGGTGATGACGCCGATGGGCAGACAGGTCTGGGGCAAGCCGGAGAAAGGCGACCCTTTCCGCAACGCCACACCCGCCCGCCGCTTTGCCGAGCCGGTGGAGGTGGCCGATGCCGCCCTCTACCTCGCCTCGGACGCCTCCGCGATGGTCAACGGCGCGCTTCTGATGGTCGAGGGCGGGTTCACCAGTGTCTGACCGCAAGCTGTCGTTGTCCACCGAGGATGGCATCGAGGGGATGCCGACCGACGCGCTCTCCTCCTTCGCCCGGTATGAGGGCGTGCGCGACCGCCTGCCCTCCGCGAACTTCCCCAAGGCCCCCCGAACTCTGCCCACCCTGTCCGAAGTGGCCGAGCATTACGACGGCTTCCTCCTCGATGCCTTTGGCGTGTTGAACGTGGGCGAGACGGCGATCCCCGGGGCAGTGGCGCGGATGGCGGACCTGCGCGCGCGGGGCAAGCGGCTGGTCGTGCTGACGAATGCCGCGAGCTACACCCGGCCGCAGCTTCTGCAGAAGTACCACCGCCTGGGGTACGACTTCACCGCCGAAGAGGTCGTCTCGTCCCGTGATGTCGCCGCCGAGGCGCTGGAGCGGATTGCCCCCGGTGCCACCTGGGCCGCGCTGGCGGCTGAAGGGGACGGGTTCGCGGACCTTCCCGCCAAGGTGGTGGATGCATTGGCCGACCCGGACGCCTTCGACCACGCCGACGCCTTCCTGTTCCTCTCCACAGCGCGCTGGTCGCTCGACGCACAGGCCCGCCTCGTCGACGCCCTGCGCCGCCGCCCCCGCCCCCTCGTCATCGCCAACCCCGACCTCGTCGCCCCGCGTGAGGGCGGCCTGACGCTGGAGCCGGGGCTGTTTGCCCATCTGGTGATGGATGCGCTGCCGGTGGAGGTGCACTGGTTCGGCAAGCCCTTCGGCACCGCGTTCGACGCCGCAATCGCCCGCGCCGGACTGCCTGCCGCGCGCCTCGCGATGGTGGGCGATACGCTGCACACCGACACGCTTGGCGGGGCGGCGGCGGGCTGCGGGACGGTGCTCGTGGCGGATCATGGGCTGTTCCGGGGGCACGCCGTTGACCGCTTCATCGCAGCTTCGGGCATCGTGCCGGATTTCGTGGTGGCGACGACCTGACGGGCCGGAATTGAGCTAGACGTCGTGCCCCCCGCAGCCCACCATGCGCCCAGCATCAGGGGGGATTGTCATGGAATACAGGACACTTGGACGGTCCGGGCTGAAGGTCTCGGCCATCGCAATGGGCACCTTCACCTTTGGTGGCGTAGGCCCCTTTGGCCGCGTCGGCAACCAGGGCGTGCCCGAGGCGCGGGCGCTGGTGGACCTGTGCATCGACCACGGTGTCAACGTGTTCGACTGCGCGAACATGTATTCTTCAGGTCTGGCCGAAGAGATCCTCGGCGAGGTGCTGGAAGGGCGGCGGAACGATGTTCTGGTGACCACCAAGGCGCGGATGCGCGTCGGGACCGGCCCGAATGACGAAGGCACCAGCCGCTGGCACCTGATCCGCGAATGCGAGCGCAGCCTGAAGCGGCTGCGCAGCGACCATATCGACATCTACTACATGCACGAATGGGACGGCACGACCCCTGTGGAAGAGAAGATGGAGGCGCTGGACCG
>CAZVIS010000283.1:0-4570 GCA_964627355.1 uncultured Rhodobacterales bacterium
TGGCCTTGCGTCTGGGGTTCCGCCAGATCCGCGGGCTGGCCGAGGACGAGGGGCTGTGGATCGTGGCGGCGCGGGGCAACGGCTATGCCGCGGTGCGCGACCTCTGGCGCCGGGCGGGGTTGAAGCCTGCGACGGTGACGCGGCTGGCCGAGGCGGATGTGTTCGCCTCGCTGGGTGTGTCCCGCCGCGATGCGCTGTGGGAGGCGCGGGCGCTGGCCGGGGGGGCGCCCTTGCCGTTGTTCGACGGCGACATGGACGGCGAGGCGATCCACGAGCCCGCCGTCGCCTTCCCCGCGATGACGGCGGGCGAGGCGGTGGTCGAGGATTACCTGTCAATGCGCCTCACCCTGCGCCAGCACCCGATCGCGCTGTTGCGGCATCGGCTGACGCCGGAACCTGCGATGCGGCCCCCCCGGGCAGTCCCCCGGATTGGCATGGCGGGGGCGTAAGGCGGGGGACGCGCCAGAGCCTTGGGAACGCAAGACCTCAGCGGCGCAGGACACGGGCGAGGGTCCGGCCAAGGATCGCGAGGTCGAGGCAGATCGTGCGGCGGCGCTGGTAGATGAGGTCGAGGCGGGCCTTGCGGGGGATGCAAGCGCGGACATACAGGGCGTCGGTCTCCTCGGCCGTGCGGCAGCGGGCGAGGAGCCGTTCCTCGTGCCGGTGGAAGTGCAACGTGGCAAGGCCGGTGAGGCCGGGGCGGGAGCGCAGAACCTGCGCGTAGAGGGCGGGGAACCGCTCGACGTACTGGCGCAAGGGGGGGCGGGGGCCGACGAAGCTCATGTCGCCTTTCAGGACGTTCCAGAGCTGGGGGACCTCGTCGAGACGTGTGCGGCGGAGGAGGCGGCCGGTGGGGGTGATGCGCGACGCCTTGTCGCCGCCCGAGACGCCGCTGTCGGCGGGGTCCGCCGTCATGGTACGCAGCTTCCACAGGCGGAAGGGCTGACCGGGGGCGCGCATCCGCTCGGCCGCATAGAACAGGGGCCGCCCCTCGCGTGCCCAAAGCCAGACGAGGAGGAGGGCGAAGGGGGCGGCGAGCAAGGCGCCGAGGACCAGCGCGAGGGCGAGGTCGAGTGCGCGCTTGCCCGGAGTCATGGGTCGTTCATGCCGCGCCAGTCGGCGACGATGGCGCGCGGCTGGCTGGCGTTGGGCGGCAGGCGGACAAGGGCCTGCAGGCGGCGTGTGTCCAGCGTGACCTGCGGACGGGAGGCAGGGTTCGTCGGGCCGAAGCTCCAGCCGATCCCGGCCGCATCGAGCAGCGCGCCCATTGCGACCGGACGCGGGGCCGCCACGTTCAGCACCCGCGGCAGCGCCGTGCGCGCGGCGGCAAGCGCGGCAAGCCGTGCCAGCGCCGCCGCAAGCATGGCGGGCCCGATGTACGAGCGGACCGGGCCAAGCGCGCTGCCCTCGACCGGGTCGAGCGTCACGGCCGCGCGCCGGCCCGCGCCCAGAAGGGCATCAGCCCCCGCGACATTCCCGATCCGCAGGATGGTCAACCCGCCGCCGTGCCGCGCCTGCCAGTCCAGCGCAGCCTCTTCCATCGCGCGCTTGCCCTCGCCGTAGGGCGAGGCGGGGGCGGGGGCGGTATCCTCGCCCAGATCGGTGCCTGCCGGATAGACGGCGGCAGAGGAGGCAAGAAAGACATGCCGCGCGCCCTGCGCCTGCGCTGCCCGCAGCACGGCGAGGGCCAGCGGAACCTCGGCGTCCGGATCAGCGCGGCCCCCCGCAAGGTGCAGGACGATCCCGCCGGCCCAGGGCGGTGCGGGCTGCTGCAGGATGTCCCAGTGCAGGAACCCCACCTCGGACCGCCGGGACTGCCAGATGGGCCGCAGCCCGTCGCGCATCGCCCAGGGCCAGCAGTCGTGCAGGATCGTGCCGATGCGGCCGTTTCCCCCGGTGATGAGCAGGGGCACCACCTCGGCCGCCATCACTCGCCGCCTTCGAGCCGGGTGCGAAGTTCGCGCAGCACCGGCAGGGCGGCGCGTACCCGGTCCTCGCCCAGGTCGCGGACAAGGTCCACGATGAGGGGTGCCACCGCCTGCACCGCCGCGTCGCGCGCGGCCCGTCCCGCCGGGCTGATCGTCACGAACTTGCGCCGCGCGTCGTCCCAGTCGGGGCGGACATGGATGTGCCCGGCCCATTCCAGCCGGGCCAAGGTATTGGTCATCGCGCCCCGGGTCACGTGAAAGGCGCGCGCCAGTTGCGCGGGCGTGCGATCCTCGGCCTGCCGGGCGAGGTGGTTAAGAACCGAGAAATGCGACAGCTGCATCCCCTTGGGCAGGGCGCGCGTGATGCGGTTGCGGGCCAGCTGATCGGCGGTGAACAGCTCTCCGAACAGGGCGACGGCGATGTCTTCGGCGCGGTCGGGGGCGCGGTCGGCCATCAGGGACCCTCGATGGGACGGTCGTGGGTCAGCGAGGGGACGCGGGCGCGCGCGCCGTCCACCTGCGCAAGGTCGATCTCGACCAGCGTCACGCCAGGTTCGGTCCCCGCATCGGCCAGCACCTCTCCCCACGGGGCGACGGCGAGGCTGTGGCCGTGGGTGCGGCGGCCCTTGCCCTCACGCTCGGGGTGGAAGCCGGTCTGCGCGGGGGCGAGGACGAAGCACCCCGTCTCGATCGCGCGGGCGCGCAGCAGCACCTCCCAATGCGCCGCGCCGGTGATGTGGTTGAAGGCGGCGGGGACGGTGAGGATCTGCGCGCCGCCCTGTGCAAGGCGGCGGTAGAGGTGGGGAAAGCGGACGTCGTAGCAGACGGTCAGGCCGATGCGGCCAAGCGGGGTATCGGCCAGAATCGCGCGGCCCCCGGGTCGGTAGCCCGATGATTCGCGATAGACCTCGGTCTCGGACACGTTCACGTCGAACATGTGGATCTTGTCGTAGCGGGCGGCGATCCCGCCGTCGGGGGCGATCAGCAGGCTGCGGTTGGCGAAACGCCCGTCCGCATCATCGGTCAGAAGGCCAAGCGAGCCGACCAGCAGCCAGCGCCCCGCCCGCGCCGCCTCGCCCCGCAGGGCGGTGAGGGTGGGGTCGTCGCCCTCATGCCGCAGCACCTCGCGCTGGCGGGTGCGCTTGGACGACAGCGCATTGGTGCATTCGGGCGTCAGCGCGATATCCGCGCCCGCGGCAAAGGCGCGGCGGACGAGGTCCACCGTCACCGGCAGGTTCGCGGCCGGATCGTCGGTGACCGTCAGCTGCACCAGCCCCGCGCGCATCGCCTAGCCCGCCAGAAGGGGATCGAGCTTGCCCGCGCTGTCCAGCGCATAAAGGTCGTCGCAGCCGCCGAAATGGGTGCCGTCGATGAAGATCTGCGGCACGGTGCGCCGCCCGCCCGCCCGTTGGGTCATCGCGGCGCGCTGGTTGGGGGCGAGGCCGACGTCGATCTCGGTGAAGGCCACGCCCTTGCGGCGAAGCAGGGTCTTGGCGGCCATGCAATAGCCGCAGGTAGAGGTGGTGTAGATCTCGACGGTGGCCATGGCGCGCCTCATGCCCGGGGACGCCGGGAGTATAGGGCCGATAGCGGCAGGCGCCAGACGGTCATCGCAGGGCGAGCAGGCTGACAGCGGTCAGTGCGCCCCTCGCAGCCAGCTCGCTGACGCGGATGCCGGTCGAGGCGGGGCCGGGGGACCGGTAGCGGCGGTTCCGCACGGCCATGTTGTCGTGCAGGTCCTGCGGTGTGGGTTCGCCGCAATAGTGGGTGGTGGACTTGACCACGTCGGCGAAGGACAGCCCCTCTTCGGTCAACGCCACGTCCAGCGCCGTCATCACGGCCTCGGTCTGCGGAACCAGACCAGCGAGGCCGGGGGCCAGCGCCGTCAGGCCAAGGATGCCGTCGCCGCGCCGCACCTGAACCTCGGCCCCGCCGGTGTGCAAGGTGTGGGGCTGGGCGTCGCCGGGGGCGTGGACGGTCCACCGCACGGGCGCGGTCAGGCCGGGATGGATCAAGGCATGCGGCGGCAGGCCAGGGGTGCGGGCGGGGACCGCCGTATGGTCGATGACCGGGACACCCGGACCGGGACCGGTCCCGAAGCGCAGGCTGCCGCCCCGATCGGCGAAGAGATCCACCTCGATCCGCATGCCGGGGTAGTAGAAAGCCGGGCAGGCGACCGGCACCATCAAAACCTGCGGCCCGAAGGCCGCGCGCAGGATGGCCAGCGCGCCCTCCGGGTCGGCGAGGTCGTGATAGACGACGGCCATGCGCAGGTCGTCCGCACCCATCGCGGCCCCGCGCAGGGTCGCTTCCGCGTGGCGCACGACCAGCCGTGCCTGTGCCGGACCGTCATCGGGCGTGGCCACCACCCCCTCGCGGTCCAGCGGGCATTGCCCGCAGGACCAGCCGAGGTCCCCCGCCCGCAGGAACAGCGAGTAGGGCACCGGGATGCGCATGGACCACAGCGCCTCGAACGGAACGTGGATGTGCCTCATGGGGGTGATCTAGGCGGTCACCCGCGGAACACGCCGCGAATGACCGCAGCCGGAATTAGTACGTCTCTACGATGACGCTGTATTCACCGCGCAGCTTGATGGTCATCGTGATCGGGGTGCTGTCACGGTTGCGCCAGAACCAGCCAT
>CAZVIS010000284.1:0-4568 GCA_964627355.1 uncultured Rhodobacterales bacterium
GCCAGAACGTGCCCTTCCGCACCGGATCCTTCGACCGGGGCAGCGGGGGGCAGACGTCCTTCACCACGATCGAGCGGCGCGATGTCGGCATCACCATGCGCGTGACCCCGCGCGTGACCGACGGTAACACGATCCAGCTGAACATCGCGCAAGAGGTCTCGTCCCTGATTGCGGGGAATGTGGCCGGGGCGGCCGACCTCATCACCAACCGGCGCAGCATCGAGACGACGGTGCTGTCGGACAACGGCGGGACCATCGTGCTGGGTGGTCTCATCACCGATGACCGGCAAAGTGCGCGGTCCGAAGTACCCGGGCTCGGAAAGGTGCCGGTTCTGGGCAACCTCTTCCGCTCGCGCCAGGAACAGCGGCGGCGCCAGACGCTGTTCGTCTTCATGCGCGCGACCGTCCTGCGCGATGGCGTCGCCGCGGCCGAGATCACCTCGGACCGGGTGCAGCGCCTGCGCGCGGTCGAGGCGACGGGAGAAGACAAGCGCAGCCTTCTCGCCCCGCCCCGCCGCGCCGCGCGCCAGCCGGTCGAGATCGACGGGCTTTACTAACGGATGGATGCAGGGATGCAGGTCGGGAAGAACCGCGCACTCCGCTTCCGCCACGCCCTTGGCGGGGCCGCGCTGGCAGGCGTCCTGGGGATGGTGGGACTATCGGCCGGTGGCACCGTCGCCGAGGGGCGCCGCCCGGCCGCCAGTCTGGGGCCTGCGACCGTGGTCGCCGACCTGGCCGGACCGGGCACCCTGCCCGAAGGCGTGCGCCGTGCCCTTGCCGACCACCGTGCTAGGCCAGACATGCCGCAGGCGGCGCTGGACGCCGCCCGCGCCCTGATCGGCGAGGCGCGACGGACCGGCAACGGGCGCCTCTCGGGCGCGGCGCTGACCGTCCTGCAGGACCGTGTCGCGGCGGCAGATCCGGCGGGGATCTACCTTGCCGCCGTCGCGCGCCAGCAGCAGCACGATTTCGCAGGCGCGCTGCGGCTGCTCGACGGGCTTTTGGCCGGCGACCCCGGCCACCTTGACGCCCGCCTTCTGCGCGCCACGCTGCGGCTTGTGCAGGGCGACCTGCCTGCCGCCCGCGACGATTGCCGGGCCCTGACCGAGCTTGCCCCTGCGCCGGGGTTTTTGTGCCTTTCCTCCACCTACACCCTGGCGCCCGAGGGCCCCGACGTCGCCCGCGAACTCACCCGCCTGCTGCAGACCCCGGGCGGGGTCGAGGGGGCGCTGCGGGTCTGGGCGCTGTCGCTGGCCGGAGAGATCGCGTGGATGCAGGGCGACGCGCGCGGGGCCGAGCAGGCCTTGCGCGCCGCCCTGACCCTTGACCCCGCAGGTCAGCGCGAGGCGGTGATGCTGGCCGATGTGCTGCTGGCCGGGGGCCGCGCGGACGAGGTGCCCCCGCTTCTCTCCGCCTACCCCGCGACCGATGCCATCGCGCTGCGCCGCCTGCGGGCGGCGGCTGCAGGGGCTTCCCTCGACCGCGCCGAGACCGCCGCCGCCCGCCGTGCCCTGACCACCCGCGTGGCCGAGGCGCAGTCGCTTGGCCTCTCGGCCCATGCCAGGGAAGAGGGGCAGTTCCTTCTCTGGATCGAAGGTGACGCAAAGGGCGCGCTGCAACGGGCCGAGGCGAACTGGCAGAACCAGAAGGAATTCGATGATGCCGTCCTGTTCCTGCAGGCGGCAGCCGCGGCAGGCCAACCCGACCGAGCGCAGCCCGTGCACGACTGGATCGCCCGCGCGGGTCTGACCGCGCCCGCCCTCATGCTTCGCCTGCCCGGGCCGAACTCCCCCCAAACCCCCGCACCCAAAGGAGACCTCCCATGATCCCCCGCCCGCACTTCACCCTGCCCCTGGCCCTTGTCACCCTGTTCCCCGCCCCACTCTTTGCCCATACCGGCGCGGCGGGGACAGGGGGTCTTGCCTCGGGCCTTCTGCACCCGGTGACCGGACCAGACCATGTGGTCGCGATGGTGGCGGTCGGGCTTTGGGGCTGCATCCTTGGCGGTCGGGCGATCTGGCAGTTGCCGGTCGTCTTTCCGATGATGATGGCCTTCGGCGGGCTTCTCGGGGTTGCGCAAGTGCCCCTGCCGAGCGTCGAGACCGGAATCGCGCTGTCGGGGATTTTCCTTGGTCTGCTCGTCGCGCTGGCGATCCGGTTGCCGATGGCCGCGGCCTGGGCGATCGTCGCGGTCTTTGCACTGTTTCACGGCCACGCCCACGGCACCGAACTGCCCGCCTCGGCCGATCCGGTGGCCTATGTGCTGGGCTTTGTCACGGCGACGGGGGTGCTGCACCTCGCGGGGATCGCGCTCGGGCTTCTTTGGGCGCGACCGGCCGGGCGGCTGATCGTGCGCGGGGCGGGCAGCGTGATCGCGCTGGCGGGGCTGGCCTTCCTGACCGGTGTGGCGTGATGAGGCGCCTGATCCTGCCGGGCATGGCGGGACTTGCGGCGGTCTGCTTGCCCGGCGCTGCCCTCGCCCACGGCACCCTGCCCGGAGCCGCCGGCTTCACCGCCGGGCTCGCGCATCCCTTACAAGCTTCGGAACAGGCGCTGGCGCTGATCGCCCTTGGCCTGCTGCTGGGAGACGGAGAGCGGCGCCTTCCGCTGGCCCTTTTGCTCGCAGGGCTGGCGGCGGGGCTGGCGGCGGTTTCCCTTGCCCTGCCCGAGGCGGGAGTGCGGAGCCTGACCCTGTCTTTGGCGCTAGGTTTGGGCCTTGCAGTGGCCCTGGGTCTGACCCTGCCGCCCAAGGCGGCGGCAACGGTCGCGCTGGTCGTGGGGGTAGCGGTCGGTGCGGGGACGGACTTTGCCGTCCTGCCACTGGCAACCGCCCTCCCCGCTCTTGCGGGCGCGGCGGTGGCGACGCTGCTTATCGTCCTGAATGCCATGGCCTTTGCGCGCTGTCGCCTCGGGCGCGGGCCGGGGCGACGGATCGGCGGGTCCTGGATCGCCGCCGCTTCGGTGATGCTTCTGGCCTTTTTCCTCGGCGCCCCGAAGGCCCTGGCATGACCCGCCCCCGACCCCTCCCCCTGCGCCTTGCCCTCGCGGCCCTGGTCCTGCTTTGCGCGGCCATGGCGGCACCCGCGCATGAAACGACACGCTCCTACCTTTCCATTGTCCGCGATGGGAGCGCGGTCACCGCGCGCCTCAGCATCGCTTTCCGCGATCTCGAACCGCTGGTCTGGATCGACGCCGACCTAGACGGGGCGATCACCTGGGCGGAGGCGCAGGCGCAAGCCGAGCCGGTCCTCGCCCTCGCCAGCACCGGCATCACCCTAGATGCCGGGGGGCCCTGCTCGATGCAGCCGCGGATCGAGGGGGCGGCGCAACTCGCAGGGCTGGCCTTTCTCGACCTGACCCTGACGGGCGAATGCCCCTTGGCGACCGGGCCCCTGACGGTCTCGGCCACGCTTCTGTCCACCATCGACCCGTCGCACCGGCTGTTCCTGTCGCTGCTCGACGGTGGCGCGACCGCGACGGCAGTCCTGCCCGCCGACGGCATGCCCCTTGCCCTGTCCGTCGATGGGGCAGAGCGGACGCCGCTGGTCCTGCGCTATGCGGTGACGGGGGCCACGCATATCGCGGGCGGTTGGGACCATGCGCTTTATGTCCTGGTACTGCTGCTGCCGGTCCTGTCGGCGGCCCATGGGCTGCGGGGGCTGGCTGCGCATGTGCTGGCCCCGGTCAGCGGCTTTACCCTCGGCCATGCCGCCTCGCTGACGGTGGCGACACTTGGCCTTGCCCTGCCGCAGCCCGAGGTGGTGGAGAAAGCCATCCTCGTGACCATCCTGCTGACCGCCATCGACAACCTCTGGCCCTTCCTGCCCGGCCCCCGCGCGCTGGTCGCTGCGGCCTTCGGGCTGATCCACGGCTTCGGCTTTGCCGCGGCCCTCGGCGGCCTGCCGCTGGGCGGGGGGGACCTTGCGCTGGCCCTCCTTGGCTTCAATCTGGGTGTCGAGGCGGCACAGCTTGTCGCTGTTGGGGCCGTCCTTCCGGCCCTGTCGGCCCTGCGCGCGCCACGGTCGCTCCTCGTCGCCGGAAGTGCTGGCGCGATTCTGCTTGTCGGACTCTTGCTGGTTCCCGGAACGAGGCTTACCTGAAATGCTGAACCTGAGCGCCGCCCTTCGGACCAGTTCGGACCCCAACCGCATGACTGTGGCCGAGCCGACAGATACCTCTGCCGACGGTTCCGCAAAGGAAGCCGACGTCGCCACACATCAGAGCCCCGTCCGGGAACCGGAAGGCGAGGTTGAGCGTCTTCTTGCTGCGGTGCGCGACCACGATGCCGAGGCGTTCCGCGCCCTGTACGATCTGACGTGCCGGCATCTGATGGGGGTGGTCATCCGGACGTGCCGGGATCAGGGCATGGCCGAGGATGTGTTGCAGGAGGTCTTCGTGCAGATCTGGAGGCGCAGCCACCTCTACGACCCGACGATCGGGCCTGGGCTGGCCTGGCTGACGGTGCTTGCCCGCCGCCGGGCAATCGACGCGCTGCGCAGTTCCGGCCGCCGTGCGCGCCTTATCCCGGATCTGGGCCTTGAGGATCTGGATGCCCTGCCGCAGGTCGC
>CAZVIS010000285.1:0-4550 GCA_964627355.1 uncultured Rhodobacterales bacterium
TACTGGCCGCCGCGCGTGCTGCGCCGCAGGGCCCATGGGTCAGATGCCGAAATACGATGTATCCCCCGCTCCGTTGCCGGAGAGGGGGTATGCCGCGGGCGACCAGGCCGCCCGCAGCGAGAGGCCAGGCCTCACTCGGTTGCAGGCGCCACGCGGTTGTATTTCGCGGCAGCGATATCGAACCAGTTGTAGGACGGGTTCGACAGCAGGACGAGATGGATCATCGCGGCCAGAAGGAACAGGAACACGCCCTGTGCCACGAACACGCGACGGGGATCGAAGATCAGCCAGATCTTGTAGAACTTGGACATGTCTTGTTTCCCCTCAGAACCACGGACGCCAGATGAACACGGCCAGGTGCGCAACGACCGCAACCGCCGAGAACAGCCAGAGACCGCTCATGTAGACCGAGTGCAATTCCTGCGCCTGCTGGTCGGTAAGACCCGTGAAGCTCAGGTCGGATTTATCAGCCATACTACCCTCCGGATGGTCAGACTGAGGCCGCGTTCCCCACGGCCGGGGTATTGCCGGACGGACTGTCCGGCGGTTGTATTCGGCCCGTTGCCAGGACGAATGGGTGCCCCGGGCGCGGGGCGGAATCTCGTGGCGCCGCGGCGCCGGTCGCGCCTTATGCGCGGATGATCTGCCCGTCGCGCGTCATGCGCGAATGATCTGGGCAGTGATGCCCCGGGCATCTTTCAGCGCGCGCGCCATCGGCCCCTCGTCGGGCAGGCGGCCCTTG
Organism: uncultured Rhodobacterales bacterium; assembly: GCA_964627355.1. GTDB lineage: Bacteria > Pseudomonadota > Alphaproteobacteria > Rhodobacterales > Rhodobacteraceae > JBBQXK01. The sequence continues at coordinate 743 of CAZVIS010000285.1, forward strand.
CGCAGGGGATAGCTGGCCCAGACCGCAAGGCTGAACGGCAGGGCGATCAGGAACACCGGCACGAAGTAGATGGCGTATTCCACCGGGCCTGCGCTGTGCCGCGCGCCTTTCGGAATATCGACGTGGTAGTCGGTCATCTTGCTCTCCCTCTCAAATCTTCTTGGTCTGCGGCCCGCGCAGGGCCTCGACGGTTTCCAGCACCACCCGCTCGGCCCCCTGATCGAGCGCCGACTTCTCGGCGGCATCGCGCAGGGTGCGCGCGGCCGAGATGCGGGTCAGGATCGGGTGCTCTTCCACGATGCGGTCGAGTTCGGCCTGCGCATCCGCATCCCAGGGGAAATCGCGGCGCAGGGTCGTTGGCGTGGCGGCGGCGGCGTCCATGTCGGTGCCCAAAGGCAAGATGTGGAACAGCGCATCGAACAACCCGTTGCACACCTCCTGCAGCAGATAGACGGCGCCCGCATAGCCCATGAAGGGCGTCCCCGTGTGCCGCCGGATCGCAGCCCCCGGGAAGGACGCCGGGATGAACACCGGCTGCGGGCCAAAGCCGCCCTTGGTCTCGGCCAGGTACATCTTCTCGTTGATCGACCCCATCAGGATCAGCGGCCGCTGCGTCCGGATCATCGCCCGCACGGCCTCGTTGTTGGTCTTCTTCCCGGCCAGCCGCGCCACCGCAAAGGCGCAAGGCAGCCCGAGGTCTTCCTCGAGAAACAGCCGGATCCCCCGCGCATAGGTCTCGTTCGCGACGATCCCGAAGCTCGCGGTGGCAAAGAAGTCCTGCGTGACCGACCGCCACAGATCCCACAGCGGCTTCAGCGTCGAATGCTTTTCCTTGGCGATGAAGGGCTCGGGGTCCAGCCCCAGCATCTCTCCCAAGGTCCGCAGGAAGGCCGTCGTCGAGTTCATCCCGATCGGCGCCTGCAGATACGGCTTGCCCAGCACCTCGCACAGCCCCCGCCCGAACTCGCGGTACAGACAGACGTTGACGTCCGCATTCACCAGGTTCCGCATCTCGGCCACATGCGCGCCAAGCGGCATCACCATGTTGACCTCGGCCCCGATCCCTTCGACCAGCCGCCGGATCTCATGCAAGTCCGACGCCATGTTGAAGGTGCCGTACATCGGGCCAAGGATGTTGACGCGGGGCTTGTCACCCTCGGCGCGCGGCTTCTCGGGTGGCATCCGGCCCTTGGTCATCCCGAACTCGGTGAAGATCCAGGTCATCGCGCGGTCGGCGCACTGCCACTGATCCTCGTCGATGGTGCGCGGCAGGAAGCGCTGGATGTTCGTGCCCATGGGCGTGACGCCGCCGCCGATCATCTCGGCAATCGACCCCGTGACCACTACCGCAGGCAGCGCCGGGTCCAGCGTCTTCCACGCCCGCCGCATCGACCCTTCGGTCCCCTCGCGGCCAAGCTCTTCCTCGCCCAGACCCGTGACGACAATCGGCAGCTCATGCGGCGGAAGCGCGTCGGTGTAATGCAGGACCGAAGTGACCGGCAGATTCTCGCAGCCCACGGGGCCGTCGATGACGACCTGAAGGCCCTTTACCGCGCAGAAGGCGTAAACCGCCCCCCAGTAGCCACCCGCCCGGTCATGGTCCTGGATCAGCATGACCGACCCCCGAACGTACGTACGCAAGGAAGACGCAAGGAAGACGTAAGGAAGATCATATCATCTCCTCCGCCTTGGCGGCCTTCGCGGCCTTGTCGAGCTTCTTCTGATGCGCCGCGCGGAAGTCGGGCCGCAGGTTCGGCGACCCCTCCCAGATGCCCGAGGTATCGCCGGTGCCGACCCCCTCGAAGAAGGCCTTCATGTCGTCCATCCGGCCCTTGCCCGCGATGGCCGCATTGACCACCTGACCCAAGGATCCCGCCCCTGCAGGCCCCATCAAGGGACGGGCGGAAATCAGGTTGGTAAAGTAAAGCGATGGAATCGCTTGCTCTTTCGCCGCCTGAACAACCGGCGTGGTGCCGATGGCGAGGTCCGGCTTGAAGCACTCCATCGCTGCCAGATCATCCTCCAGGCTCGCCCGGAACTTCACCGCGACGCCCCGCGCCTCCAACCACTCCCGGTCCCAGTCCGACCAAGGCGACTTCGCGCAAGCCGTTCCGACATAAGGAATTTCCGCGCCGGACTCGATCAGCAGTCGGGCCACCAGCAGCTCCGACCCCTCATAGCCCGACAGCGTGATCCGCCCCTTGACCGGGTTCGCGGCAAGCCCCCCCTTGATCGCCGGAAGGAAGGCATTTTGCGCCGCCGCGATTTTTTCTGCAGCGATGCCATAGGCTTCGCCGATGTTCTTGAGCCACTCGGCAGTGCCGTCATGGCCCACCGGCGCGCTGCCCACGATGGGCCGCCCCGCCGCCTGGAACTCGCGCACGGCGGCGGTGTAGAACGGGTGGATCGCCGCGCAAACCCCTGAATCGAGGGCGGAATACAGCTCTCGCCATTCCCGGCACGGCACCACCGGCCCCGCCGCCAACCCCATCGGCGCCAGCATCGCCCCGATCATCATCGGGTCCGCCGGGAACATCTCGCCCAGCAAAGCGACGGTGGGTCGATCCGACCGCCCCCGCTCGGGCGCCTGCACCGGCCCCGCCTCGATCTCGGCCCGCGCATAGGCGAGCATGGCCCCCGCGAGCACGTCTTTCGCCTCGGCATGGGTGGGGATGCCAAAGCCGGGGACGTCAATGCCCACGATCCGCACCCCGTTGATTTCCTTTGGCAAAAGCCGCAACGGCACGCCGCTGGCCGTCGGCACGCAGAGGTTTGTCACCACCACCGCGTCATACCGATCCGGGTCCGCCAACTCATGCACCGCGTCGCGGATGTCCTCGAATAGCTTGCCGGTCACCAGCGTTTCGGAGTTGAACGGCACATACCCAACCGACCGCCGCGCCCCGTAGAAATGGCTCACAAAGGTCAGTCCATAGACACAGCAGGCAGACCCCGAGAGCACCGTCGCCACACGCCGCATCCGCAGGCCCACCCGCAGGGACCCAAACGCCGGGCACATGGATTGCGGTTTGTCATGAGGACCTTGCGGATAGTCCTTCGCATACTGGTCCAGAATCTCGGAGGCACCCGCAGCCCGCGCGGCCTTCTCCATCTCGGCAGCGCCGGCATGGCAACCCAGGCCATCGACCCCGGTCGGTTGGAGAGCAGCCTCGGTCACTTGCGATGACCTCCTGAAGAAAGCCGGGCAAGGGCTTGATCCAATTGGGAAAGTGCGGACAGGTCAAGCATTGTCATACACCACTTCCAGCGAGGCTTTCACGACCGCGTTCTTGCCGCGCATGTCCGCGTCAGACGCAGGCGTCAGCACAAAGTCCGCCCCCGTCGTCTCGGCATCGAACAGGTTCAGAAGACCATCCTGCGTCAGCGGACGCGGACGCACCGGGGGCGCTGCGGCAACCGCATCGCCAAGCGAGGCGAACAGCGGCCCCCACTCGCTCTCATAGCTGCCAACGATCTGATAATTCGCGCTTTTCTTGCGCAGGTCGTCATTCTGCGGGATCGCGGCCAGGACCGGGATGCCCACGCTGTCGGCAAAGGCCGCCGCCTCTCCGGTCCCGTCATCCTTGTTGATGACCAGGCCCGCGATGCCAACATTCCCGCCGAGCTTGCGGAAGTATTCCACCGCCGAGCAGACGTTGTTGGCCACGTAGAGCGACTGGAGGTCGTTCGAGGCGACCAGGATCACCTTCTGCGCCATGTCCCGCGCGATCGGCAGGCCGAACCCGCCGCAGACCACATCGCCCAGGAAGTCCAGGAGAACATAGTCGAAGTCCCAGTCATGGAACCC
>CAZVIS010000286.1:0-4547 GCA_964627355.1 uncultured Rhodobacterales bacterium
CCATGGGGTTTTGCGCATCGCAGACTTCTGCGGTAAGGGGACATATCGAGTTGGGATGGACCGCGCTACCCGAAAAGCCCGCGACCACGCGGCAGCGGGATGCGGCGAGGCGGGAGACGACAGTCATGACTTCACGGATTTTCGGGGCGCTCTTCGCCGTCGTGCTTGGCGCGGCTGCCCTGTTCGCGACCGGCGACAAAGCCACCGCCCAGCAGACTGGTACAGAGACGGAATGCGTCTCGGCGCAGACCGACTGGAACGTCTGCCTGTGGAACGAGCCCAAGGAATGCTGGGGCGTGTCAAAACCGACCGAGACGGTCAACACCCGCGACGGCCAGTCCGTGGCCGTGAACCGCAGCGCGATCCTGCTGTTCGTGACCTTCCGCCCAGGCACCGGGGCCGCGGGCGAGGTGTCCTTTACCGGGGGCTATCCCTTTGCCCCGGGATCGACCGTCGGGGTCGACATCGGCGGCACGACCTTCGAGATGCGGACCGACGGCGAATGGGCCTGGCCGTCCGACCCGGCCCAGGACGCAGCGATGCTGGCCGCGATGAAGGGTGGGGCGCAGGCGATCATCACCGCCCGGTCCGCGCGTGGCACCCAGACGCGCGATACCTTCTCACTCAACGGCTTTACCGCCGCGATGACCGAGGCCGAGAACCGCTGCAAGTAACGGGTCAGGGCTGAACCAGCCCTCCGGACCAGCAGAAGTCGCCCTCCGGCAGCTGGCACCAGAGGTCGATCCCCATGACCCTCTGGCCAGGAACGATTTTGGTCACCGCAACTGGGTCGCCGGGCCTGAACGCGCCCGTGCGCGCCGAAGTGCCAGAGGCGGCCTCGCGGCGGTTCAGATTGACCGTGGCGCGTGCATTCCCCGCAACGATTGCAGCTGACCCGATCAGCCCTGACATTCCGTTCACCTGGCCAAAGCGTGCGGGAACATCGACAAGGAGCTGCGCATAGCTTCGACCGCTGCGTGACAGCGCGTTGTCCGGGTCGCTCCGGCGTTCAGGGTCCAGGACCTGATGACCGACGCTGCGATGCGCAGGATCAAGGTTGAAGGTCTTGCAGAGGGTCGCCAGCGTCCAGACAAAGCGGTCATAGGCCGTGTCGGCGTCGATCGTTCCGCCATAGCAAAGCTCCACCCCGATTGCCGCTGCGTTCGCGTCCACGCCGAAGATCAGGTTGTCCGTCGGAACCGACCGCAGGACATGTAGCGCCTGTTCGGGCGAGGCGGTCAGGGCCGGAACAGTTTCGACGATGTCCTCGTCATCCACGAAGATATGCGCCGAACTGACCTTGTTCAGGGGCGGATTGGGGTCATTGCGATAGAAGCGGGCGTGGCCGCGTGCCGAAGCTCCGGCGTTGCCTGTGTCATGGGCGACGATGAACTTCACGTCCGGAATGCTGCGGCCCGGGCGTCGGCGCGATCCAAGCGGGGCAAGCAGTGGCGTGATCGAGTAGCTGGCCTGTGCAGACATGATGTCACCCGTAGTTGAACGTCGTGGTGCGATCCGGGATGGGGCCGTCGCCAGCACCGCCGGTCGGCAGCGAAGCGGCCTCCGGCGCCTTGCCGGGCAACGTGGGCACGGAATCGGGCGTTCCGCTTGCAGGCTTCCGGCTGTCGTCCTCGGGCGCCGGCTTGAGTGTCGAGCGAATCGCGACAAGCCGCTGAAGCGTATCGAACCAGAAAGGCGCCCCGAGTGTTCCGGCCAGCGCCATGATAAGAAAGCCCAATATCTTTTGGCAGACGAACAAGAACCAATTCAGAACGTCGCTACTGTTTTCTGTCACGTCTTGTGGCCATTTCGCATCGACCCAGCCAAACGGCACACCAATGTCTGAAAGATCAACCACAAGTTCATCGACCGTAACCGGCACCGTCGACTGGCCCCCTGTGGTGGAGTCCGCTGCACCGGCCCCATTTTGCCCGGGCTCTTCCGTCTTTTGGCGCTGCGCAACATTTTCTGCCACTGTGAGATACGCCGAACGCAGGCTCGGGTCGTTCGCCAGGCTGCGGGCAATCGCAAGGGCATCCATGTTGAGCGCCGCAGCCAGAAAAAGGCCGATCACTAGAAGCCACTTTTGGGTGTGACGACGATAGGCCCCCGAGATGCGGTCCATCGCAGCGTCATACCAGTTGCCAACCTTCTTCCGCATCAACTCGATATCGCCTTGAGCTTCGCTGGATAGGGTATTCAGCGCATGCCCGACAGGACCCGTCAGCTTGCTCTGCGACCACAGGTCCATCAAGGCGGACACGGCCTGCGCCGTCGGGATGTAGGACGGCGCGTCCTTCCACTTGCCGCGCTTCTTCCCTTCGAGGTTGTCCTTAGGAAACTTTCCCCGATACAGCGCGAAGATCAGGGGATGCTCATAGAACTCCTTGCGCAGATCCTTGCCGTCCTGATCCTGAAGAAGTTCGGCGATTGCCTTTTCCAGATCGCCCCCCCGCGTCTTGAAGAAGGCTTCGGCAGTTTCACGCGCCGCAGTCAAGATCAGGCTGAACAGCAGAAACGTTAACACAAGACCTATCGCCACTTCCAAAGCGGTCGATCCAAACATGATGCCCTCTCCATTTGGCACAAGCCATGCACCGGCTTTGCCATGTCTCAAAGCGGCCATGACTATCTGATTCGATCCAGCGCGAGAGTGAGCCGTTCTTCGAATTCGCGATTTATTGATGAAAGGCAAAGACGGGCCGACTTCCGGCGAACCTCTTTCCCTTCGCTCCGGATCCGACTATGAGGTCGGTTTAACATGCCGCTCGGTCCGTCCAATGTCCGCTCCCCTCACCCCCGACGTCCTCACCATCCCCCGCAAGCTGCCGGACAGCGGGCGGATCAACCTTGTCGGCCTGACGCGCGACCAGCTGCGCGAGGCGCTCTTGGCGGCGGGGACGCCCGAGCGGATGGTGAAGATGCGCGTGGGGCAGGTCTGGCAGTGGGTCTATCACTGGGGCGTCCGCGACTTTGCCGTGATGACGAACCTTGCCAAGGACTATCGCGCGATGCTGGCCGAGCGGTTCGAGATCGTGCTGCCCGAGGTGGTGACGCGCCAGATCAGTGCGGACGGCACGCGCAAGTATCTGGTGCGGATCGCGGGCGGGCATGAGGTCGAGACGGTCTATATCCCTGAAGAGGACCGGGGGACACTCTGCATCTCCTCCCAGGTCGGCTGCACGCTGACCTGCAGCTTCTGCCATACCGGCACGCAGAAGCTGGTACGCAACCTGACGGCGGGAGAGATCGTCGGGCAGGTGATGCTCGCCCGCGACGACCTCGGCGAATGGCCGGTGCAGGGCGCGCCAAAGGACGAGACGCGGCTGATCTCGAACATCGTGCTGATGGGGATGGGAGAGCCGCTCTACAACTTCGAGAATGTGCGCGATGCGATGAAGGTGGTGATGGACAACGAGGGGATCGCCCTCGGACGCCGCCGGATCACCCTGTCTACGAGCGGAGTGGTGCCCGAGATCGCGCGGACGGCGACCGAGATCGGCTGCCTGCTGGCCGTCAGCTTCCATGCCACCACGGATGAGGTCCGTGACAGGCTGGTCCCGATCAACAAGCGCTGGAACATCGCGACGCTTCTCGAGGCGCTGAAGGCCTATCCGGGGCTCTCGAACTCCGAGCGGATCACGTTCGAGTATGTGATGCTCGACGGGGTGAACGACACGAAAGAGGATGCCTGGCGGCTGGTGGAATTGCTGAAAGGCATCCCCGCCAAGGTCAACCTGATCCCCTTCAACGAATGGCCCGGCGCGCCCTACAAACGCTCAAGCGGCAACCGCATCCACGCCTTCGCCGACATCATCCACAACGCAGGCTACGCCAGCCCCATCCGCACGCCCCGGGGCGAGGACATCATGGCCGCCTGCGGCCAGTTGAAATCGGCGACCGAGCGGGGGCGGAAATCCGCAAGGGCGATCGCGTCGGAGGCCGGACTTTAACCCACGGTTAACCCTGCCCGGGGCAGCCTGTGGGGCATGATCTGGCGCGACATTCCCCTTCGATTGCCCGACGTGACACTTGCCGCGCTGGAGCAGGCGGCGCGGGTAGAGGATACGTCGGTCGGCCATGTCATCCGCGAGGCCATCGAACGTGAATTGAGGCGCCGCGCCCCAGCGAAGACGCCCGTCAGGGCGGATGAGCGGCTCGTCGCTCCCTTGCGGGCGCTCCTCGCTGACGACTTCGCGTTCTCGGAAAACTGGTCAGAGCTTGTCGCGCGCCTGTCGCGCAAGGGCTTTCTCCTCGTCGAATCCGGCGGTGGCCTTCTCCTCCGCCGCGCCTCGGGCGAACGTCTCTGCAAGGCCTCGGAACTCGGCTACAGCTATTCCCGCCTCCTCGCTCGCTTCGGCACCGCATTTCCCGGCCATGCGCATCAGGCCACGCTCCGCCGGGTGCAGAACGCCGCCTCGCCCTTTCCTTGACCCAGCCCCGACCCGGGGACTAGGCAAGGGGCATGACCCATCCCGTCCTGCCCAACCCCCTTGCCCGCCGCCTGTTCCTGCATCGGCATGCGCTCGCCGAGCCGCCGCAGGGGA
>CAZVIS010000287.1:0-4543 GCA_964627355.1 uncultured Rhodobacterales bacterium
TCCAAGATCCTTCTGCAAATCCTTGAGAAGGTTGAGGATCTGCGCCTGCACCGAAACGTCCAGCGCCGAAACCGGTTCGTCGCAGACCACCAGGCTTGGAGTCAGGGCCAAGGACCGCGCGATTCCAATCCGCTGCCGCTGCCCACCCGAGAAGCTGTGGGGATACCGCTGCGCCGCCGTCTGGTCGAGGCCGATCGCGCGAAGCAGCGCGCCGACCATCGCCTTGCGCTGCACCGGGTCGCCGCGACGGTGAATGTCCAAAGGCTCGGACAGGATGTTGCCGACAGTCATGCGGGGCGACAGCGACGATACCGGGTCCTGAAACACCATCTGGATCTTGGTGCGCAGGGACTGCAAGGCGTCTCCCTTGGCGGCCAGCACGTCGATCGGTCCGCCTCCGTCGTCAAAGGTTACCGTACCGGAATCCGGGGTCACCGCGCGCATCAGGATCTTGCTGACGGTCGTCTTGCCTGACCCGCTTTCCCCCACCAGCCCAAGACACTCACCCCGCCGGATGTCGAAGCTGACGCCGTCCACGGCGGGGGCCGGGGCGGTGCCGCCCTTCACTTTCCACTCCTGTTTCCGGGTGTGAAAGGTCTTGGACAGGTCACGCACGGACAGAAGTACCTCGGGTTTAGGCCCGGGAACGGGCTTGGCCGCCAGCGCCCCAAGGACGGACTGGTGGTCCACCTGGATATCGCGCAACGGCTTCAGCCGGTTTCCCGGCTTCATCCCGAAATGAGGGACCGCGCCAATCAGACCCTTGAGGTAGGCGTGCTGCGGGTCGCGGAAGATCGGGCCAACCGATCCTGCCTCCATCACCTCGCCATGGTACATCACAACGACCTCATCGGCGATGTTTGCCACAACGCCCAGGTCATGCGTGATCAGCAGGATAGCCATGCCAAGCTTGTCCTGCAGGTCACGAAGCAGCTTTAGGATCTGCGCCTGTATCGTTACGTCCAGCGCCGTGGTCGGTTCGTCCGCGATCAACAGCGCCGGGCGGCAGACCAGCGCCATCGCGATCATCGCGCGCTGCCGCATGCCGCCCGAAAGTTCGAACGGGTACATGTCAAAGATTTTCGCAGGCTTGGCGAACCCCACAAGACCCAGCATCTCTTCCGACCGCGCCCGCCGCTCCTGCCTGTCGGCCATCGTGTGGATGCGCAGCACCTCGGACACCTGGTCGCCCACGGTGTGCAGGGCCGAGAAAGACGTCATCGGCTCCTGGAAGATCATCCCCATCCGGCGGCCCCGGATCGACCGAATCTTGCGACCGTCATGCGGCAGCGCGAGCATGTCCACAACCGAACCGTCGCCGTCGGGGTCCCGGAACAGGATCCGGCCCGATACGTCTGCAAGACGGGGTTGCAAGCCCATCACAGTCTGGCTGAGGACCGATTTGCCCGACCCGGACTCTCCGACCAGCGCGGTGACCCGGCCGGGCAACACGCGCAAATCGACGCCACGCACCGCGCGGATCACGCCATGCGGAAGGCGGAACGACACCCGCAGGTTCTCGATCCGCAGAAGGTCCCTTTCCACGTTCATTGCCCGTGGCCTTTCCCTGCCAAGCCGGACCTCTTTCGCTTCGGGTCCTGCAGTCGTCTTGTCGGTTGCGACCGTAGTGCAGCCCAAATGGCCTGTCCATCGCGATCACATGCCGGTTGGCGCGCCTTGCACCGAGGCAACATCGGGCCGAAGCTGTGGTCTATCTGTGTGGCAAGGGCGTGACCATGACTGCAAAGAAGACCCTAGACGCGGGCCTGGCCAAGGCAGAGGACCTGCGCGAGGCGGGCGATAGTGCCGGCGCACGGGCTGCGCTCGAGGCGCTGGCGGATGAACCGGCCCTTGCCGCCCTTCCCCCCGTCACGGCACTCGGCCTGAACCGCCGGTTGCATGCAGGTTTTCTTCGCCTTGCCAAACGGTCAGGCGACCGGGTTGCACGGGCCGGGCTGCAGATGCTGCTCGTACCGCCACCTGACGTACTGTCCGCCCTGACCGAGGTAACGACACCTGACCGGCGTGAAATTGCGCAGGCCAATGCAAGGCCCGTGCCGCGCGTCCTTCATCAGGTCTGGATCGGAAACCTGTCCGTCCCGCCCGGCTGCGCGGCATGGCAGGCGCACGCCCGGGCGCAAGGCTATGCCTATCACCTGTGGCGCGAGACCGAGATAGCGACGCTTGGCCTTTCGGACGGCGTCTTTCGCGCGCGACTGGCAGCAGGCGACTATCCGGGAGCGGTGGACGCTGCGCGCTATGCGATCCTGGCACGGTACGGCGGCATCTACCTTGACTGTGACTGGTATCCGGCGCGGTCAGACATCGGGTTTCACGACGTCCTGCCGATGACGGGTCTGATCGCAATGGCCGAAGAGATTCCAAGATTGACCGGCAAGGGCCCGCTTCTGCTGGCGAATTCCTTCATCGCTGTACCGCCGGCACATCCGGTGATGGTGCGGCTTCAGGCAATACTGCCACTGGCAGAACAAGCCATTCCCGCAGCGCCCGCGTGGTGGACCACGGGTCCCCTGATCTTCACGCTTGTTGCGCGGGGCGGTTCTCTGACACTCGCGGACGCAGACCTCGTGGCAAGGACCCTGCCCCGCGCCGCGCCCTTTGCCGAGGTTCAGCGTGCCATGGAGGACGCCCGCGACGGCGGGATGTTGATCGGGTGGAAGTCATGGTAGCAGTGACCTCATGGCAACCCACTGGCAGCCCCGATGGACCCAAGTCGCCTCGACCAGCCTGTCCAGAAACGCCCACGCTCCGTCATCGTGCACCAGATGATGCGTCAGGATGCCGACTGGACCATGCGCCATCGCTGCCAGGACCTCGCTTTCCAAAAGGTCCGGATCCCGCGCGCCTCGTTTGCCGTGCCAGTCGATCAGGTCCACTTGCGTATTGATCTGCAGCAGGGGGCCGGGCTTCGCCGGGCCATAGACCGATAGGGCCCGGAACCCCGCCCCCGGCAGCGCCGCCGCAACATGGGGCGCGATCCGGTTCCAGGGTGGCACCATCACGGGCACGAAACGGGGGCCGTGCAGGGCCGAAAGCCTCGCTTGGCCCCGCGTCACCTCGGCCATGACCGCCTCCAACGGGCGATGCGCACCAAGTTCCTGCTTCTTCTCCCCCGCCCTTGCATGGTTTGCATGGCTCCACCCATGCTGCGCCACCTCGACCCCCGGGATCCCGGCCACCGCCTGCGCCAGTGCCTCTCCCGTATGCGCGGGGATCGTTGCCAACGTCACCGGCACGCCCCTTCGCGCCAGATCGAGCAGCCGGTCGAGTGCCGGCGTCGGCTCCACTGCATCGTCGTCCCGCAGCCACAGCGTTGCAGGCTTCCCCTTCGCCGCCCGCGCGTCCAGCGCCCGCCTCAGCGCGTCCATCATCCGCCCACAACCCCCCGCAGCACCGAATCCAGCCGGGCCGAGGCGGCCTCCATCGAGTGCCGCGCCAGTACGACCTCGCGCGCCTTTGCCCCCATCAGGGCCCGCGCCCCCTCATCCGTCAGCAGTTCTCCGATGGCCCGGGCAAACGCGCCGGTGTCCCCCTCGGCCACCAGAACGCCCGTTACCCCATGCTCGACCACTTCGGGCACGCCTGCCGTCGCATAGGCGACCACCGGCAACCCCGCCGCCTGCGCTTCGAGATAAGCGAGGCCATAAGCCTCGCCACACCCAGGCCAGACATGCACCGCCCCGCGTGAAAGCAGGGCCTGCACCCCCGCAGGATCGAGCCTCCCCAACCACTCTACCGAGGCCTCCATCCCCGCAAACATCGCCCTCACCTCACTCGCCGCCTCGCCATCCCCCGCGACCGACAGCCGCCACGGCAGGTCAACCTGCGCCAGCGCAGCCGCCAACGCCCGATAGCTGTCCACCTTGTCCCCCGGTCGCATCATCGCGACGGTCACCAGATGCATCGCCTCGGGCCTTGGATCGGCAGGCGCCACCTCAATGAACGGCGCCAGCCGCGCCAGCCGCAGCCCCGGATCCGCCGCCCGTAGCCCCCGCTCGTCCCGCGCGGTCAGGCACAGGTTCACCGCCGCCTGCCGCGCACCGTCCAGCGACACCGCCTGCATCTCGGCCCAGACTCCAACATTCCGCCGCGCGGAATAGGATGCCTCGGCGGTGACATAGGGCACTCCGAACCGGGCGCAGAGTTCGGGCCCGATCAGGTCCGGGGACTTGTAGTAGTTGTGATAGCAGAACCAGAGGTCCGGCGGACCCGCCTCCCAGTCTGCCGCAAGCCGCGCCCGCTCGGCTTGCGCCGCGCGCCACACCGCCGCAAACCCCGCAGCGTCCTCCGGGTCACCAACCCGTGTGCGCAAGGTCGAGGCCACCGCCACTTCATGCCCCGCCGCGGCCAAAGCTGCCATCAACTGCCGTGCCATCAGCCGATCACCCGAAGGGACCGGGTGGTCGGGGGGCTTGAGGGGGGCATGAAAGGCGATCCGCATGATTGCCCGCAAGCTAGCCGCCGCTCGCCGCCAAGGCCAACCGAAACCGTGATGGCCCGCCGCTTGACAGCCCGCCCGTTT
>CAZVIS010000288.1:0-4538 GCA_964627355.1 uncultured Rhodobacterales bacterium
GCCTTACCCCGCCCGTGGCGCAACGCTTCCACCCGACCCTCACCACCCAAACCACAGAGGCCCGCGCCTGCCAGGGGGCAGGCAGGCGCGGGCCGGGGGGCTTTGGCCCCCGACCGGTCCAAGCGGAAACGTCGTGCGTGGCCCCGGCGATGGCCGGGACCATGCCGTGCGTGGAGGTCACTCAAGCCTTGAGGGTGCGGCAAAGCGGGGGTGGCCTTTTCCCCTCCGCGCGGCATATTGGGCAGCAAGCAAGGGAGGATGCCATGACCGCACTGCACGACCACATCGACGAAGGCGGGCTTGACGAGTTTTCGGTCGTCTTCACCGACCGCTCGCTCAACCACATGTCCAAGCGCTTTCAGGGCGTGATGCGCGACCTGTCGGAAGGGCTGCGCGAGGTCTATCAGGCGGCGGCGGTGGCCATTGTCCCGGGCGGCGGCAGCTACGGGATGGAGGCGGTGGCGCGGCAGTTCGGGCAGGGGTCGGTCCTGATCGTCCGCAACGGCTGGTTCAGCTATCGCTGGACGCAGATTTTCGAGGCAGGCGGGTTCGCGGGCGAGACGACCGTGGTGATGGCGCGCCAGACAGGCAACCACGCCAAGGCCCCCTATGCGCCGCCCCCGGTCGAGGAGGTCGTGGCGCGGATCCGCGAGGTGCGGCCGCAGGCGGTGTTCGCCCCGCATGTGGAGACGAGCGCGGGGATCATCCTGCCCGACGACTATATCACGAAGGTCGCGGCGGCGGCGCATGAGGTGGGGGCGCTGATGGTGCTCGACTGCATCGCCTCGGGGTGTGTCTGGGTCGATATGGCGGCGACCGGGGTGGATGTGCTGATCTCGGCCCCGCAGAAGGGGTGGTCGGCGTCGCCTTCGGCTGGTCTGGTCATGCTGTCCGCGCGGGCCGAGGCGCGGCTGGCGGAGACGGTCAGCAACTCCTTTGCACTCGACCTCAAAAAATGGCGGGCGATCATGGCGGCCTATGAGGGGGGCGGGCATGCCTATCATGCGACGATGCCGACCGATGCCCTGCGGGGGTTCCGCGATGCCCTGAACGAGACCCGGGCGATGGGGTTCGCCGAGGCGAAGGCGGCGCAGTGGGAGCTTGGGCGGGGTGTGCGGGCGATGCTGGCGGGCAAGGGGATCCCTTCGGTCGCGGCAGAGGGGTTCCAGGCGCCGGGGGTGGTGGTGAGCTACACCGACGACCCCGAAGTGCAGAAGGGTGCCAAGTTCCTGGCCGAGGGGATGCAGATCGCGGCGGGGGTGCCCTTGCAGGTTGGCGAGGGGGCGGAGTTCCGGACCTTCCGGATCGGGCTCTTTGGCCTCGACAAGCTGAAGGATGTCCCCGGGACTTTGGGGCGGCTGGAGCGGGTGGTGGAGAAGGTCCTCTGAGGGGCGTCGCACGTGTGGACACCGCACGGGGTCAATCGAATCAAGGGGTTGAGGGGGTGCGTTTAACCCTTTCGTAACGAATGCGCACAGTGCGGTGCCGTGAGGCGTGGATGTATTCCCCCTCAACCAACGTCAATTATGGCAGAGGCCATCGCCTCTGCCACGCTCGGCCGGTCCCACCTTCCGCCGGGACGCCAAGGCGTTCCGGCCTGCGCCTGCCTGCCCGTGGCAGGCGCAGATGCGCCCGCCAGGCAGGCGCAGGCCTCTGTGGTTTCGTGCGGAGACGCGTCCACTTCAACGGTCGCGCAGGCGCGGGGCGGAGGCAGTGCCTCCGCTTTTTCCCGCGCGACAGGCGCGGTTACCCGGCGCTAACTAACCCCCATCCCGGCCCGCATCAGCGTCTTGCGCACCAGCGGGACCCCGTAAAGCGCGTTCAGCGCGGTCATCCGCAGGTCGCGCAGGGGCTGCGCCCCGGCCATCGAGGCGCGGTTGAGAAGGTCAACTCCGGTCACACGCGCCAGCACCTCGGGGTGGCGGCGGCGGTGGTAGCGGTCGAGCATCGCAGGTGTCCCGATGGCGCCCGGGTCGGCGGTGGTGAGGGCGACGAGAAGGCCCAGATCGGCGAGGCTCATGTTCAGCCCTTGGGCCCCGATAGGGGGCACGACATGGGCAGCCTCGGCCATCAGGGCGGTGCGTTCGCCGGACATGCGGGCCGCCACTTGCCCGATGATGGGCCAGACCTGACGGGGCGAAGCGAGGGTGAGCGGCCCGAGGACATGAGCGGACCGGTCGTTCATCGCGGCCTCGAACGCGGGCACCGGGAGGGCGGCGAGGCGCTCGGCTTCTGGCCCCCGCTCCATCCAGACCACGGCAGAGGCGGGGCGACCGTCGCGGTCGGGCAGGGGGACGAGGGTGAAGGGACCGCCGGAGCGATGCACCTCGGTCGATACATTCTCATGCGGGATCGGGTGGGTCACCGCGAAGGACAGGGCCTTTTGCCCATAGCGGAAGGTCGTCACCGGGATGCCGAGGGCGCGGCGTACAGGGCTGTCGCGGCCATCGGCGGCGACGAGCAGACGGGCCGCATGGAGCGAGCCGTCGGACAGAGTCACCAGCGCCTCACCCTCGCGCGTCATCACCTGACGGGTGGCGAGGCCGGGGCGGAAGGTGACGTCCGGCAGATCGGCGAGCCGCGCGGCCATTTCCCGGCGGAGGAGCCAGTTGGAGAGGTTCCAGCCGAAGGGGGCATCCGAGAGATCCGCCGCGTTGAAGTCCCGTACCGCGCGGGCCTGACCGTCGGCGCCCCCGGCATCGACGATGCGCATGACTTGCAGGGGGGCGGCGAAGGGGGCCAGACGCTCCCACAGCCCCGCCGCCTGCAGGACGGCGGTGGACGGCGTCAGGATCGCCGTCGTCCGCAGGTCGGCCCCGTCCGCCGACCCGTCCGTCACGGGCGGCGCGGGGTCCACGACCAGCGTGCGGAACCCGGCGGAGCCAAAGGCCGCAGCCGCCGACAGCCCCGCAATGCCGCCGCCCGATATCAGGATGTCCCACGTCTCGCGCATCGTTGATCTCCTTCGCCTCTGATATAGCTGTGGCGTCGCGGGGGGACACGCGACAAGGCGACCCGTTTTGCCGATTGAGGGGGGGTGCGCGCGTCTGTAACGTATCCGTGACAGGACGGCAGGAGGCCTTGGTGCAGAAAGACGCCTATACCCTGATCCTCGAGGCGATCGAGGCGGGGACCTACAAGCCCGGTGACCGGCTGGTGGAATCGGAACTGGCCGAGCGGCTGGGGGTCAGCCGGACGCCGGTGCGTGAGGCGTTGCAGCGTCTGGAAACGCAGGCGATGCTGACGCGAGACGGGCGCAGCCTGATCGTCGCTTCGCTGGACCACAACCAGTTGTCGGAGTTGTATGCGGTGCGGACCGAGCTGGAGGGGCTGGCGGCCCGCCTTGCGGCGCAGCACGCGACGGCCGAAGAGGTGCGGGTGATGGAAGGCATGGTCGAGGAGGACCGGGCGCTTCTCGGTGGCGACCCGCGCGCGCTGTCGCGGGCCAACAAGCGGTTTCACAAGCAGATCCATCTGGCCAGCCACAACCGCTTTCTCGTGCAGCAGCTGGAGCTTGTGCGGCGGTCGATGGCGCTCATGGCGAACACCTCCTTTGCCGCCGAGGGGCGGGATGCGGCGGGGCTGGAGGAGCATGCCGAGATCGTCGCGGCCATCGCGGCGCGGGATGGCGACCGGGCCTACCGTGCGTTGTGCCTGCACATCAGCCGGGCCTACGAGACGCGGCTGAAGATCGAGGCCGGCGGGGTGCGGACACGCTGAACCTGCGGGTCAAAGACGCCATGGCGCGTCTTGTCCCAATAGAAGGGGCTGCGCAGCATTTCCCACAGGGCCTTGTAGGCGGCCAGCGCGCCCATCGGGAAATAGACGGGAAGGGCCGCCAGCCAGAGCGGCGACAGGCGCTGCCCCGACCGGCGCAGCCCGACCCAGCCGACGATCAGGTTGATCGCCTCGGTCGCGATGAACAGCGCGATGAGGGCGGTCAGCACCCCGCCGGGCAGCGCCGATGCGACGGGATGGGGCAGGCCGAGGGGGATCAGCCAGAAGGACCACAGAAGCGGCGCCAGCAGGAATTGCGAGAGCGTGCCGAGGAACAGCGCCTGAAACCCCCAGAACCGCCGTGCGCCCAGTTGGCGGTGCAGCAGGACCGGGTTCCGCATGTGGACCGCCCAGGTCATCATGTAGCCCTTGAGCCAGCGCGAGCGCTGCTTGATCCAGGGAACCACGCGGCAGTTCGCCTCTTCTTCCGTCACCGTGTCGATCAATTCGGTGCGATAGCCGTGGCGGGCGAGGCGGATGCCGAGATCGGCATCCTCGGTCACGTTATGCGCATCCCAGCCGCCGAGGGTTTCCAGCACATGGCGGCGGAAGAACAGCGTCGTTCCGCCGAGGGGCACCACGAGCCCCAAGCGCGCGAGTCCCGGCAGCACCACGCGGAACCACGCGGCGTATTCGAGCGTGAAGCAGCGCGACAGCACATTGGTGCGCGGGTTGTAGAAGTCGAGGACGCCCTGCAGGCAGGCCACCTCCTCGGGGCGTTCGTGAAAGCGCTGGACGACGCGGGCGATCTGGTCGGGGGC
>CAZVIS010000289.1:0-4538 GCA_964627355.1 uncultured Rhodobacterales bacterium
TCTGTCCATGCAGGTGACACGCAGCCCACTTGCCCTTCTGGATACGCCGCCCGTCTGGCAGCTGGCGGCGCTGGCCCTATCCTGGGCGCAGGCGGAATGGGTCCCGTTCTGGCCTGCGGGCGGCCTGCTCTTCGCCGCCGCCTGGGGGATGATCGCAAGCGCCGTCCTGCTGTTCGCAGATGCTGCGCTGCGCTTTGCCCGGGCACGCACGACGATTGTTCCGCGCGAAGTGCCGAGGACGCTGCTGACCACGGGCGCCTACCGGGTGTCGCGCAATCCGATCTACCTTGCCGACGCGCTGCTGCTGGCGGGCTTCGTGCTGCTGTGGGACCTGGGCGGGCTGGTGCTGGTCGCCGCCTTCGTGCTGGTCATCACGCAACGCTTCATCAAGGGCGAGGAGGCCGTCTGCGCGGCAACCTTCGGGACCGAGTGGCAGGCCTACTCGGCGCGCGTGCGGCGGTGGCTCTGACGTTTCCGCATCGCGGCGCAATCGGGGTTTGAAAGAATGTTGCGAGGTGATATGTCCGCCCGTGGTTCGGTCAAACGGGGGGAACACGCATGAAGATCGGTGCCTTGGCAGAGGTGTTCCCGGGCGAGAACCGGGTGGCGATGACGCCGGATTCGGCGGTGCAGCTGGTGAAGCTGGGGCACACTTGCGTGGTTCAGGCGGGGGCCGGGGCGAAGGCCGGGTTCTCGGACGCCTCTTACGCGGCAGCGGGGGTCGAGGTGCTGGCGGACGCGGCGGCGGTGGTCGCGGTGGCGGATGTGCTGGTCAAGGTGCGCGGTCCCGAGAAGGCGGAAGCCGAGGCGCTGCGCGAGGGGCAGACGCTGATCTCGTTCTTCTGGCCTGCGCAGAATCCCGAATTGCTGGAGATTGCCAAGGCGCGCGGGGCGACCGTGATCGCCATGGACATGGTGCCGCGGATTTCCCGCGCCCAGAAGATGGACGCGCTGTCCTCGATGGCGAACATCGCAGGCTATCGGGCGGTGATCGAGGCGGGGGCGAACTTCGGGCGCTTCTTCACGGGGCAGGTGACAGCGGCGGGCAAGGTGCCCCCGGCCAAGGTGCTGGTGGTGGGAGCGGGGGTCGCGGGTCTGGCGGCGATCGGGACTTCGGTGTCTTTGGGGGCCATCGTTCACGCCTTCGACGTGCGGCCCGAGGTGGCCGAGCAGATCGAATCGATGGGCGCGAACTTCGTCTTTCTGGAGTTCGAGGCGACACAGGACGGGGCGGCGACCGGGGGCTATGCCGCGCCCTCGTCGCCTGAGTTCCGCGAAAAGCAGCTTGCGAAGTTCCGCGAGCTTGCGCCCGAGATGGACATCGTCATCACCACCGCGCTGATCCCGGGGCGGCCTGCGCCCAAGCTCTGGACCGCCGACATGGTGGCGATGATGAAGCGCGGGTCGGTGATCGTGGACCTTGCGGCCGAGCGTGGCGGCAACTGCGACCTGACCGTGCCGGACGAGAAGATCGTCAGCGAGAACGGCGTCACCGTCGTCGGCTACACCGATTTCCCGAGCCGCATGGCGGCGCAGGCATCCACGCTTTATTCCACCAATATCAGGCACATGCTGACCGATCTTACACCGAAGAAGGACGGTGTGATCGTGCAGAACATGGAGGATGACGTGATCCGGGGTGCCACCGTCGCGCATGCCGGTGCCATCACCTATCCGCCACCACCGCCCAAGATCGCCGCGATTGCGGCGGCCAAGCCCAAGGAAAAGGCCAAGGAACTGACTCCCGCCGAAAAACGGGCGCAGGAGGTGGCGCTGTTCAAGAAACAGACGACAAGCCAGGTGGCGCTGCTCGCCGTCGGCACCGCCCTGATGCTGCTGGTCGGCGCCTATGCCCCGCCCTCCTTCATGGCGCATTTCATCGTCTTTGCGCTTGCCTGCTTCATCGGCTTCCAGGTGATCTGGAACGTCAGCCACTCGCTGCACACGCCCTTGATGGCGGTGACGAACGCGATTTCGGGGATCGTGATCCTTGGCGCGCTCTTGCAGGTGGGGTCGGGGAGTTACCTCGTGATCCTGCTGTCCGCGATCTCGATCCTGATTGCGTCCATCAACATCGTCGGGGGCTTTCTGGTGACACGCCGGATGCTCGCCATGTTCCAGAAGTCGTAAGGGGGCCGAAATGAGCATCGGAGTGGTTTCGGCGGCCTATATCGCGGCGGCAATCCTGTTCATCCTGTCGCTTGGCGGGTTGTCGGGGCAGGAGAGCGCCAAGCGCGCGGTCTGGTACGGCATTGTCGGCATGGCGCTGGCGGTGGGGGCAACGGTCTTTGGCCCGGATGCGGGGAACTTGCTGGTCGTCGTGGTGATGATCGCCATGGGCGCGGCGGTCGGCTATCAGGTGGCGACCAAGGTCGAGATGACCGAGATGCCGCAGCTGGTGGCGGCGCTGCACTCCTTCGTGGGTCTGGCGGCGGTCTTCATCGGCTTCAACGCGGATATCGAACTGGCGCGCGTGCTGGCGATGGATGAGGCCGCGCGTGCGGGGCTGAGCGGCTTTGCCGCGGTTCTGGCGCACAAGACGGGGGTGGAGATCTCGATCCTGAAGGTCGAGGTGTTCCTGGGCGTCTTTATCGGCGCCGTGACCTTTACCGGGTCGGTGATCGCGTTCGGCAAGCTTGCGGGCAAGGTCGATGGCAAGGCGGTCAAGCTGCCGGGCGGTCACCTGCTGAATGCCGGGGCGGCGGCGGCGTCGCTGGTGCTGCTGATCCTGTATGTGAACGGCGCCGGGTTCTGGGCGCTGTTCCTGATGACGCTTCTTGCACTGTTCATCGGCTACCACCTGATCATGGGGATCGGCGGGGCGGACATGCCGGTCGTGGTGTCGATGCTGAACAGCTATTCCGGCTGGGCGGCGTCAGCCATCGGCTTTACCCTAGGCAATGACCTGCTCATCGTGACGGGGGCGCTGGTCGGATCCTCGGGCGCGATCCTGTCCTACATCATGTGCAAGGCGATGAACCGGTCGTTCATTTCCGTGATCCTCGGCGGCTTCGGGAATACCACGGGGCCGGCGATGGAAGTGACGGGCGAGCAGATCGCGATTGACGCCGAAGGGGTGGCCGCCGCGCTGAACGACGCGGATTCGGTCATCATCATCCCGGGCTACGGGATGGCAGTCGCGCAGGCGCAGCAGTCGGTCAGCGAGTTGACGCGGAAGCTGCGCGCCAAGGGCAAGACGGTGCGCTTTGCCATCCACCCGGTCGCGGGGCGACTGCCGGGGCACATGAACGTGCTGCTGGCCGAGGCGAAGGTGCCCTATGACATCGTGCTGGAGATGGACGAGATCAACGAAGACTTCCCCTCGACCGACGTGGCCATCGTCATCGGCTCGAACGACATCGTGAACCCGGCGGCGCAGGAGGATCCGAATTCCCCCATCGCCGGGATGCCGGTGCTGGAATGCTGGAAGGCCAAGCAGGTGTTTGTCAGCAAGCGCGGGCAGGGCACGGGCTATTCGGGCATCGAGAACCCGCTGTTCTACAAGGAGAACACGCGGATGTTCTACGGTGACGCGAAGAAGTCGCTGGATGCGCTGTTGCCGATGATTGATTGAGGGTGGGAGGCGCTGGCGCGCCTCTACCTTTTCACGGCTTCCTCGCACGGGAAAAAGCGAAGGCACTGCCTTCGCCCCGTGCCGGTGCGGCGGGGCCACCCGATCCTATCCACCCGCACAACGGAGGCTTGCGCCTGCTTGGCGGGCGCATCTGCGCCTGCCGGGGGCAGGCAGGCGCAGGCCGGAACGCTTTGGCGTCCCGGCGGTCCGGTGAATTTGCGCCGCGTGGCAGAGGCGATGGCCTCTGCCAATGGAGCGCGGCATGGCGCATCTGCTATGGCGTCTCCGCTGCCTTGTCGAAGGCCCTGAGCAACGCCTTCTGCCCTTCGGCCTGCAAGGTCGCGGTCGCCTCCCGCACCCGCGCCATCGCCGCCTCGACCGCCTCACGGTCATAGGGGCGGGCCTCGGCGGTGGCGAACATGGCGCGGCGGGCCTCGCCCACCGCGCGCAGCGCAGCGCGTAGCGCGTCGCGGTTCTCGACCAAGGCGCGGCGGGCCTCGACCCGCACGGCCCGGGGCAACTCGCGAAAGGCGGTGCTGCCGACCTCGTCCCGCAAGGTGCCCGCCCGCAGCCAGAGGCCGAGGGCGACTGCGTTGGCGAGAAGCGACGCCCCGACGACGATCCAGAACAGGACGCGGAGAACGGGGTTCATTCGGCGATCCCGGGTCCGAGAACGTCGCCAAGCGGAACGCCGGTGGCAAGGCCAAGGATCGCCGCCTCGGCCGGATCGACCGGCAGGGGAAGCTGCATCACGCCAAGCGGCGTCAGCGCCAGCACGGCGGCAAAGCATGCGGGCACAAGGCGCGGCACCGGCAGGGCGAAAAGCCAGTCGGACAGGCCCTGCGGCTGATCCCGCATCCGCGCCAGCACGCGGGCAGCCAGTGCGCCCTCGTCCACCGGGCGGTCGGAGGCGGCGCAGATCAGCGCGTCGAGCTGTTCGTCATCCGGCATGGTCATCCTCCTC
>CAZVIS010000290.1:0-4517 GCA_964627355.1 uncultured Rhodobacterales bacterium
TCTTCTTGTCGAATTTGTAATGCCGGGCAAGGGCTTCCACGGTCTGCGTGAAGTACGGCGACTTCGATTTGGCCCAAGGCGCGATGGCCCCCTGCGGGATTGACAGGCCCTGATCGGGGACCACCAGCCGCTCGTCGAAGAAAAGCTCCACCCCCAGGCCATCACAGGACGGGCAGGCCCCGAAGGGGGCATTGAAGGAGAACAGGCGCGGCTCGATTTCCGCAATCGTGAAGCCGCTGACAGGACAGGCGAATTTCTCGGAATAGGTGATCCGCTGGGGCTCCCCTTCCGCCGGTGCCGTCTCGATCACGGCA
Source organism: uncultured Rhodobacterales bacterium (assembly GCA_964627355.1). Classification (GTDB taxonomy): domain Bacteria; phylum Pseudomonadota; class Alphaproteobacteria; order Rhodobacterales; family Rhodobacteraceae; genus JBBQXK01. The sequence continues at coordinate 315 of CAZVIS010000290.1, forward strand.
ATCCCGTCAGCGAGGTTCAGCGCCGTGCGGAAGCTGTCGGCGAGGCGCGTCTCCAGCCCCTCTTTCACCACGATCCGGTCCACCACCACGTCGATGTCATGGCGCAGTTTCTTGTCGAGCGTTGGCGGCTCGTCGAGCTCGTAGAACTGCCCGTCCACCTTGACCCGCTGAAAGCCCTGCTTGCGCAAGTCGAGGAATTCCTTGCGGTATTCTCCCTTGCGGTCGCGGATGATGGGGGCCAGCAGATAGGCTCGCGTGCCCTCGGCCATCGCCATCACGGCATCCACCATGTCCTGCACCTGCATCGCGGTGATGGGCAGGCCGGTGGCGGGGGAGTACGGCGTGCCAACGCGCGCGAAGAGCAGGCGCATGTAGTCGTAGATCTCGGTGACCGTGCCGACGGTCGAGCGGGGGTTCTTCGAGGTCGTCTTCTGCTCGATCGAAATCGCGGGCGACAGGCCAGAGATGTGGTCCACATCCGGCTTGCCCATCATGTCGAGGAACTGCCGGGCATAGGCGCTCAGCGATTCCACATAGCGGCGCTGGCCTTCCGCATAGATCGTGTCGAAGGCGAGCGAGGACTTGCCCGAACCGGAAAGCCCCGTGATTACAACGAACTGGTCGCGGGGAATGTCCACGTCGATGGACTTGAGGTTGTGCTCGCGCGCGCCCCGAACCTCGATGAACTTCGCTTCCGCCATGACCCGCCCCCGGATGGAATGGCTACACATAGGCGGGCGCGCGTGAGTCTCCAATCCGAAATCGTGAACATTCGGTGAACTTCGCCAGAGAATCAGGTATGCATCGGCGCGAAAATCATCTTTGCGAAGCTCGCGTGATGGTTCAGTATCGGTTTCATGACATTTCTGCGAAGCATGGCCCTCATCCTCTGCGCTTCTTCCGCTGCGGCAGAGGACGCGCTCTGCACACTGGCCCTTGACCTCGACGCGCGGATCGTCGCGGTGACGGGCGACCCCCCGGCAACCGCCTGCCCGGCGATTGGCCGTGCCCTGCCGGTGGGGGGCCTGCGGTCACAGGCCGGGGCCTTTGACCCGGCGACGCGGACCATCGAGATTGCGCCCGACCTCGATTTGACAAACGCCTGGGGGCAGAGCTTTCTCTTGCACGAACTGGTGCATTTCGCCCAAGCACGCGGCAACAGGCTGAACGTCTGCGAGGGGGTGCTCGAGGCCGAGGCCTACCGGATGCAGGCCGATTTCCTGCGGGAACAGGGCGCGACCAAGGACGCGCGCACCGTTACCGCGTTGTCGGCGATCCTGGGCGGCTGCGACTAGCCGCGCGCCGCCCCGCCAGCCACAGGTGCATCCCGATCCCGCCCGCACAGAGCGGTAGGGCAAAGGCCGCGATGCCCGCAGGACCCATGCCCGCCAGCATCCAGGCCAGCAGCGGCGTCCCCGTCGTCGTCCCCACGTTCCCCAGTTGCGCGATAGCGCCGGAGGCGCGCGCCCGATCCTCGGTCGCGGGGTTCAAGGCCGGGATCGCCGCAAAGCTCGCCCCCTGCACGAGGCCGAGCGCCCCCATCATCACCAGCGCGCCGACCGCCATCACGGCCCCTTGCCCAAGCCCCACCCAGAAGATCATCGCCCCCAGCGCCGCCAGCGCAAAACCCCCGATCACCAGCGTCACCGCCGAGACATGCCGCAGCGCCCAGACGCCGAAGGTCAGCGACAACGCGATGGACACCAGCGGCATCCCCGTGGCGACCGCCAGCCGCAGCCCCTCTGGCAGAAGCGGTGGCAGCAGGGTGAGCATCGCCACGTAAACCGCTGTATAGAATACGAAACCCAGGGCGGGCGCAGCAACGTGCGGGCTTGCATAGATTGCCACATGCTGGGCGATCAGCCCGCCAGAGGCACGCGGCGGCGGGGCCGGATCAGGCGGCAAAAGCCGCCCGAGCATCAGGGCCGAAGCCCCCATCCAGACTGCATGCCCCCCGAAGAGCCCCGCCACCCCGCCCGCGGCCAGAACCGGCGGCGCCAGCACTGCCAGCACCGCATAGGTCAGGCCAAAGAAGGTGGACCACAGCGTCATCGCCAGCCCCAGATGCCGCCCCCCCGCCACCGCCGCAATCGCCGTGGGCCCCACGACGACAATCGCCAGATGCGACACGCCCTCCAGCACGCGGAGGCCCATCATCACCGGATAGGCGGGCAGCAGCGCCTGCACCGCAGACACGACGGCCCCAAGAACCAGCCCTGCCACCACCGCCCGCCGCGGCCCCGTCCGCGCCACGATCAGCCCCGCCGTGGTGCCGAACACCAGCCCAACCAGCCCCACGACCGACACCATCCAGGCCATCGCCAGCGGCCCCTGATCCGCGTAGCGCAGCGCCAGCAGGTCATAGGCCATCGAGACCTTGGCAAACTGCGCCGCCGCCCCCAGGCCTGCCAACCACACCGCCAGAACGATCAGCACGGCCCGCATCCTTTCCCCTTCACTTTTGCAAAAGTACCCCGGGGGTGAGGCCCGGAACGGGCCGAGGGGGCTGGCCCCCTAGGGCCACCCGCGCCACGGCCCGGCGTCACGCGACAGGGGGTCCAAGGGGGGGCATGCCCCCCCTTGCCTCCTCAGAAATGCAGCGCCTTGCCATAGGCGTCCAGCACCGCCTCGTGCATCGCCTCGCTCAGCGTCGGATGCGGGAAGACCGTCTCCATCAGGTCGGCCTCTGTCGTCTCCAGCTTGCGGCCGATGACATAGCCCTGGATCAGCTCGGTCACTTCCGGCCCGATCATGTGGGCGCCCAGAAGCTCTCCCGTCCTCGCATCGAACACGGTCTTGACGAAGCCCTCGGCATCGCCAAGCGCCACCGCCTTGCCGTTGCCGATGAAGGGGAACTTGCCAACGCGGACCTCGTGCCCCGCCGCGCGGGCCTTCTCTTCGGTCAGACCGACCGAGGCGACCTGCGGGTGGCAATAGGTGCAGCCCGCGATGGCGGCGGGGTTCGTCGCATGGGGATGCCCGCCCGCGATCAGCTCGGCCACCATGACGCCCTCGTGCATCGCCTTGTGCGCGAGCCACGGCCCACCCGCGATGTCGCCGATGGCGTAAAGGCCCGGGACGCCTGTGCGGCAGTACTCGTCCGTCACCACATGGGTGCGTTCGACGCGAACACCCGCAGCCTCCAGCCCCAGCCCTTCGACATTGCCGACGATCCCCACGGCGGAAATCACCGTGTCGAACTCCTGCTGTACGACCTGCCCGCCCGTCTCGATATGCGCGGTGACGCCGACGCCCGGCTTGCGGTCCAGCTTCTTGACCCCGGATTTCTCGAGGATCGTCATGCCCTGCTTCACGAAGGCTTTCTTGGCAAAGGCGGAAACCTCGGCATCCTCGACAGGCAGGATGCGGTCCATCACCTCCACCACGGTGGTCTTGGCGCCCATGGTATTGAAGAAGGACGCGAATTCGATCCCGATGGCGCCGGAGCCGATCACCAGCAGGTTCTTCGGCATCCGCTTGGCCACAAGCGCATGGCGATAGGACCAGACGAGATCGCCGTCCGCCTCCAGCCCCGGCAACTCCCGCGCGCGGGCGCCGGTGGCGATGACGACGGCCTTGCCGGTCAGGGTTTCCTCGCCCTTCTCGGTCTTGACCGAGACCGACGTCGCCCCGGTCAGCGTCGCCACGCCCATGAAGACGGTGATCTTGTGCTTCTTCATCAGATGCTTGACCCCCGCCTCCATCTGCTTGGCGACGCCGCGAGAGCGGGCGACGACGGCAGAGAGGTCAAAGGACATGCCCGAGGCGGACAGGCCAAAGTCCTTGGCCCGGTGCATCAGGTGGAACACTTCGGCTGACCGCAGCAGCGCCTTGGTCGGGATGCAGCCCCAGTTGAGGCAGATGCCGCCGAGGTTCTCGCGTTCCACGATCGCGACCTTAAGCCCCAGTTGCGCCCCCCGGATCGCCGCGACATAGCCGCCGGGGCCTGCGCCGATCACCACCATGTCGAAGTTCTGCGCCGCCATGCCGTCCTCCCTGACGAAGTGGTTTGGCCTTAAACCATTCCCGTCAGGCGGGCAATGAAGGTGGCGCCGCACGGGCATGCACGGGGCGCATGGCTGGGCGCCCAAGCGAAACGCCCCCATGGCAGAGGCCATTGCCTCTGCCACGCGGTACGGTGCCGCTTACCCGGCCGGGACGCCAAAGCGTTCCGGCCCGCGCCTGCCTGCCCCCTGGCAGGCG
>CAZVIS010000291.1:0-4514 GCA_964627355.1 uncultured Rhodobacterales bacterium
ACGCTGGTTCAGGTGGGCCTGCGGCCCGAACAGCTGGCCCTTGGCCCGGTCGCGGGCGCCACTCTGACCGCCCGCTTCGACTTTGCCGAAGAGCTTGGGTCTGGCCGCGAGTACCACCTGAAGATCGAGGATATTCCGGTTACGGTCCTGTCCACCGAGAAACTGGCGCTGGCCGAGGGCGATGAGGTCGGCCTTACCTTCGCACCCGCCTCTCTGCACCTTTTCGACGGCACGACAGGGCGCCGCATCGGCCTGATGGCGCTCGAGCGGCAGGTCGAGCGGGTCTGACCGTCAGCCCTTGCGGCGGGGCAGGGGGATTACCTCCGCCTGCGAGTGGTTGGAATAGGTGGCCCAGGTGGGGGTATAGTCGTCCGACTGGTTGCCCCAGACGGTCCAGCCCACCCGGGGGCCGCGCGCGAAAAGCTCGATCCGGGGGCCGGGGCTGCACCCCTCGATCAACGCATATTGCTCATCCGGCTTGCGGCTGTGCTCGCGCTTTTGCGACGAGATGATGTTTTCCTGCGTGCGGCCGAGGGTCATGGTGCGAGCATTCTTGCCGCGCACGCCGAAGAGCAGCACCTCGGTCACGTTGCGGAAGTAGAAGCCGACACCGCGTCGGTCGGGGCCGCCATCCTTGCGAACCTTGTACCAGATAATGTTGCTTTTGTAGGAAAATCCCCAGTTTTCCATGACCTTCAGCCCCTCTGGCAAAAGGGCATTCGGCACCCAAAGGTAAAGGTGCGCCGTGTCCGCGACGATCGCCTGCACCGGCAGGTCGCAGATCTCGCGCAGGCCCATCGTGGGATAGCGCGACAGGCGGCGGTGTTCTGGCGCCATCTTTCCGGTGCGGTTCTGGAACTGCCAGGGCGGGTCGGCCAGCACGGTGGCAAAGCGGGTCTTGCCCGCCCGGGCCAGAAGATCGTCCGACGCGCTGGTCATTCCGTATCCTCTACATAAAGCGCCTTCGTGATCCCGAAGACCAAGAGCGGGCAGCCCGCCCCCCCGCCACCGCGAATCCGGGGCAGAAGCTTGGACATGTGGGTCGTGGACATCCCATAGGACGAGCCTCGGCCCAAGTCGTTAAAAATGTCCTGAAGTTCGTCGGAACGGGTGATGATGATGCCGACGCTGATGACGCGCAGGTCGAACAGCAAGCGGAAGTTGTTCAGGTCGCGGTCGAAGAAGGGGTCCTTGTTGTTCCACTCGATCTCGAGCGCGATCCCGTTCTTGAAGCAGTCGACCTTGTGCGTAGGCGAGTCGAGCCGCACGCCGTCCACCTCGATCGCGGTCTGGAACTTCGTCTCGGCCCATCCCCGCTGGCCCAGGAAGCCGTCGATGGCGTCCGACAGGCGTGATTTGTTGCCACCTCCGGTGATAATCCACGACTTTCGTAAACGAAAGCTGGATAGAAGGTCGCAAAGATCCGCCCATTCTTCGGGGAAATCCTGCGTCAGGATCGCGCTGGCGTGCTTCCACTCGTGGCACTCGTAGTGCGCGCTGACGAAGGGGGGCAGACGGCTGCGCAACATGTGGTGGCTCCGTGGATCACGCTGAGCATAGGTTGGGCGCGGATGGCAGGCAAGCGGACAGTCTTGCCACCCAATCCATGGGCATTTGCCGGGTGGTGCCCTTGCGGCCCCCGGCGCGCCCCACTAAGACTCTGGCAATACCCACAGCGTAGTCCCTTCCCCCACATGAAAGAGGCGGATGCCATGCGAGACCCGGTCGATCTGTTCAAAGCCTTCATCATTCCCACGGTCGAGGAGACGAACGCGCGGGGTTCGATCCGCTACGACATTTTCTCGCGCCTGCTGAAAGAGCGGATCATCTTCGTCGCGGGTCCCGTGCATGACGAGATGGCGACGGTGATCGTGGCGCAACTGCTGTTCCTCGAGGCGGAGAACCCGTCCAAGGAGATCAGCATGTACATCAATAGCCCCGGCGGCGTGGTGACGAGCGGTCTCTCGATCTACGACACGATGCAGTACATCAAGCCCAAGGTCAGCACGGTCTGCATCGGGCAGGCGGCGAGCATGGGGTCCCTGCTGCTGACGGCGGGCGAAAAGGGTATGCGCTTCTCGCTGCCCAACAGCCGCGTCATGGTCCACCAGCCCTCGGGCGGCTATCAGGGGCAGGCGACCGACATCCTGATCCACGCGCGCGAGACCGAAAAGCTCAAGCGCCGCCTCAACGAAATCTACGTTCATCACACCGGCAATCCTTACGAAAAGGTCGAGGCGGCGCTGGAACGGGACAACTTCATGTCGGCGGATGCGGCCAAGGCCTGGGGTCTGATCGACGAGGTGATGGCCGCGCGGCCCAAGATGGACGACACGGCGAAATGACACCGTTTCCCCCCCGGCGACAGGGGGGGATTTCTGATTGTGGAGGCGCGGGCCTTGGCCTAGACTTCCCCGAACGCCTCCGGTCCGGGGCGCAGGCAGAGGCGACGCATGGCAACGAATTCGGGTAGCGACAGCAAGAATACGCTCTACTGCTCGTTCTGCGGCAAGAGCCAGCACGAGGTTCGCAAGCTGATCGCGGGGCCGACCGTGTTCATCTGCGACGAATGCGTCGAACTGTGCATGGACATCATCCGTGAAGAGACGAAGAGCACGGGGCTCAAGTCGTCCGATGGCGTGCCGACGCCGCGCGACATCTGCAAGGTGCTGGACGACTACGTCATCGGCCAGATCCATGCCAAGCGGGTGCTCTCGGTCGCGGTGCACAACCACTACAAGCGGCTGAACCATTCGTCGAAGTCGGACATCGAACTGTCAAAGTCGAACATTCTGCTGATCGGCCCCACAGGCTGTGGCAAAACCTTGCTCGCCCAGACGCTGGCCCGGATTCTGGACGTGCCCTTCACGATGGCCGATGCCACCACGCTGACCGAGGCGGGCTATGTGGGCGAGGATGTCGAGAACATCATCCTCAAGCTCCTCCAGGCCTCCGAATACAACGTCGAACGGGCGCAGCGCGGGATCGTATACATCGACGAGGTGGACAAGATCACCCGCAAGTCCGACAACCCCTCGATCACCCGCGACGTGTCGGGTGAGGGCGTGCAGCAGGCGCTTCTGAAGATCATGGAGGGGACCATCGCGTCGGTCCCCCCGCAGGGCGGACGCAAGCATCCCCAGCAGGAATTCCTGCAGGTGGACACGACCAACATCCTCTTCATCTGCGGCGGCGCCTTTGCGGGGCTGGAGAAGATCATCGCGCAGCGCAACAAGGGCACCTCGATCGGCTTCGGCGCCGAAGTGAAGGACCCCGATGCGCGCGGCGCAGGCGAGCTTTTCAAGGAACTGGAGCCCGAGGATCTGCTGAAATTCGGCCTGATCCCCGAATTCGTCGGCCGTCTGCCGGTGATCGCCACGCTGACCGACCTTGATGAGGCCGCGCTCATCACCATCCTGACCGAGCCGAAGAACGCGCTGGTGAAACAGTACCAGCGCCTGTTCGAGATCGAGGGGGTCGGCCTGACCTTCACCGTCGATGCCCTCGCCGCCATCGCCAAGCGGGCGATCAAGCGCAAGACGGGCGCGCGGGGCCTGCGGTCGATCATGGAGGATATCCTTCTGGATACCATGTTCGAACTGCCGGGCATGGAAGGCGTGCATGAGGTCGTGGTGAACGAAGAGGCCGTGAACAACGGCGCCAAGCCGCTGCTCGTCCACACCGAGACCACGAAAAAGCAGAAGATCGCTACGGCGTAATTGCCTGTGCGGGCATTCCGCAGGGTTATCATCGGGGTCGGCATCCTGTTGGGGGTGCCGGCCTTTTTCGTTGCGGTTTTGAAGTTGTCCACCTTTGCAGACAATAGGCTTTATGCGGGCCGCGTCTTTGACGGCGTTGTGCCCTATGATCGGGTAATTGTATCGCGGCGATACAACGTCGAGGGTATCGACTGCACCTTCGCAATCGTCGAGCTCGCTCCGGACGCACTGCGCGACCCACCCGCACCGAGCCTTGGTCCGGGAACCCCACCTCACGTTGATCCTGCATATGCCTTCGGCGGCGAATGGATCGAAACGCCGGGGCCGCCCTTGGAGCCTCCCGATGGCGATGGACCTTGGGCAACCTGCTACAACGCATTCGGGGCCGACCTCTATGCGCGACTTGCGAACGCCGTTGCAGAACCGGGGGGGTGGTGGATAGCTAGTTTAGGTCGTCCAGGTGGAAACCGGGAGATACAGGTCTACTCTCCGCCAACAGGTCTCGCCTTCGTGCTTTATGAAGGGGATTGAAGATGCGGGGTACCAGCGCGAAATGAAACGCCAAATCTCCTCCGGCTCCACCTTCGAGGCGACCATCGGCTATTCCCGGGCGGTGGTCGTCGATGGCTGGGTTTTCGTGTCCGGCACCACGGGCTATGACTATGCCACGATGACCCTGCCAGAGGGGGTCGAGGATCAGTGCCGCAACACGCTGGCCAATATCGCCCGCGCGCTGGCCGAGGCGGGCTGCACCTTCGATGACGTGGTGCGGGTGCATTACATCCTGCCCGACCG
>CAZVIS010000292.1:0-4513 GCA_964627355.1 uncultured Rhodobacterales bacterium
TGCTTGGCGGCCATGAGGAAAGGCTGGACTGACAAGGGGCGATGCTCCTGGCGCAGAGGATTCGGGGTTGGACGCATGCGCAACAATATAACTGATTTTGTCCTTGCGGAAAGGGGGGTGGGATTGTGCGCCGCGCCTGCTGCGGGCAAGGTCCCGGCATGACCGCAATCACGACCATCGGCTTTGATGCCGACGATACGCTCTGGCAGAACGAGACCTTTTTCCGCCTGACGCAAGAGCGCTTCGAGGCGTTGCTCGCCGACCACGCGCCGCCCGGCGATCTGGCCACGCGCCTGCTAGAGGCCGAGCGGCGAAACCTTGGACATTACGGTTTCGGCATCAAGGGGTTCGTCCTCTCGATGATCGAGACGGCAATCGAGGTGACCGAAGGCCGCGTCCCCGCCCCCGTCATCGCCGAGATCATGGCGGCGGGGCGCGAGATGCTGCGCCATCCGGTCGAGCTTCTGCCACACGCCCGCCTTGCGGTCGAGATGGCGGCATCGCGGTTCCGCGTTGTCCTGATCACCAAGGGCGACCTTCTTGACCAGGAGCGCAAGCTGGCGCAATCCGGTCTCGGCGATCTGTTCCACGCAGTCGAGATCGTCTCGGACAAGACCCCCGACGTCTATGCGCGCCTTTTCGAGCGGCATGGTGCGGGCGCGGAACGGGCCGTCATGGTCGGCAACTCGCTGAAATCCGATGTCTTGCCGGTCCTTGCCGTCGGCGGTTGGGCCGTGCATGTGCCCCATGACCTCACTTGGGCGCTGGAACACGCCGAGCCGCCGCAGGGCCATGCGCGCTTTGCCGCGCTGCCCGATCTGGGTGCCCTGCCGGGATTCCTTGCGCAGTTCGACCAGCCCTAGCGGTTCGCGGCAAGCCGTCCGCAAAATCTGCCCTGCGGCAACATCGCCACATGAAGCGGAAAGGAAAACCCATTGAATTGCGGGGCTTTTCCCGCGCAGTCCTTCCGTGCTAGCCTTCGATCCGAGGCAGTTGGCATGCCACCGGAAACATCCGGGACATGCCTGAAGACAGGCAGAAGGAACGGGCGACGTGGCCATGCTCACGCGGCAGATTCTCCGCATTTTTCTGTTCTTTCTGGCGATAACCGCATTTGCGGCCCTGTCGTCCTTGCCCTCGCGCGCCGCCCCCTTTGCGGCCCATGTGATGGACGCGCGGACGGGCGAGACGCTGTACGCGCGGAACGCGGAAACCCGGCTGCACCCCGCCTCGCTGACCAAGATGCTGACGCTCTACATCGCGTTCGATGCGATCGAGCGGGGGGAGATCTCGCTCGACACCATGGTGACGGTGTCCAAGAACGCAGCGGCGCAGCCGCCGTCGCGGCTTGGCCTGCGGGCCGGGCAGCGTATCGCGCTGCGCTACCTGATCCGGGCGGCGGCGGTAAAGTCGGCCAACGACGCGGCCTCGGCCATCGGCGATGCGCTGTCAGGGAGCGAGGCAAAATTTGCCGCACGCATGAACCGGACGGCGAAGGCGCTTGGCATGAAGAGCTCGACCTTCAAGAACGCCAACGGCCTGACCGCGCCGGGGCACCTGTCCACCGCGCGCGACATGTCGGTCCTGGGGCGGCGGCTGTTCTATGATTTCCCGCAGTATTACAACATCTTTTCGCGCCGGACGGCGGATGCGGGGATGGCGCAGGTGGCCAACACCAACCGCCGCTTCCTCGACGGCTACAAGGGTGCTGACGGGATCAAGACCGGCTACACCGTTGCGGCCGGCTTCAACCTGACGGCCAGTGCCGAGCGCGGGAAGAAGCGCATCATCGCCACGGTCTTTGGCGGCACCTCGACCGCGCAGCGCAATGCCAAGATGATGGAACTGATGGACATCGGCTTTGGCGAGGCCCCGGCCAACGCAAAGGTGCAGAAGCCCGAACCCGCCGACCTGCCGCCCGAGGTGCCCGATCTACTGGCCGACAGCGAGGGGCAGGCGGGCGCCACCGGCAAGACGATCCGCATCTCGACGGTCATGAAGTCCTCGCCCCGTCCCCGTGCCCGCCCGGGCAGCGAACCTGCGCCCCTTGCGCTGGCCGAAGCGGCGCCCCCGGCGAATGCCGATGCAGAGGCAGCGGCGGCGATGGTCGGAGCGCTGCAATCCACGATTGACGATGCTGTCGCGGCAGCCACAGCGGCCGAGGAGGCTGCCCCCTTTGCCATCGCCAGCGCCGAAGATGCCGCAGCCCTGGGGATGACGGCCGTTACCCCGGCCGCGCGGCCCGCGAACCTGGCGACCGCCACATCCGATGCCGAAACACTGCCGCCTCCCGTTCAGGACGCAGAATCGGCGGCCCAGGGCGCCGCGGACCCGCAGGCTCCCGGTGACGCGTTGCCCTTTGCCGTCGTGGATGCGGATGGCAACGTCGTTGCTCCTGCAGCGGCAGCGCAACAGGTTGGCGAGTTGCCCGTCGCCGAAGCCGAGCCCTTGCTGGTCGCAGCCGCGCCGTCAGACGAGGCCCTGCCCTTTGCGATCGTCGCACCCGAGGATCTGCCCCAAGTTCCCGAAATGCCGGACGAGACGACCATTGTCGCGCTGGCCGCACCCGCCCCCATGCCGGTGCTGCGCCCGTTGCCTGCGCCGGTGGCCGAAGGCGAACCCGAAGTCATCACCCGCCTGTCCACTTCGGGCGGGCGGAATTGGGGGGTCAGTCTTGGCCAGTTGCCCTCGCGCGGGGCGGCAGAGCGTGTCCTGACGCGCACCGTGTTGACCGAGGGGCATTCCCTCGGGGACGGCCTGCGCAAGGTGGTGGCCAAGGGTGGCGGCTATGACGCCACGGTCCTGGGGCTGACCGAGGATCAGGCCGCGCTTGCCTGCCAGCGGCTTGCGGCCCGGGCGATGGACTGCGCAGTGATCGGACCGTGAAGCCGCAGGTCAGGCGCGGCCCGGCGTCGCCGACAGGCTGAGGGGGTCAACCCCCATGGACCGCAGGGCCGCCGCCCACTTGCCCCGGTCGTCGTCCGAAAACACCAGATCTGGCGCGGCCTCGGCGGTCAGCCAGTCGTTGCGGGCAATCTCTGCCTCCAGCTGCCCGGGCCCCCAGCCGGAGTAGCCAAGGGCCAGGATCGCGGCCTTGGGCCCGGTGCCGCGGGCCAGCGCGCCAAGGATATCCTGCGTCGCCGTCATGCCGAAGCGTCCGGCGATGTCCATCGTGCCGGTGCGGCCAGCCCGGTAGTCCGGCGAGTGCAGCACGAAGCCACGTCCCCGCTCCACCGGTCCGCCGAAATGCACGCGGATGTCACGCCCCTCGGGGCCACGCGGAATCTTCAGCTGGTCCAGAAGTCCGGCAAAGCTGAGGTCCGGCATCGCCTTGTTGACGATCAGCCCCATCGCCCCTTCCGCCGAATGCGCGCAGACCAGAATGACCGACCGCTCGAACCGGGGGTCACCCAGACCGGGCATTGCGATCAGGAAGTTCCCGTAAAGCTGCATCCGCGCCCTCTCCGCCGTCCAGATATGGAGGCAGTGCGCCGCACGCTCAAGAGTGCCGAGGCAATGCCGCAACGGTGTCACTGCATCGCTGCAAAGTGATTGTCCGCGCTTGGGGCAATCCCCTATGTCATGTGCCATGAAAAATGCGATCCTCTTCTGTCTCTCCGTCCTTGCTGCAGCGCCGGCCCTGGCCGAAGACCCGTTGGTCCGGGGCGAAATCCTGCACGGCTGGCAAACGGGCACGCAGGGGCAAATGGCAGGCCTGCACTTTCAGCTGGCCCCCGGATGGAAGACTTACTGGCGTGCGCCCGGCGACGCTGGTATTCCGCCGTCCTTTGACTGGTCACGGTCGGACAATGTGGCTTCAGTCCAAGTTCATTGGCCCGCGCCGCATGTGTTTACGCTCAACGGGCTGACAACCATCGGCTATTCGGGCGATGTGGTGTTGCCGATCGAGATCACACCGCGCGATCCCTCTCGTCCGGTGCGTCTGCGTGGCGGGGTCGAGATAGGGGTTTGCCGCGATATCTGCGTGCCTGCGTCGCTGACCTTCGACACCACGATCGAGGGCCCGGGAAAGCCGCAGCTTGCGATCAGCGCCGCCCTTGCAAACTTGCCCGAGCCAGGGACCGAGGCGGGCGTGACCTCAATCCATTGCGCGGTCACGCCTGTCAAGGACGGCCTGCGTGTCGAGGCGCATCTGGCGCTGCCGTCCACGGGGGGCGAAGAAACCGTGGTGATCGAACCCGGTCAGCCCGGCGTATGGGTCGATCAGACGATCGTTCACCGTGAAGGGCGCCATCTTACGGCCGTGACCGAGATGGTCGGTCCGACCGCCGCCCCCTTTGCCCTGTCCCGCGATGCCATCGTTGTTACAGTTTTTGGCCGGGACAGAGTGATCGAGGTGGTGGGCTGCCCGGCACCCTAAGGGCGCCGGGCCTTTGCCCTTAGCCGTTCAGCATCATCTGGTAGGTCGCGGGAACATAGCGGAACCAGTCCTCGCGCGCCTCGACATAGCCCATGGCCGGGAAGGGCATGTGATAGGCGATGAAGGGCACCT
>CAZVIS010000293.1:0-4509 GCA_964627355.1 uncultured Rhodobacterales bacterium
TGCAGACCCATCCCGCGAAACGTGTGGAAATCATCATCGAGGCGCCGATGGAGCGGCGGCTGACACAGGCGCTGGTGGCGGCGGGCGTCACCGGGTTCACGGTGCTGCCGGTTCTGGGCGGGTCGGGGCGGTCGGGGCAATGGACGCGCGAGGGGCAGGTGGGGCGGTCAGGGATGGTGGCGGTGGTGTGCCTGATCCGGCCCGAACGGCTGGATGCGCTGCTCGACGCGGCCTTTGCGGTGGTGGAACGTCACATCGGCGTGGTCAGCGTGACCGAGGCGCAGGTGCTGCGGGCCGAACGGTTCTGAGCTATCCGCGATAGGCCGCTGCAACGATCTGCCGCAGCGCGCCCTGCAGCCGGTCCCGCGTCGCGGGATCGTCGGGGTCCATCCCGGCCGGGCCGAGGACGGCCAGCCCCTCGACCGCCGCGATCAGGGTCGCGTTGAGCGCAGGCACGTCGGCCTCGGGCAAGGGAAGCGCCCCCCGGGCCCGGGTCATCCAGTCGGCCAGCGCCCGCGCCCGCGCCGTGCGGAAGGCATCCGTCGCCGCCGAGGGCGCGGTCAGTTCCAGCACCTTGAGCTGGCGCCATGCCGCATTGCCCCACAGATGCTGAAGCAGCGCCAGCGCCAGACGCTCGACCAGCGCGGCATAGCTGGCGGGCGGCGGCAGGAGCGCCGGTTCCAGCGCCTCGACCAGACGGTCGGCGACCGCCTCGCCCATGGCGGCGGTCAGCCCCTCCATCCCGTCGAAATAGCGGTAGATCAGCTTCTTGTCGCAGCCTGCCCGCCGCGCCACGCCATTGTCGCCAAAGGGGCCGTAGCCCTCGTCCCCCAGATGGGCGAGGCCTGCGTCGAGTATACGGGCGCGGGTATAGTCGCGGTTGCGGGGCTGGAGCATAGGCGGGCCCTTTTGTCTCCGACTGGTGACTTATTGCTTGAAGGAGATAGCGAGGCCGAGTATGTCACCCACAAGTGACATACTCCAGAGGACAACATGCCGCGCCTTGCCCCCTTTTCGCTCATCGCCCTCGCCGTGGCGTTCAACCTGCCCTATGCGCGGCTGGCCACTGTCTTCGACTATCCGGCGATCCTGCGACAACCGGGGGCCGAGGTGCTGACGGCCTTTGCTGCCGGGGGGCCGGGGCTGGTGCTGACCTGGCATGCCTTTGCAGTTGCTGCGCTGGCCTTCGTGCCGGTGTCGATGGCGCATGCGCTGGAGGGCGAGCGGATGGCGCGGATGGCGGGGCTGGCGGTGGCGGCGGCGATTGCCGGGGCGCTGGCGGGCGCGACGCAGGGGATGGGGCTTTTGCGGTGGGTGATGGTGGTGCCCGAGTTCGCCCGCACCGGCGACGTGGCGGGCTTTGCGGCGTTCCACGCCTACGCTGGGGTGGCCATCGGCGAGCATCTGGGGATGACGCTGACCGCGCTGCATGTGGGGCTGATGGCGGCGATGCAGGGGCGCGAGGGGCGGCGGGTGGCGTGGCTGGGGGCGCTGACCGCCGGGCTGATCCTTGGTGGCGCGCAGGAGGGGGTGGCGCTGGCGGTGGGGCTGCCGGGCGATGCCTTCGGGATGATGGCGATTGCGGGATATCTGGCGCTGACGGTCTGGATGATCGCCTCGGGGGTTGGGCTTTTGCGGCGGCCCCTTTAGGCTGACGGCAACAGGAGGCTGCCCATGCATATTGATCCCTTTGGCGTCGAGATCTGGATGAACGCGTATGAAACGGACTGCGCGTTCAACCTTGCCGAGACCTGCGTGCATTCGATGACGGTGGCGGAGTTGCTGGCGCTGACCGGGCGGAATGAGCGGGCCCTGGACGCAGTCCTGCCGATGCGCCTGACCTATGGCGCGATCCGGGGGTCGGAGGCGCTGCGCGCGGCGATTGCCGCGCTCTATGACCGGCAGGGGCCAGACGACGTCATTGTCACGCATGGCACCATCGGGGCGAACCATCTGGTGCATCAGGCGCTGGTGGCGCGGGGTGACCGGGTGGTTTCCATCGTGCCGACCTATCAGCAGCATACCTCGATCCCCGCGAGCCTGGGTGCGGAGGTGGTCGAGTTGCGGTTGCGGGAAAGCGACGGCTGGTTGCCGGATCTGGACGCACTGGAGGCGATGGTGACGCCCGGGACTCGGCTTGTCACGCTGACCAATCCCAACAACCCGACCGGCGCGCTGATCGGGCGGGCGGGGCTGGAGCGGATTGCGGGGATCGCGCGGGCGGCAGGGGCTTGGGTCCTGTGCGACGAGGTCTATCGCGGGACGGAACAGGAGGGCGGGCCGATGCCCGCGATGGCCGACCTGTACGAGAAGGGGATTTCCACCTGCGGCATGTCCAAGGCGTTCTCATTGGCGGGGCTGCGCTTGGGATGGGTGGCGGGGCCGCCCGAGGTGATCGAGGCGGTCAGCCACCACCGCGACTATTCCACGATCAGCGTTGGCATGATCGACGACCATCTGGCGACGCTTGCCCTGCAATCGGCGGACCGGGTGCTAGCCCGGAGCCGAGCCCTGGTGCGGGAGAATCTGGCGGTGCTGGATGCTTGGGTTGCGGCGACGCCGGGGGTCTCTTTCGTCCGGCCGCAGGCGGGAACGGTGGCCCTGCTGCGCTATGGGCTGCCGATGCCAAGCCGGGTGTTCTGCGCGGCGCTGCTGGCCGAGACGGGGGTTCTCTTCGTGCCGGGCGAGGTGTTCGGCGAGGAGGGCACGGTCCGCATCGGCTATGCCTGCGAGACCGAGGTGTTGCGTGCGGGACTGGCGCAGGTTGCGGCGTTCCTTGCCGCACATCAGGTTGTCGCCTGACGGCCCTGCTCTGCACAACGTGATGGGCGGGGGATGGACCGATGCACCGGCGCAGGGCATCTTTGCGGAACGGCTCACCATCGGGACATATGCGGTGAAGGTTGCCCGCGCCCTTGCCTCGCTAATGTTCGCCGCGCTTCTTGCGGGGACGGCCGGCGCAGAAGGCTGGCCGAACCGCCCCTTGGGCTTTGTCACGATCCCCGACCCCGCACCGCACGCGCAGGACGACCCGAAGTGCTACCGGGGCGGACATTATTGCGCGGACCGTCGCGTGTACCCGGTCAAGCGGTACGTTCCACCGGCGCAGAAACCGGCTGCACCACGCCCGGTGACGCTGGCCGATGCGCGGGCGCTTCTGGATGCGGGTCGTTTTGACGCCGCGCATGCTGCGCTGTCCGGCCTGTCGCGCACCACACCGCAGGATCCAGCCGTCTGGACGCTGCTCGGCCGGACGGAGCGGCGGCTTGCCCGGCTGGACGCCGCATCGGAAAGCCTGCGGCGCGCGCTGGCGCTGGATCCGGGCAATCCCGCCGCGCTGGCCGAACAGGGGCTGTTGTTCCTCGCCCGTGGCGAGCCGGTGCGGGCCCAAGAGACGCTGGCCGACCTGACGCAAAGCTGCGGCGGTTGCGTCGAGGCGGCAGCCTTGCGCTCGGCGCTGACCGGGGCGGGGTACCACGCGGGCGGCACGGGGGCCAAGTGGATCCGCGTCCAGCCGTGAGGCGTCAGGCGGGTTTGGCAACCAGGATCCGGCAGCGCGCGCCGATCAGGTAAGTCCCGTCCGCCCGCCGGAACGGGGCGATTGCGGCCGCAAAGGCCGCATCGACGGCCGCGCGCCCGGCGATGGCGGCGGCCCGTGCCGCAATGCCCGCCGCGCCAAGGCCGCGCAACGCCGTCGCCTCGTCGGGATAGAGCCAGGGACAATCCACGTCCTGCACCGACAGCGGCCGCAGCCCCACCTCTTCGGCAAAGGCGCGCAGCCGCGCCTCGTCGGACAGGGCAAAGGGACCGGGCGCGCCGGGCGGCGGCGGCGGCAGAATCCCCTTCAGCGCCGACACGACAGAGGCGGCAGGCATGCCTTCGGGCGGGCTCCACGTCATCACGACAACGCGGCCCCCGGCGCGGGTCACGCGCCGCGCCTCGGTCAGCGCCGCCGCCGGATTGCCCGCGAACTGGAAGGCGTTGAAGCCGGTCACCACGTCGAAGGCGGCATCGGGGAAGGGCAGCACCTCAAGATCACCGGTGCGGAAATCGGCATCGGGCAGACGTTCGCGGGCGATGGCGAGCAACGCCTCGGCGGCATCGAGGCCCGCGACCGTTGCCCCCAGCCCTGCCGCCACCCGGGCCGCACCCCCGGCCCCGCAACCCACGTCCAGAAGCCGCGTGCCGGGGCCGACCCCGACCGCCGCAAAGGCCGCGTGATAGCCGAGGGCGAACTTGCCTTCCTGGATCTCGGCCCAGTCCCGGGCCGCGTGACCCCAGAGCGGGCCATTCGCCTCGGCGGTACGCGGATTGGCGGTCTCGGTCATAGGGTATCCTTTCCGGCGACGCGCCAAGCATGGCACGTCGCGCGAAAAAAGGATGCCCCTTTCGCCTAGCCCTTCTTCAGGCAGCGATTGCCCAGAACCTCGGCGATCTGCACGGCGTTGAGGGCAGCGCCCTTGCGCAGGTTGTCCGAGACCACCCACATCGAAAGGCCACTGTCCACGG
>CAZVIS010000294.1:0-4483 GCA_964627355.1 uncultured Rhodobacterales bacterium
ATCCTCCAGCAGCCCCGACCCCGGCAGCAAGGGCACCCCCGCCGCCTGCGCCAGGTCCCGCGCGGTGTGTTTCAGACCAAAGGCGCGCAGATGCTCGGGCCGGGGGCCGATGAAGGTGATGCCCTCCGCCGCCAAAGCCTCGGCGAAGCCTGCATTCTCCGACAGAAAGCCATAACCCGGATGCACCGCCTCTGCCCCCGTCTTGCGGCAGGCATCAAGAATGGCCTCGACGCGCAGATAGCTCTCGGCGGCGGGTGCGGGGCCGATCCGCACTGCCAAATCGGCCAGAACCACCCCCGGCGTGAACCGGTCGGCGTCCGAGTAGACGGCCACCGCTTCCACCCCCATCCGGCGCAAGGTTCTGCCGATCCGCAGCGCGATCTCGCCGCGGTTCGCGATCAGGACACGGGTGAACATGTCAGTCCTCCGCGTCCCAGACGAGCACCCGGATGGGCGTCGGGTCAAAGCCGTTGCAGGGGTTCATCACCTGCGGGCAGTTCGAGATCACCAGCAGCAGGTCCATCGCCGCCACCATCTCGACATGGTCGCCGGGTTTCGACAGGCCATCCACGATGGTCATCGTCCCGTCGGGGCTGATCGGCACGTTCATGAAGAAGTTGATGTTCGGCACGATGTCGCGCGCATCCATCCCGTGGCGGGCCATCGCGATCAGGAAGTTGTCGCGGCAGGCGTGCATGTAAGCGGCATCCGCCCCGAACCGCACCGTGTTGCTCTCGCGTGAACAGGCGCCGGCGCAGGTGTCGTGGCGGCCGCTGGTGTCGGCGGTGACGGTGGCCATCACGCGCCCCTCGTTCGACATGATCTTGGTGCCGACGCCGATATAGGCGGCGCCTTGGGCGCGGATCGTGTCCTGTGCCGAGTAGCGCTCGGTCGTGTCGTGGGCGTTATAGAATAGGGTATCGACCGCCTGCTGGCCGTGAAGGTCGATCAGCCGGACGGTCTGGCCCTGACGGATGAGGGTGGAGAAGGGCGCCTCGGCTGGGATGTAGAAGTCGTCGGTGGCGGTTTCGGGGGTGTGGAGGGTGGTCATTTCAGCGCCTCCATCGTGTTGGAAAAGCCGCGCTGCGCTTCTGCACTCGCGGTGAGGCAGGGGTCATCGGGGCCGGGCTCGGGGGCGCGATAGCGGGTCACGGTGATGGCCGCCGACCCCTGCCCGGGGTCGAGGGGGTGGGCGCAGGTCGAAAGCGCCACGAGCAGGTCCATCTCGGCCCGCAGGTCCACCGTGTCATCTCCGCGCGCCGCCGTCCCGTCCCAGCCAAGCGTGCCGTCCTGCGACACCCGCACCGGGGCGAACAGCGTCAGCGCCATCGGCAGGTCACGCTTCGTCAGGCCCATCTTCATCGCGGCCATCGTCAGGTTCTCGCGTGTGGTCCGGCGGGCGGGAAAGGTCGCCTCGTTCCCGCCGGGGGCGGAGCCGCCGGCGAGAACGTCATGCGCACCGGAAGTATCCTCGATCACGGACAGCAGCACGCGGCCGGACTCGGAGAACAGCGCCCTGCCCTTCCGGATCGTGGTCGTCCACTGCACCTTGACCGTATCGGGCAGGCAGAGGCGTTCCGACGGATCCTCGGCCCGCCAGCAGACCATCGCCACGGCGGCATGGGCGCCGGTCTGGGCGACCCGCAACGCCTCGCCCCGGCGCAAGCGCGTGGTCCAGTACCAGTCGCCGGGGATGGTCTCGACATGCAGGACACGGGCGGGGTCGAGGGGCGGGAGCGGGCGGGGGGAAGCGTCGGGCAGGGCCTTGGGCGCAAGGGTCAGGCCCTTGCGCTGGTGCTCCTCATAGCGCTCGCGGTTGGCGGCGATGTCTTGCCGGGGCGTGTGGGGGATCATGCGGATTTCTCCGTCAATGCCGGGTCGTCCCGGCGGGGCGATTGGCGCGCAGGGTCGTCCCCGCGCGCATTCGGTTGGCCCGCGATGCGCTTGGGCCAGACCTCGATATCCTGCGTGACGCGCGCGCCATAACGCGCAGCCTCCTCGGGCCGGTTCCGCAAGCGTTCAAAGGCGATGACGCGGGTGGCCAGCGTGAACGCCTCGGACAGGTCATGCGTCACCATCACCACCGTCAGGTCCGTCTCATGCCAGAGGCGGCGCATGAGGGCGTGGATCTCGGCCCGAATGCCGGGGTCGAGGGCGCCGAAGGGCTCATCCAGCAAGAGCACGCGGGGCCGCAGGACAAGGGCCTGCGCCAGTGCGAGGCGTTGCTGCATCCCCCCCGACAGTTGGGCGGGGTACTTCGCCTCGGCGCCTGCCAACCCCACCTCGGCCAGCATCGCCCGCGCGGCATCCTCGGCCGCGCGGCGGCGTTGGCCGAACAGCCGACCCATTAGCCTCGCCCCCGAAAACTCCAGCCCCAGCATGACGTTGCCAAGAGCGGTCAGGTGCGGAAACACCGAATAGCGCTGGAACACCACGCCCCGGTCTGGCCCCGGCTCTGCCTTAAGCGGCGCGCCGTCCAGCAGGATTTTCCCACGGGTCGGCGCCTCTTCCCCCAGCAGCATCTTGAGGAACGTCGTCTTGCCGCAGCCCGAGGGGCCAACGAGCGCCACGAAGGACCGGGGCGCGATGTCGAAGGCAATCCGTTCCAGCACGATCTGGTCGCCGTATTCTTTCCAGACATTCTGCACGGCCAGCATCACGCCCCCTCCAGATCGGCCCAGGGAAAGGCGCGGCGGCGCATCGTCTCCAGCGCCCAGTTCATCAAAAGGGCAAGGAGGGTGATCCAGAGGACGTAAGGCAGGATCACGTCCATCGACAGGAAGCGGCGGACAAGGAAGATGCGATACCCAAGCCCCGCCTCGGCCGAAATCGCTTCGGCTGCGATCAGGAACAGCCAGGCGGGGCCGAGTTGCAGCTTCACGCTCTCCAACAGGCGCGGAAGGGCTTGCGGCAGGACGACCCGCAAAGCGACCTGCCAGCTTGACCCGCCAAGGGTCTGCGCCTTGGTCATCTGTGCGCGCGGCAGTTCCTGCACCCTGAGCGCCAGGTCGCGGATCATCACCGGGGCCACACCGATGGCGATGAGGGCGATCTTGGAGGCCTCTCCCAGCCCCATAACGATGAACAGGATCGGCAGCAGCGCCAAGGGGGGCACCATCGACAGGGCCGCGACGAAGGGGCCGAAGGTCGCGCGGGCATAGGGCAGCATCCCGATGGCGACCCCCGCCACCAGTGCCACCAGCGTCGCGATACCAAGGCCGAGCGCCAGCCGTTCGAGACTCGCCACCGTATCCACCCACAAAAGCAGATCACCCGTCCGCTGGTCCGGCACGGCGGCCATGCGCCAGACCGTCTCGCGCATCGTGGCAAGGCTAGGCAGCAGCTTGTCGCCCGCATTCTCGGCCAGCCGGGCGGCAGAGGCGACCAGATAGGCCACCCCCACCGCGACAAAGGGCAGAAGCGTCAGCGCCAGCGCATTCCGCTGCGCGGGCCTTCGGTTGATCCAGCGCACCGGCGCCCCCTTCAGAGGCCCGCTGCCGCCGCCGCCATGTACGTATCGGTGAAGCGGAAGGTCACGTTGTTCGCGTCCCCCAGCACCGAGCCGTCAGGGAAGGCGATCCCCACCACGTCGGGCGAGGGCGATCCGGGCGGGAAAAGGCCAGCGGCGAACAGGAACTGGCGCACCTTGTCCATGGTGGCCTGAAGCTCCGCCTGATTGACGAAGGCCGCAGCCTCGGCCGGATCGGGGAAGAGCTTCGTCGCAGCAAGCTGCGCCTCGAACCCCGCCTGATCGGTGCCGGATGCCGCCCCCATCGCCGCCCGTGCCGCCGCCCCCTCGGGCGTGTCGGCAGTCATCACGGCCATCGTCTCGTACCAGATGCCGGCCAGCGCCTTGCCGAAATCGGGATTGGCCTCGAGCACGTCCGTATTCGCCACCATCAGGTCGAGGATTTCCCCGGGGATCTGGCTGGAGTCAAAAACCTTCGTCGCGCCGGGCAGCGTCACGATCTCGGCCACCATCGGGTTCCAGGTGACCATCGCGGTCACATCCGCCGTCTGGAAGGCGCCCACCATGTCGGGGTCGGCGGTGTTCACCACCGTCACGTCCTGCTCGGTCATCCCCGCACTCTCCAAGGCACGGGCCAGCAGGTAATGCGAGACCGAATACTGCACGAGGTTCACGTTGCGGCCCTTGATGTCGGCCAGCGCCGCGCCCTCCTTTAGGATCACCGCGTCGTTCCCGGCGGAAAAGTCGCCGACGATCACCGCCGTCGTGTCCACCCCGCCAAAGGCCGGGATCGACAGGCCGTCCATGTTGGTCAGCGTCACCGCGTCATAGGCGCCCGCCGTGTACTGGTTGATCGATTCCACATAGTCGTTGAACTGCGTGACCTCGATCGTCAGGCCGTACTTGTCGGCCCATTTCTTCACGATCCCGGCGTCGCTGGCATAGCCCCAGGGCATCCAGCCCACATAGATCGACCAGGCGACCTTGAAGTCCTTCTTCTCTTGCGCGGCGGCG
>CAZVIS010000295.1:0-4447 GCA_964627355.1 uncultured Rhodobacterales bacterium
CGTTGTAGGCCGCCAGCACCATCAGCGGGTCGCGGTCGAACTCGGTCATCAGCCAGTCGAGGTAGGCCACCCCGCCCTTGATGTTCTGCGCCGGATCCTTCGAATCGGTCACGCCGAACCGTTCGGCGGTGGCCGGGATCAACTGCATCAGGCCCTCGGCCCCGGCCGAACTGACGGCATCGGCGCGCCCGGCACTCTCGATCCCGATCACCGCCAGAACCAGCGCAGGCGAGACCTGCGTACCAAGGGTCGCCTTCAGGATCTCGGTGCCATAGCTTTCGGCCAGCCCTTGCATGTGCTGCAGGCGCGGCGCCGAGACGCGCTCGCCCGCAGGCCCCTGCGACAGCGTGGCCATCGCCAAGGGATAGCGTCCCTGCACCGCGCCAAGGGTGGGCGAGACGCTGTCCCAGAACCACGCATAGTTCGCCCCGGCCGGGGTCGGCAGCGGGGCAAGGGGCGCCACCGGCGCGTCTTCTGCGGGGGGGGCGACAACGGGTTCCGGCTTGGGCGGCGGGGCCAAGCGGCGCGCCTGCTCTTCCGGGTCGATCTGCACGGTGATCCGCGGGCCGTCCCCGGAGGGAGGTTTCACCTTGCGAAAGGTAAACGCCTCGGCATGCACGGCCTGGGACAGCAGCGGCAGAATCACTGCCACCGCCTGCAAAAGGCCCGATCGCCCTGCCCCGTCCCGCATCGCCTGCCTGCCCGTCTTCTTTTGCCGGACAAGGTCGCAGGAATCACCGCTCTGATCCAAGGTTTTCGGCCCCAATTGTGGCAGAGCGGACGCAATCGGCAGAGGCGCAACAGTCTGCCTTCGCCGCACAGTCGCCAAACTTCCAACAGATACAGGGTGTTAGGTCTATTTTTGGGGTCCTGGAAAAAAAGTGAAGATCCGGCAAAAAGTCCCTGATCTTCCAAAGTCTGGCCAGATTTCAGGGTCAAATTCTAACCATACCGAGACGGACAGGGAACCGGACGACAGACCGGAACTTGGCTCGAAGCGGTGATGAAGACGACCAACACACCCCAGGAAAGGGACCACCATGAAACTGCTCAACATCTTCTAGAACATCAAGAACGACGAATCCGGCGCTGTGACCGTGGACTGGGTCGTGATGACCGCCGCCATCGTCGGCCTCGGCCTGCGCGTGATCACCACGGTTGACGACGGCATCTCGACCGCTGCCGGCGCGATCAACACCGACCTGCAGGCTGCTTCGAACGCCGCGACGATCACGCCCTGATCTCGCCTGATCTGTGGCGTCCCGGACGCCGGGACACCCTGGAACGGCTCTCCTTCGGGAGGGCCGTTTCGTCTTTTCGGCAGCGTCGGACGCGGTCGCGGCAATGCGCCTGCTGCATTATGATCGTGATGACGCCAACATCGCGCCACAATGCGACTCTAAGTGAAGATTGAAGGGTGCGGGCCTCGCTTCGTGGAGTTGGAAATGAAGGCACTTGTGGTACAAGTTCGGCGAAAGCTTCAGGCGTTCGGTAAGGATGCGTGCGGTGCCGTGACGGTCGATTGGGTAGTGTTGACGGCCGCACTTTGCGGTATGATCATTGCGATTTTCACCGTCCTGACCGAAGCCGTCTACGAGGACACGGCGTCTTCGATCTCGGACACCATCGCCGGGGCTGGCGATCTCTACTGAGGCGACCTAGCGGACGCGCAGTGGCAACTAAAAATGGAGCAGTAGCATGCGTGCGATCTTCGGTCTCGTTTTCGTCCTTGGCATCGCCCTGGCGGGCTTCGCCGTTTACATGGTGCAGGGCTACGTTGGCCAGAACCAGGCCGAGCTTGCCAAAGAACGCGCGTTCCGTGCCCAGATCGGTCCGTTCGTCGAGGTGTATGTGGTCAACAAGCCGCTCGCCTATGGTGTGGCGCTGACCAAGGATGACGTGCAGAAGGTTCTCATGCCGCAGAACAACCTGCCCGAGAACTACTTCACGGACGAAGCCCTGCTTTTCCCCGGCGACTACTCCCAACCCCGTTATGTTGTCCGCCAACTCGAGAAGATGGAGCCTGTTCTTGCCTCCAAGGTCACAGAGCCGGGCGAGGATGTCGGGCTGACGGCGCGTCTTACCAAGGGGATGCGGGCGTTCGCGATCAGCGTCGATGTCGCCTCTGGCGTGTCGGGCTTCCTGCAGCCGGGCGACCTTGTTGACGTCTATTGGACCGGGACCAGCGGGATCGAAGGTTCGGGCGAAATGACGAAACGAATCGAAAACTCGATCAAGATCATCGCCATCGACCAGACCGCCAGCGCCGAGAACACGACCGGTGCCATGATTGCGCGGACCGTGACGGTCGAGGCGACTCCGGAACAGGTCGCCCGTCTGGCGCAGGCCCAGGCGACCGGCAACCTCGCCCTGTCGCTGGTCGGCAATGGCGATGTCACGACCTCGGGTCTGGTCCAGGTGGACTCGAGCACCCTTCTCGGGATCGAAAAGCAGGCCGAAGTCGTGATCGAGGCCGAAAAGGTCTGCACGATCAAGACGCGCAAGGGCGCCGACGTCGTCGAAATGCCGATCGCCTGCACCAACTGAACGTCGCCTGTCCACCTGATATAGCGCAGTTTTCGGGTGGGCAGCGCGATGCCTTGTGCTCTGTTGCAAGTTATCCACATCAGGAACACCGTCCAACCAGTTGATTCTTGCAAATAAACACGTGTTCCTGCAATCTGCGTGAAAAGGACGGGCACCAAGACCCGAACCCGAGGCGTGATCCGAAAGGCAGGACACATGAGCATCCGTTCCCTTCTCACAGCGACGACGCTGGGCGTTGCCCTGTGGCTGCCAATGTCGATGCCCGTCGCGGCGCAGACCTTGCGGGTCATGTCCGGCGCCCCTGCTTCGGCGCTGAACGTTCCCATGAACCGCGCTGTGGTCGTGGAAAGCGACACACCCTTTGCCGAACTGTCGATCGCCAATCCGGGGATCGCCGATATCTCGACCCTGTCGGACCGGTCGATCTATGTCCTGGGCAAGGCGCCTGGACGCACGACGCTTACACTGCTCGCGCCGGACGGGTCGCTGATCGCCAACGTTGATGTTCACGTCACACCGGACGTGGCCGAGTTCAAAGAGCGTCTGCAGCAGATTCTTCCCGGCGAGCAGATCGAGGTGCGGACTGCCAACGACGGCATCGTCCTCAGCGGCACCGTTTCGTCGACGGCCAAGCTCGACCGCGCGCTCGACCTTGCCAACCGCTATGCGCCCGAGCGCGTGTCGAACTTGATGAGCGTGGGCGGCACCCAGCAGGTGATGCTGAAGGTCCGTTTCGCCGAAATGCAGCGCAACGTGTCGAAGAACCTGTCCGCCTCGCTGGCCGTGCAGACCACCAGCGGTGACGTGGGTGGCGTCATCGGCACCGGCAACTTCACCGGCACCGATTCCGACGGCAACAGCAACGTGGCCAACGTCTTCAACAATGGCAGCTTCCCGGTCAACTCCAACAGCGAGGGTGCGCTCGGCCTCGGCTTTACCGCGGGCTCGCTTGAATTTGCGGTCCTGCTTGAAGCGCTCGAATCAAAGGGCGTGGTGCGCACCCTGGCCGAGCCGAACCTGACCGCCCTGTCCGGGCAAGAGGCAAAGTTCCTTGCCGGTGGCGAGTATCCCATCCCGGTCAACGGCGGCGACGACGGAATCACGATCGAGTTCAAGCCATTCGGCGTCGAGATGAACTTCACGCCGGTGGTGGTGGACGGCAACATCATCAACCTCACGATCAACGCGGCCGTGTCGTCCATCGACAACACGATCACCATCGAACAGGGCGGTTTCACCATCAACGCCTTCCGTCGCCGCGAAACCTCGACCACGGTCGAGATGAGGGACGGCGAAAGCTTTGCCATCGCTGGCCTCTTGCAGGACGACTTCCGCAACCTGAATGGCCAGGTGCCGTGGCTCGGGGACATTCCGGTTCTGGGCGCACTGTTCCGGTCGGCCGAGTATCAGCGCGCGCAGACCGAACTTGTGATCATCGTCACGCCGCACCTCGTGACCCCCACCCGCGGCGAGGCCCTGGCCCTGCCCACAGACCGCGTCCGTCTGCCGTCCGAAAAGGAATTCTTCCTGTTCGGCAAGGTGCAGGGACGGTTCGACGATACGCCCGCGGGCGAGGTGGCCCGGCAGGACTATGGCAGCCCCTACGGCTATGTGATGGAGTGAAGGCGATGCGCGCACGTCATCTTCTTGCCGGGGTCGCGCTTGCTGCGCTGGCCGGCTGTGGCACGCAGGAGGCCGGGTCCGAAGTGGACCAGGGCACCTTTGGCAACGCCAACATGAACAACGCCCTGGTGATGAGCGGGCAGCGCGATGTCGTCGTTGCCCTGCAGGAACGCTTTAACCAGGAAGTGCCCGACACGATCACCTTTGCCTTCGACAGCGCCACGCTGGACGAGAACGCGATCAAGGTGCTGCGCCATCAGGCCAACTGGATCAAGCA
>CAZVIS010000296.1:0-4439 GCA_964627355.1 uncultured Rhodobacterales bacterium
GCGGACCGGGTGATGGCCGAGACGGGGCGTGACCGGCTGGCGATTCGCACCGCGCGGGGGATGCTGCGGGCCGAGCGGCGGGACGGGTGTCTGTGGGTCAACATGGGGCCGCCGCAGCGGGGATGGGACGAGGTGCCCTTGGCGCGCGAGGTCGATCCGCTGCACTTGCCCCTTGTGGGCGATCCGGTGGCCGTCGGCATGGGCAACCCCCATGCCGTGCATTTCGTGCCCGATGCGACGGCGATTCTTCTCGAAGAGCTTGGCCCCCGGGTCGAGCATGACCCCCTCTTCCCCGCCCGCACCAATGTCGAGTTCGCCAGCGTGACCGCCCCCGATCGCCTGCGGATGCGGGTGTGGGAGCGGGGGACGGGCATCACGCTTGCCTGCGGGTCGGGGGCCTGCGCGGTTGCTGTCGCTGCGAACCTGCGCGGGCTGACGGGGCGGCAGGTGACGATCGACGTGGACGGCGGCACGCTGATGGCAGATTGGCGCGAGGATGGCGTCTGGCTGACCGGGCCGGTCGCGCATGTCTTCGACGGGTGGCTGACGCCTGCGTTTCTGGGCGCGCTCGCATGAACGTCCCCGTCTTCTCGACACACGGCTGCCGCCTGAACGCCTATGAGACCGAGGCAATGGCCGAGCTTGCGGCGGCTGCGGGCCTTCAAGGTGCGGTGATCGTGAACACCTGCGCCGTGACCGCCGAGGCAGTGCGCAAGGCCAAGCAGGACATCCGGCGTTTGGCGCGCGAGAACCCCGGGGCGCCGGTCATCGTGACAGGCTGCGCCGCGCAGACCGAGCCCGAGACCTTTGCCGAAATGCCCGAGGTGACGCGCGTCCTTGGCAACCACGAGAAGATGCAGGCCGCGACCTGGGCGGGGCTGACGCTGCCGGACACCGAGCGGGTTCAGGTCAACGATATTCTGTCGGTCAGGGAAACGGCGGGCCACCTGATCGACGGCTTTGGCCGCCACCGCGCCTATGTGCAGGTGCAGAACGGCTGCGACCATCGCTGCACCTTCTGCATCATTCCCTTTGGTCGCGGGAATTCCCGCTCCGTTCCTGCCGGTGTGGTGGTGGAGCAGGTGAAGCGGCTGGTGGATCGCGGCTTCAACGAGGTGGTACTGACGGGGGTGGACCTGACCTCCTGGGGCGCGGACCTGCCGGGGGCGCCATGTCTCGGCGATCTGGTGCTGCGGCTGCTGCGGCTCGTGCCGGACCTGCCGCGGTTGCGCATTTCCTCGATCGATTCGATCGAGGCGGACGACCGGCTGATGGAGGCGATTGCCACCGAGCCGCGTCTGATGCCGCACCTGCACCTGTCGCTGCAGCACGGTAACGACCTGATCCTGAAGCGGATGAAACGACGGCATCTGCGCGACGACGCGATCCGCTTCTGCGAGGAGGCGCGGCGGCTGCGGCCGGGGATGGTGTTCGGTGCAGACCTGATCGCAGGCTTCCCGACCGAGGACGAGGCGATGGCCGAGGACAGTCTGCGCCTGGTCGACGATTGCGGGCTGACCTTTCTGCACGTCTTTCCCTATAGCCCCCGCAAGGGCACTCCCGCCGCAAGGATGCCGCAGGTGCCGGGCCCTGCGATCCGCGAGCGTGCGGCGCGTCTGCGCGCGGCGGGGTCGGCGGCGCTCGCGCGGTATCTGGCGTCAGAGGTCGGAAGGGAGCGGATGATCCTGACAGAAGGGCCAAGGATGGGGCGGACGGAAGGCTTCGCCGAAGTGGTCTTTGCCGCAGATCAGCCTGAAGGCAGCCTGATCTGCGTGACGCCCCACGCACAGGACGGCATGCGCCTCCTGGCCTGACCCGCGTCAGTCCTGCGCGACGGCAGGAACGGTTCCGCCCGAAGCCCCATCCCCCGGCATCGCCACGAGGAATGTCAGGCAGACAAGGCCAAGCAGCAGGCACAGGCGCAGCATGCGCGAGGGCTTGCGGTTCTCGGGGATCTGAAGCCAGTTCTTTTCCATGGCGCAAAGCTAGCATCCTCTGGGTTGATCGACAGTAAACGTGTTTGGTGCCAAGGCGTGAACAGGCTGTTTCCTGCCGATGGCTACCGCCGCCCTCGGCCTTCCCCCGCCGCTGCGATTGCGATATGCCCCCCGCGATGCCCCGCATACCGGACCTGCCCCGATGAAATTCACGCTTTCCTGGCTTCGCGACCATCTTGACGGGGATGTGCCCCTGCCGGTGATCCTCGACGCGCTGACCGACCTTGGGCACGAGGTCGAGGGGGTCGAGGATCCGGCGGCGGCGCTTGGCGCCTTTCGAATCGTGCGCGTGATCGAGGCCGTGCAGCACCCCAACGCCGACCGCCTGCGCGTCTGCCGGGTGGAGACGTATCCGGGCGGCCCCGGCACGGCGCCGGTCGAGGTGCAGGTGGTCTGCGGCGCGCCGAACGCGCGGACGGGGCTGGTGGGGGTCTTCGCGCCGCCGGGCACGCATGTTCCGGGCACGGGCGTGGACTTGAAACCGGGCGTGATCCGGGGGGTCGAATCGAACGGGATGCTGTGTTCCGAGCGGGAACTGATGCTTTCCGAGGACCACGACGGGATCATCGAGCTGCCCGCCGACGCCCCGCTTGGCTCGCGCTACATCGACTACCGGGGCCTGAACGACCCGATGATCCATGTGAAGGTGACGCCGAACCGTCCCGATGCGCTTGGCGTGCGGGGGATCGCGCGGGATCTGGCGGCGCGGGGGCTGGGGGCGTTGAAGCCGCTGCCGATTCCGAGGATTGAAGGCGCCTTCTCCTGTCCGATCCGGATCGAGATCGCGCCAACACTCAAGGCCAAGGGCTGCCCGGTATTCGCGGGCCGCCTGATCCGGGGCGTGACGAACGGCCCCTCGCCGGACTGGCTGGCGGCGCGGCTTCGCGCCATCGGCCTCAGGCCAATCTCGACGCTGGTCGATATCACCAACCTATTCACCTTCGGCCTGAACCGCCCGCTGCACGTCTTTGACGCGGCAAAGGTCCATGGGCCCTTGCGCATCCACCCGGCGGAAGGCGGCGAGACGCTGCTGGCACTCGACGGGCGGACCTATACGATGCAGCCCGGCATGATGCTGATTTCCGATGACATCGGGCCGGAAAGCCTGGCCGGGATCATGGGGGGCGAGGTTTCGGGCGTGACCGAGGCCACCACGGACGTCTTCCTCGAATCCGCCTACTGGGACCCGATCACTATCGCCGCTACCGGCCGCGCGCTGCGGATCAATTCCGACGCGCGCTATCGGTTCGAGCGGGGGATCGACCCGGCCTTCACCCTGCCCGGACTGGATCTGGCGACGCAGATGATCCTCGATCTCTGCGGCGGGACGCCTTCGGAGCTGGCGATGGACGGCGCGGTGCCGGACACCACGCGAAGCTACCGCTTCGAGCCCGCTAGGGCCACCTCGCTGGTCGGCATGGAGATCCCGGAGGCGACGCAGCGCGCGACGCTGACCGCGCTAGGGTTCGACGTGCAAGGGGACCGCGCGGTGCCGCCCTCGTGGAGGCCAGACGTTCAGGGGGACGCTGACCTCGTGGAAGAAGTGGCGCGCGTCGCCTCTCTGGCCCGGCTGGAGGGGAAACCCCTTCTCCGCACCGCCCCCGGCGTGCCGCGCCCGGTGCTGACGGTGGCGCAGGTGCGAGAGCGTAGCGCTCGGCGGACCCTCGCCGCGCTCGGCTACAACGAATGCGTCACCTACAGCTTCATCGACCAGCGGGCTGCGGCCCTGTTTGGCGGGGGTGCGGATGCGGTACGGGTGGACAACCCGATCTCCTCCGAGATGAGCCATCTGCGCCCCGACCTCCTGCCCGGCCTGCTGGCGGCAGCGGCGCGCAATCAGGCGCGCGGGTTCATGGATCTGGCGCTGTTCGAGGTGGGGCCGGTCTTCACCGGGGGCGAGCCGGGCGAGCAGGCGGTGCAGGCGGCGGGCCTGCTGGTCGGCGCGTCAGCAGCGCGCGATCCGCACGGGTCGCGCCGGATGGTCGATGTGTTCGACGCCAAGGCGGATGCCGAGGCAGTTCTGGCGGCCCTCGGCGCCCCTGCCCGCGTGCAGGTCACGCGCAAGGCCGACGACTGGTGGCATCCTGGGCGGTCCGGTGTGGTGGGCCTCGGCCCCGTCCGGCTGGCGGTCTTTGGCGAGGTGCATCCCCGGATCCTGTCCGCGATGGCCGTGAAGGGCCCGGCGGTGGCCTTCACCCTCTGGCCGCTCGCGGTGCCGCTGCCCAAGGTGAAATCGCCGACCCGGCCCGCCCTGACCCTCTCTGCCCTCCAGGCCGTGGACCGCGACTTCGCCTTTGTCGTGGACGCGCAGGTCGAGGCTTTGACGGCGGTCAACGCCGCCCTCGGCGCCGACAAGGCGCTGATCGAGACGGTGCGCGTCTTTGACCAATTCGCGGGCGAGAAGGCCGAGGCACAGATGGGGCCGGGCAAGAAGTCCATCGC
>CAZVIS010000297.1:0-4429 GCA_964627355.1 uncultured Rhodobacterales bacterium
GCGGCCTATGCGCTGGCGGGGCTGTTCGCGGCCATGGGGGGCCTTGGCCTGACGATGAGCACGGGGATCGGTGAGCCTATTCCGGGGCCGTATCTTCTCGCATCCGTGGCGGCGGTGGTTCTGGGGGGCGTGGTTCTGGGCGGCGGGCGCGGGGGGCTTCTGGGCCCGATCATCGCGGTCTTCATCCTGCGGCTGGTGCGGCTGGACCTCACGCTGCTGTCCGTCGATCCGAACGTGACGACGATCATCGAGGGGACGATCATGGTGGTGGTGGTGATGATCGGCGGATTGCTCGCCGCAAGGGGGCGGCGATGAGCGGGGCGCGCGTCGGGCGGCTGGTGCGGGACTATCCCTTGGTGCCGCTGATCGTGCTCTTGGTGCTGCTGGTCGCCACGCTGGAGTTCATGCGCCCCGGCATCGTGAACGAACGCTGGATCGGCAACACGATCAAGTTCGCCATCCCGCTGGCGATGATCGCGGCCTGCCAGACGCTGACGATGCTGACCGGGGGGATCGACCTGTCTGCGGGCGTCGCGGCGACGGTGAGTGCGTTCGTGATGGCGACGCAGGTGGAGATCCTTGGCGTACCGGGGGGCATCCTGATCGCGCTGGTTCCCGCCATCCTGATCGGGTTGGTCAACGGCTTCGGCGTGGGGGTGTGCCGGGTGCATCCTCTCATCATGACGCTTGGGACGGGCTTGATCGCGACGGGGTGCCTGCAGGTCTATCAGCGCTTCGTCATCGCCACGGGGTCGAGCGTGCCGGACATCCTCGCCTGGCTCGGGACCGGGGTGACGGGGGGCGTGCCGAATGCGCTGCTGATCTTCGTGCCCTTTGCGGCGCTGATCATCTGGGGGCAAAGGGGGACGGGGTTCGGGCGCCTGCTCTATGCCATGGGGGACAATGAGCGGGCGGCGCGGCTGGCGGGGGTGCGGGGGTGGCAGGTGTATCTGGCGCTTTATGCCTTGTCGGGGGTGATCGCGGGGATTGCGGGGCTTTTGTATGTGGGCCTGATCAAGGCGCCGTCCTTGTCGCTGGCGGCGCCCTTGATGCTGCCCTCGGTGGCGGCGGCGGTGATCGGGGGGACTTCGATCTTTGGCGGCCGCGGTGGCTATGCGGGGACGATCGTGGGGGCGCTGATCCTGGGGGTGCTCAACACGCTGCTGACCCTCTTGCAGATGCCCGAGGGGGCGCGGGGGATCCTGTTCGGTCTCATCATCCTGGGCGTCACGGCGATCTATCTGCGGCTGACAAGCGAGGGGTGAGATGCGGATTGCGGGGATCAGTTTCGATCACATGCACATGGGGGACCTGCTGCGGATGGTCGCGGGCCATCCGGGGGCAGAGTTGGTGGGGATCTTTGATCCGGACCGGGCGCGGATGCAGGGGGCTGTTGAGGCGTTCGGGATCCCGGAGGGGCGGGTGTTCACGGATTTCGAGGCCTGCATGGGGACGAAGCCTGACCTCGCCATCCTGTGCTCTGCGCCCGCCAGCCACGCGGACTATACGGAAAGGCTGGCGGCCCACGGGTGCCATGTTTTCGTGGAAAAACCCTTTGCCGCATCGGTCGCCGAGGCCCGCCGGATGATCGCGGCGATGAAGGGGCGGGTGCTGGCGATCAACTGGCCGCTCGCCTGGGTCGAGGCGCATGTGACGGCCAAGCG
Organism: uncultured Rhodobacterales bacterium; assembly: GCA_964627355.1. GTDB lineage: Bacteria > Pseudomonadota > Alphaproteobacteria > Rhodobacterales > Rhodobacteraceae > JBBQXK01. The sequence goes on from CAZVIS010000297.1 coordinate 1,665, forward strand.
GCTGATCGAACAGGGCGTGATCGGCGACCTGATCGAGGTGCATTTCTACGACGGGAACCGGGGGCCGCTGCATCACCTTGCCGACAAGGTCGAGGTCAGCCCCGAGGAGGTGGAACGGCAGAAGCCCGGGTCCTGGTGGTACAAGGCGGCCTCGGGCGGGGGCAGCCTGCGGGATTACCTTGGGTATGGGGCGACGCTTGGGACGTGGTTCATGGACGGGGCGGCGCCTTTGGAGGTGACTTGTGTGGTCGATGAGACGCCGGGGATCGAGGTCGATCAGCATGCCATCGCGGTGTGTCGCTATGCGCGGGGCCTGTCGAAGATGGAGACCCGGTGGGGCACCTTTACCGACCCCTGGACGATCCAGCCGCAGCCGAAATGCGGGTTTGTCTTTGTCGGGACGGAGGGGACGATTTCCAGCTTTGACTATGCGGACCATGTGACGGTGCAGACCCGCGCGCGGCCTGAGCCGACGCCCGTTGCGGCAGAGCCTTTGCCCGAAGGGGCTCGGAATGCCATCGAATACGTGATTGGCTGCATCGAGGCGGGCACGCCGATCACCGGGCCTTTGTCGCCTCAGGTCTCGCTCACCGGCCAGCGCATCGTGGATACTGCCGTGCAATCCGCACGGGAAAAGCGCACTTTGGCGCTGCTGCCATGACCGACGCGGACACCTATGCGCTGAAATCGGCGACGCTGGCCGAGATCGCGGTGCCGGATCTGCCGTGGCGTCCCCCTGTACCGCGCGCTTACCGTCCCCGGATCGCGCTGATCGGGGCAGGGGGGATCGCGGGGGCGCATCTCGATGCCTACCGCACGGCGGGGTGGGAGGTGGCGGCGATCTGCGGGCGGAGTCTGCCGAAGGCGCAGGCCCGGGCGGATGAGTTCTTTCCGGCGGCGCGGGTGACGGACGACTTCGCCTCGGTCCTGTCGGACGCGTCGATCGACGTGCTCGACATCACCCCCCATCCCGCCGACCGCATCCCCCTGATCGAGGCGGCCTTGCGGTCAGGCAAGCATGTGCTGTCGCAGAAGCCCTTCGTGCTGGATCTCGACACCGGTGAGCGGCTCGTGGCCCTTGCGCGCAACCATGGCGTGAAGCTGGCCGTCAACCAGAACGGCCGGTGGGCGCCGCATCTGTCATTCCTGCGAGAGGCGGTGCGGGCGGGTCTGGTGGGGGATGTCGTGGGCGTCCACGCCAACATCCATTGGAACCATGGCTGGATCGCCGGGACGCCGTTCGAGGGGGTGCCGGACCTGATCCTCTATGACTTCGCGATCCACTGGTTCGACTTCCTGTCGAGCGTGGTGGGCACGCGGGCAGAGACGGTGATTGCGACGAAGGGCTTCGCGCGGGGGCAGGGGGCGAGGGTGCCGCTCATGGCGCAGGCGCTGGTGACGCTCGATGGCGGGCAGGCCTCGCTGGTCTTCGATGGGGCCACGCCCTTCGGGCCAAGGGATACGACCTACATCGGGGGGACGAAGGGATCGTTGCAAAGCGACGGGCCGGATCTGGGGCGGCAGGCGGTGAAGCTGACCACGGCCGAGGGCCGCGCGCAGCCGGTGCTGGAGGGGCAGTGGTTCAACGACGGGTTCCGGGGGGCCATGGGGGAACTCCTCTCGGCCATCGAGGACGGGCGCGAACCCCTGAACGGGGCGGAAGCGAACCTGCAAAGCCTCGCCCTCGCCTTCGCCGCCATCGCCTCGGCAAGGGGGGCGGGCGAGGTGCGGGTGGGGGCGGTGCGGGCACTGCCGGTCTAGTCCGGCGCCACGAAATGGCGGACAAGCGGCGGCCCTTCGGCCAGCGCGCGCAGGCCCGCGTGCAGGTCGGCCTCGGCCCCCGGGGCGCGGTCGTGCTGGCGCAGATGCTCGGCCCAGGACTCGGTCATGAACCATTCGAGGATCAGGTTCGGGTTGGTCGTATCCTCGGTCAGGCCCCAGTTGAAGGCGCCGTCGCGCAGCCTTGACGCCGACTGGCGGTGCAGCGCGGCGATCAGGCTGGCGCGGTTCGCAGGCGTCACGCGGTATTCCAGCGTCACGAGGACCGGCCCCCGGTCGCCCGGGACCGGAGCAGAGACGGCGGGCTCGGGCCAGTGGTGCGAGGGGGAGAGGTCGGCCTCTCCGGCGGGCAGGGGCATCCGGCGCGGGATCAGGCTGACGAGGATCAGGCCCGCGGCAGTGGCGACAAGGGTCGCGGGGATTCCCATGGCCTGCGCCACGAGTCCCCAAAGGATGCTGCCTGCCGCCATCGCGCCGTTGAACACCGTCAGATAGATTGACAGTCCCCGCCCGCGCACCCAGTTCGGCAGCACCCCTTGCGCCGTCGCGTTGAGCGTTGTCAGCGCGGCGATCCAGGCCGCGCCTGTCAAGACCAGCACGCCGATTGCCGCCGGGCGCGGCAGCGGCAGGGCCAGCAGCGCCGTCGCCCCCGCCATCACCACGGCCGCCGCCAGCATCACCCCTTCGGCCCCCAGACGGGTGCGCAGGGCGGGCATCACCAGCGCCCCCAGCACCGCCCCCGCCCCGACCGCCCCCAGCATCAGCCCATAGAAGGCCGCATCGCCCCCCAGCCGGTTCCGCGCGATCAGGGGCAGCAGGGCCCAGAGCGCACTTGCAAAGGCAAAGAAGAACGCCGCGCGCCACAGGACGATGTGCAACTCGCGGCTATGGCGGGCGTAGCGGAAGCCCGCGCGAAGGGCGCCGCCAAAGCCCTCTGCAAGGGGGTTGGCCGGGGTCTTTGCCCTTGGCCACCAGAGGAGGGCCGC
>CAZVIS010000298.1:0-1833 GCA_964627355.1 uncultured Rhodobacterales bacterium
GGCCGGATTGGCGGTGATCCCCGAATACCCGTCCGACCCGCCGCACTGCATCCCCACCATCAGGTGCTGCAACCCTGCCGGGGCCCGTGCCGCCGCATTCGCCATCACCGCCATCTCGCGCAGGACCTCCATCCCCCGCTCGATGGTCCGCCGCGTGCCCCCCGTCTGCTGGATCGTCATGTAGCGGAAATTCCCGTCCGCGCGCAGCCGCGCCTTCCCGATCAGGTCTGGGATCTGCAACACCTCGCACCCCAGTCCCACCAGCAGAATCCCCCCGAAATTCGGGTTCCGCGCATAGCCCGCCAGCGTGCGGAACAAGGTGTCATACCCCTCGTCCTTGCCCGACATCCCGCAGCCCGTGCCATGCACGATCGGCACCACGCCATCGACATTCGGGAACTCGGCCAGCCACCCCGCCCGCTCCACCCCTTCCGCGATGAACCGCGCGACCGAGCCAGAGCAGTTCACGCTCGTCAGGATCCCCAGATAGTTCCGCGTCCCCACGCCCCCATCCGCACGGGTGTACCCCATGAAGGTCCGCGCCTCTGCGCCGGGCAGCGCCCGCAGGTCGGTCGAAAAGGCATAGTCCTGCTCATGCGCCCCCATCCCGAGGTTATGGGTATGCACATGCTCCCCCGCCGCAATCGCGCGCGTCGCCACGCCGATGATCTGGCCATAGCGGATGACGTTCGCGCCTTCCGCAATCGCCCCCGCCGCGATCTTGTGCCCGCGCGCCACCGGCCCCGCCAAAGGCGCCGCCACCCCCGGAACCCGCACGCCCGACCCGAGGTCACGCAGCGCGATCACCACATTGTCGGCGGCGTTCAGCGTAATCACATCAGGAATGGCAACGGTCATGGGGATCCTTTCCCGCCGGCCCCTTCGCCTTGACAGCACGGGGGCCCCAGCTAACATGTTAGTATGCTACCCGCACAAAACAGCCCGCTGCAAGAGGCAAACCCGCAAGCCCGGCTGCGCCCGCTCGACACGTTCGAGGGCTCGCTCGCGCAGCGCGTCTATCTCTCGCTCAAGGCGGCGATCCTGTCCTTGGCCTACCGCCCCGGTGAGGCGCTGCGCAAGCCCGAGATCTGCGAGGCGCTCGGCGTCTCGCGCAGCCCGGTGTCCGAGGCGGTCGCGCGCCTCGCGGCCGAGGGGCTGGTGGATGTGGTCCCCCAGTCCGGCACCTTCGTCGCCCGCTTCTCGATGGCCGAAATCCGCGAAAGCGCCTTTCTGCGTGAGGCGCTGGAGCTTGCCGCGATCGAGATCGTGGCGCGCACGATCACCGACGACCAGATCGTCCTCCTCCGCCGGAACCTGCGCGTGCAAGAGGCGCTGGTGGCGGACGGCGATGTCGCGGGCTTCTACCAGATGGACCGGCAGATGCATGAGATGATCCTGTCCTTCACCGGCTACCGTCGCCTTGCCGCGCTGGCCGAAACCTCCTGGGTCCACGTCAACCGCGCGCGCCAATTGATCCTGCCCCAGCCCGGGCGCGTGCAGGACACGCTGACCGAACACCAGCGGATCCTTGCCGCGCTTGAGGCGCACGACCCCGCCGCCTCGCGAGAGGCCACGCGCCACCACCTCGGCCAACTCCTCACCTTCGTCGAACCCCTCGCCAAGACCCGCCCAGACCTCTTCGCCCCCGACTGACTTTCATCTTGGCTCAAATATCCTCCGGGGGTCCGGGGGGGTGAGCCCCCCCGGTCCTGCCCTCTCCAGAAAGCACCCCATGCCCGACCTCCCGAACCGCCCCCGCTATGCCGCGCGGCTCAACGCCTTCAAGCTGGGCCTGCCGGGCAAGCCGACCGCCGCCGACCTGATCGCGCGGGC
>CAZVIS010000298.1:1933-4407 GCA_964627355.1 uncultured Rhodobacterales bacterium
ACCGGCATCACCCTCGATTTCTGCCATGTGCTGTTTGCGGGGGAGATCCCGGCGCAGGTGGCCAGCCTTGTCGCGCGGAAGTCGCGGCTTCTGGGGGTGCATCTGAATGACGGCTACGGCAAGCGTGACGACGGGCTGATGGTGGGCGCGGTCCATGCCGTGCAGACGGTGGAGCTGTTTGTCGAACTCGCCCGGATGGCCTGGGACGGCGTGATCTACTTCGACACCTTCCCCGATCATGGCGGCATGGACCCGGTGGCCGAGGCCGCAACCAACGTCCTGATGACCGACCGGCTGCGCGCCGTGGCGGCGGGGCTGGTGGGGCATGAGGGGCTGGCCGAAGCGATTGCGCGGCAGGACGCGACGGCGTCCCTGCGGATCGTAGGACAAGCGCTCTATGGTCTGGGCAAGGGTTAAGGGCGGGTAAATGCGTCAGGAATACGGGTTTCGGATCAATGGCTTGGTGCCTCTAACACATGTGTTAGCCCGATGATCCTTGTCTGCGGATCGCTCCACCTCGACGTCGTCGTCACCGCCCCCCGCCTGCCTCGTCTGGACGAGACCCTCGCCGGGCAGGGGGTCACCTATCCTTTCGGCGGCAAGGGCGGAAACCAGGCGCTCGCCGCCGCCCGGATGGGGGCGCAGGTCGCAATGGCCGGCCGCGTCGGGGACGACGCCTTCGCCGCAACCCTCCTCGCCGCGCTCGATGCCGGGGGAGTGGACCGAACCCTCGTCCAGCAAGGCGAGGGCCCGTCAGGGATGAGCGTGGCCATCGTCGATGCCAGCGGCGGCTATGGCGCCGTCATCGTCTCGGCGGCAAACCTGCTCATCGACCCGGGCTGCATCACGATCCCCCTCGGCACGACCCATGTCCTCCTCCAGAACGAGATCCCCGAGGCGGTGAACCTGGCCGTTGCCCGCAACGCCCGCGCTGCCGGGGCAAGGGTCATCCTCAACGCCGCCCCTGCCCGCGCGATGCCCGATGAACTGCTGTCCCTCACGGACCTTCTGATCGTCAACCGGGTCGAGGCGGAGGACCTTTCGCCGGGAACCCCGGCAGGTTCCGCGAAAGCGCTAGCCGGGCAGGGGCCGGGGGCGGTGATCGTGACGCTGGGGGCCGAGGGGTTGGTGCTTTGGGACGGCGTTTTGACCACGCCGACCGCGCACCGGGTAAGGGTCGTCTCGACCCACGGGGCAGGGGATGCCTTTGTCGGGGCGCTCGCGGCGGAATGGGCGCGGGGGGGCGACCTGCGGCGGGCGGCGGCCTTCGGGCAGGCGGCGGCGGCATTGCAGGTCTCGACCCCGGCGGAGGGGCGGGGGGCGGTCACGGTGGGGGCGGTGCGGGCGCTGATGGGGTAGTGCGGGTCTCGACGTCGGAGCGGGGGGTTTCACACCCCCCCAGTCCATCGGTTTCTCGAACCGATGGCGAAACCGATGGACTACCCCCGTGGGATATTTGTGGACAAAAGAAGTTGGGAAGACAGGGTAGAGCCCGCTTCGGCTAGAGGCCATAGAACTCGGACGCCGTGCCGCCGAAGATGCGGGCGCGGGCGGCATTCGGCAGGTGTTCGGTCAGGCGCAGCGCCACGCGGCGCCACCGACCATAAGTGGCGGCGAGGCGGCAGACGGGCCAGTCGGAGCCCCACATCATCCGTTCCGGCCCGAAGGCCGCGATGACGTGATCGACGTAGGGTTTCAGGTCGGCGGGGGTCCAGTTCGGGTTTGCCTCGGTCACGAGGGCGGAGAACTTGACGTAGGCGCCCGTCTCGGCCAGCCGCGACATACCGTCGGCCCAGGGCTGGAAGCCTTCGGGCGTGCGGATTTGCGGCTTCATGCAGTGGTCGATGACGACGCGCAGGTCGGGATAGCGCTTGAGCAGCGTCAGGAAATGGCTGAGGTGGCGGGGGAAACCGAGGGCGTCGAAGGTCAGACCCTCCTCGATCACCGCGCGGAAGCCCCATTGCACCTCGTCGCGCAGCACCCAGCCGTCGTCGGGCAGGTCCTGGATCATCGGGCGGACGCCCTTGAAGGCGGGGTGGCCGGCGAGGCGGCGGAGCTCGGCGCGGTCCGAAGGGCGGTCGAAATCGACCCAGCCGACGACCCCCGCGACGAAGGGCGTCGCGTCGGCGATCCCCAGCATGTACTCGGTTTCCGCGATGGTGGGGGCGGCTTGGACGAGGATCGTCTTCTCGATCCCGTGGGTCTGCAGGTGCGGGACCAGATCGGCGGGGCCGTAGGGGCGGTTCAGGATCGGGTTGTCCTTGGGCATCCAGCCGTAGTCGCCGCGCCCCGGGTGCCAGAAGTGCTGGTGCGCGTCGATCATGCTTCCACCGGCGCGTCGGGATGCAGGATGCCTTGCGCTTTCAGATCGGCCCAGAGGGCGTCAGGGATGACGGCGCGGGAGGCGGCGAGGTTGCTGTCCACCTCGGCCGGGGTCTGGCCGCCGGGGATCACGGTCACGACCGCCGGGTGGC
>CAZVIS010000299.1:0-4344 GCA_964627355.1 uncultured Rhodobacterales bacterium
GGGCGCATAGGGCCGCTGCAGGACCGGAAGGTTGGTCAGTCCTAGGGCTTCTTCGGCCCGGTCGCCGATCAGCACCGACACCGCGCCGCGTTGCGCCAGCGCCATGCCAAGCGGCGAGGGGGGGTGCGACCCGGGCGCTGCATGCACGATGGCGAGCGTGACGCGGTCAAGGCCTGCAAGCAACGCCATCGCCCCATCCTCTGACGCGGCGATGAGAACCTGTCCCTCTGGATCGAGATCGGTCAGGTCGAGTGCCAGATCCTCGGCGATCGGGCGCATCGGTTCGACGACGAGATAGGTGCGTTGAGACGGCATGGCGCGCTCCAGACAAATCCTGCCCGACAGGGAACCGGATCGCATTGGCGTGCATTAATGCACGACATAGCTGACGCGAGGTCATCCGATGCCGCTTACCGATTGCGCCGACTGCCCGCTGCGCAAGAAGCCGTTGTTCGTGCCTTTTACGGAAGAAGAGCTTGCCTACATGCGGCAATTCAAGACCGGCGAGGTGGCCGTCGCCGCAGGTGGCACCGTGGTGTCCGAGGGCGAACGTTCGGACGCCCTTTATACCGTGCTTCAGGGCATGGGTACGCGGTCCGTGTTGCTCGAGGACGGGCGCCGGCAGGTCATCAACTTTGTCTTTCCGGGCGATTTCATCGGCCTGCAGGCCAGCCTGATGGGCGAGATGAAGCATACCGTTCGGTCGAGCACGCCCATGACGCTTTGCACCTTCTCGCGCCGGCGGCTGTGGGAGCTGTTCCGCGACCAGCCCGCCCGTGCCTATGACCTTACCTGGATCGCGGCGGTCGAAGAGCATTTCCTGGGCGAGACGATCGCGACCCTCGGCCAGCGCGATGCGACCGAGCGGCTGGCCTGGGCCCTGCTGCGCATCTGGCGGCGGCTACAGGCGGTGGGGCTGGCACGCGGGGCCACGGTGCCCTTGCCGTTCCGCCAGCAGGACGTGGCCGATGCGCTTGGCCTGTCGCTGGTGCACACGAACAAGACGGTGGCGCGGCTGCGGCGCGACGGGCTGGCCTCGTGGAGCGGCGGGCAGTTGACGGTGCCCGACCTTGCCCGGCTGGCCCTGACCGCCGGTCTGCGCGACCTGAAGGAAGAAGTGCGCCCGATCCTCTAGGCGCGCGATCAGGGAACCAAGCCGCGACTTCGACGTTGTCTCTGCGAACCGGCAAAGCCGCCGGTGGTTCCGACACGATGCCCCAAAGCGCCGCCCGCCCCATGCCGGGGCGGCCGGACCGGGGCTTGCCACAGGAGAGCGACATGATCCCGAACATCGAGACGGACACGCCGAACGCGCATGGCGCTGCGGTGAAGGAAAAGGTCCAGGCCGCCGCGACGGCGACCAAGGAAGCGGGCGCCGCCATTGCCAGCGACCTCAAGGCGCGGGCGGGCGAGACACTTGGCGCGGCGCGCGATGCCGTGGCCGACCGCGCGGGCCACGTGGCCGACGCCGTCTCAGATGCAGGCACGCGGCTGGCCGACAAGATCAAGGGCGTGGCCGATCAGGCCGAGGGCGAGGGCTTTTCCGCCCGCGCGCTGCATCTGGTCGCGGGCGGCCTGTCCGACGCTGCCAAGGGGCTGAGCAACCAGTCCCTGTCGACCTTGCTGGCCGACACCCGCGCCTTTGCGCGCCGCAATCCGGCGATCTTCGTTCTTGGCGCGGCGGTCGCGGGCTTTGCCCTGATGCGGATGATCAAGGCGGGCGATGCCGAGGTTGCCGATAGCAGCGTGCGCCCCGAACTGCGCAACCAGCCGGGCGCAGCATCGTGACTGGCACTCCGCCCCCGGCCAGCGAGGAGGCCGGTCTTCCTGGCCTTGCCGCTCGGCTGTGGGCGGATATCGCGGCGCTGATCCGGGCCGAGATCGCGCTGGCCGGGGCCGAGGCGCGACAGGCCGCGCGGAATGTGGCCTATGGCCTCGCCGCACTTGGGCTGTCGCTGGTCCTGGCCTTTTCCGCCGTGGTGGCCCTGACCGGCGCTGCGGTGGCCGCGCTGGTCGCGGCCGGACTCTCGCCGGCGCTGGCCGGAGTGGTCCTCGCAGTGGTCGCGCTGATGTTGGCGGGCCTTTGCATCTGGTGGGGCCTGGCCCGTCTGGGCCGCGCAGCCGGAATGCCGGCGCGCACGATGCAGAACCTGCGATGCGATGTGAAAACCCTAGCAACCCTGGTGACCCGCAATGCTTGACCACCCATCCCGTCCCGACCAAACGGCCACGGTCGCAGAACGGCGCGCACAGGTCGCCGCATCCGCAGCCGCGCTGCGCCTGCGGCTGGCCCCCGACCGGCTGATCGTCGGCGGCGCCGCCCAGCTTCAGCGCGCCGCGCAAGAGGCGGTCAGGGGCGCGGGCACACTGATGCAGCGCAACCCCGGCGCCGTCGCGCTGACGATTGCCGGATTGGCCTGGCTGGCCCTTGGCCCGCGGGAGCGGCCTCCCGCCGGCCCCCCGCATTTCGAGGCCGTCAGCCGTTGGGAGGACGAGGGGGGCACCCCGCACCCCGACTATGATTCGGTCGTCGACGAGGTGGGAGAGCCCGGCCCGGTCCGAAGGAACAGGCTTGCCTGGTTCGCGCAAGTCGCGCGAGCCGTGCGGGACCATCCCGTCCCGTTCGGTCTCGCGGCGGCGGCGCTGGGCGGCGTGCTGGCCGCCCGCCTGCCTGTCACCGGGATCGAGCAGGCCGTGGTGGCCGATGCACGGGACCACCTGCGGGCGCAGGCGTGCCGCTTCCTCGACGAGGGACAGGCGCGGGCCGAGACGGCCGCGCGGGAAGCGGCCGGCGATCTGCCCGACGATCTGGACCGGGTATAGCCGCATGTCGCCGGGGCCTGCACCGCATCGGCCGGCCTGACCGGCGGATGCGGTGCCATTGCCGCAGCCGGTTGACCAGCGGGGGCGGTTCGTGACAGGGCGGGGCATGGCCCGCCGGACGAGGAAAGCTGCTGCAAAGAAGGGCGAAGACGCCTCACCCGCCCCGCCCCGGCGTGGCCCGCTTCGTCGTGCCCTGCGCTGGCTGGTCAGGGGCGTCCTGTCGGTCGGGGCGCTCTATGCCGCGCTGATCCTGCTTTTCGCCGTCGTGCCGCCACCCATCAACATCTATCAGATGCAAGAGAGCTGGCGCCTTGGCGGGATCGAGAAGGACTGGGTCGGCTGGGACGATATCGCCCCTGTCATGGCCCGATCCGTCGTTGCGGCCGAGGATGCGAACTACTGCCTGCACTGGGGGTTCGACATGGCCGCCATCCGCGAGGCGATGGACGAGGGCAGCACGCGCGGCGCCTCGACCCTGTCACAGCAAGTGGTGAAGAACGTGTTCCTGTGGCACGGGCAAAGCTGGACCAGCCGGGCCATACGAAAGGGATTCGAGGCGGTGCTGACCCCGGTGGTCGAGCTGGTCTGGACCAAGCGGCGGATCCTTGCGGTTTATCTCAACGTGGCCGAATTCGGCGAGGGGGTGTTCGGCGTGCAGGCGGCGGCGCAGCACCATTTCGGCGTCGATGCGCGCGACCTGACCCCGCAGCAGGCGGCGCGGCTGGCCGCCGTGCTGCCCGACCCCAAGGGGCGCGACGCGGGAAATCCGGGCAGCTTTACCCGTCGCCGGGCAAACCAGATCATGGATGGAGCCGAGACGATCCGGGCAGACGGGCGCGCGGCCTGCTTCGAGGGCGGGGCGGCCGCTCTTCCGCCCTGACGGGCGTCATCGCTGGGGCGGTCCCTGGCGGTGAGGCAGGGTTCAGCGATGACGCCCGCAAGGGCGGAAGAGCGGCCCGGCGCCCTGTCGCCATGATCCGCCGGTCTAGACCATTGAATCCCGGCCCGCCACGCGGCACACAAGGGGTCAGCCCCCGTGGGACACCCCTGTTGCGGATGCCTTGATGAACCGCCTGTACCATTTCCCGCTGTCCCCCTTCTGCCGCAAGGTGCGCCTGACGCTGGCCGAGAAGCGGCAGGAAGTGGAACTGATCGAGGAGCGTTATTGGGAGCAATCCCCCGACTTCATCCGCCGCAATCCGGCGGGCAAGGTGCCGATCCTGCGCATCGACGCGCGGGTGCTGACCGAAAGCCAGGCGATCTGCGAATACCTCGACGACATCCACCCCGAACCCCGCCTGATGCCCCGCGATCCCGAGGCGCGCTATGAGGTGCGCCGTCTTTGCGCCTGGTTCGATGACAAGTTCCACGACGAGGTGACGTCGAAGCTCTTGTATGAGCGGGTGAACAAGAAGGTGATGGGGCTGGGGTATCCGGACAGCAAGGCCGTGAAGTTTGGGGCGGGCCGGATCAAGTACCACCTTGATTACATGGGCTGGCTGCTGGACCAGCGGCGGTGGC
>CAZVIS010000300.1:0-4321 GCA_964627355.1 uncultured Rhodobacterales bacterium
CAGGGCGAGGGGGTCTATGCGCGGCTGAAGTACGAATCCGGCGTCCACCGCGTGCAGCGCGTCCCCGAGACCGAGGCACAGGGGCGCATCCATACCAGTGCCGCCACGGTCGCCGTCCTGCCCGAGGCGGAAGAGGTGGACATTGACATCCCAGCAAGCGACATCCGCATCGACACGATGCGGGCCAGCGGGGCGGGCGGGCAGCATGTGAACACTACCGACTCGGCGGTCCGGATCACCCACATTCCGACCGGCATCATCGTCACCAGTTCCGAGAAATCTCAGCACCAGAACCGCGCCACCGCGATGGCCGTCCTGCGCGCGCGCCTTTTTGAAATGGAGCGGGACCGGATCGCGAAAGAGCGGGCTGCGGACCGCAAGTCGCAGGTGGGGTCAGGCGACCGGAGCGAGCGGATACGCACCTACAACTTCCCACAGGGCCGCCTGACGGACCACCGGATCAACCTGACGCTTTACGCCCTGCCGCAGATCATGGCGGGGGACCTTGGCCCAGTCATCGACGCCCTGACCGCGCATGACCAGGCGGCGCGGCTGGCCGAGGCAGAGGCGTGACGGGCGCTGAGGTGCTGCGGGACGTGACGGCGCGGTTGCGGGCCGCGGGAATTGAGACGGCAGGGGCGGATGCGCGGGCCCTGCTGGCGCATGCCATAGGGATAGCGCCTGACCGTCTGGTCCTGCATTTGGGCGATCCCGCCCCTGTGGCAGCGCTGGAGCCGCTGGTCGCCGCGCGCCTCGCCCGCCAACCCGTCAGCCAGATCACCGGGCGGCGCCTGTTCTGGGGCCGCTCGTTCCGCGTGACGCCGGACGTGTTGGACCCCCGGCCAGAGACCGAGACACTGGTGGCCGAGGCGCTGCGGGCACCCTTTCAGCGCGTTTTGGACCTTGGCACAGGATCGGGCTGTATCCTGTTGACCTTGCTGGCAGAACGGGCTGAAGCCTCAGGCCTTGGGGTGGACCTTTCTGCGGCCGCCCTGCAGGTCGCGGCGGCCAACCGCGCGGACCTTGGGCTGCTGGCGCGCGCCGCTCTGGCCGAGGGAAGCTGGTACGCGCCGGTGACGGGTGCGTTCGACCTCATCGTCGCGAACCCCCCCTACATCGCCGAGAGCGAGATGACCGCTCTGGCGCCCGAGGTCCGCGACTGGGAGCCGCGTATGGCCCTGACGCCCAGTGGCGACGGCCTTGACGCTTACCGTGCGATCGCGGCGGGGGTGCGGAAGCAACTGGCGCCGGGCGGGCGGGTCCTTCTGGAGATCGGGCCAAGCCAGGGGCAGGCGGTGGCAGCGCTCTTGGAGGAACAGGGTCTGGCGGACCTGCGCATCCTGACCGACCTGGATGGCCGCGACCGCGTGGTGTCGGCGAAGAGTCCATGAGAGTGGGGCGTTTCGGCCACGCGATGCCCCGGATTCCCTGTCGAATTGTCATGGGATGGGCAGAATCACCTTGCCCCCGTCCCCCTTGCATGATTAGTCAGACGCAGCGGCGCGCGCTGATCCCCTTCCATATGCGGGGTCCGGTGCCTGCCGCGAGAATGCCTGACATTTCCGAAACGCCCCCGGTCGGGGACTTCTCCCAAAGACCAGCGGCAGGCGTTCGGGCAAGGCCACAGATCCGGACCAAAGGACAAGATGAGATCTTCCAAGTCCCGCTCGCGCTCGAAGGCGAACCGCCCGCGCACCCTCGGCAACATCATAAACCGCGTCTTCGACAGCTCTGGCCCCGAAGGCAAGGTGCGCGGCACGCCCCAGCAGATCATCGAAAAGTATCAGATCCTCGCAAGGGACGCGCAGCTTTCGAATGACCGGGTGGCGGCCGAGAACTTCCTTCAGCATGCCGAGCATTACACCCGCATGCTGGGCGAGGCGATGCGCGAGATGGCGGCCGAGCAGGACCAGCGTCGTCCGGCGGACGGCCAGCAGGCGCAGCGCCGCGACGACTGGCAAGGCCAGCAGCAGCCCTACGGCAATGGCAACGGCAACGGCAATGGAAACGGCGGACAGGGCTATGGCCGTGACGGCCAGCGCGACCAGCCGCGGCAGGACAACCGTCCCGACCAGCGCGGTGACCAGCGCCCCGACCAGCGTGGCGAGCCGCGGAACGACCAGCGGGGCGAGGGTCGCGGGGACCGGCAGGATTACCGGCCCGAGTACCGTGCCGAGCCGCGCCAGCCCGCACCCCTGCCCGAGGCCGAGGTGATCGACCTGTCCGACGATGTCGAGGGCGGCCTGGTCGAGACGCCGGAAGCCCGGTCCTCGGTGCGGGAGACGGCTCCCGCCGCCCCGCGCAAGGAAGAACCCCTGTCCGCCGAAGCACCGGCGGCCAAGCCCGACCGGGGGCCGCGCCGTCCGCGTGGTCCGCGCAAGCCCCGCCCCGAAGGTGTCGCCGACGAGGGCAAGAGCCCGTCGGACACCCAGGAAGCCGCCGAGTAGGCTTCAGGGGGCGAGGCTGCGCGCCAGCGCGCAGAAGGCCTCGATCCCCACCTCCTCGGCGCGCTGCGTCGGTTCGATGCCCGCCGCTTCCAGCCGCGCCTCAAGATCGGGGGCAAGTCCCCGCAGGCTGGACCGCAGCATCTTCCTGCGCTGGCCGAAGGCCTGTGCAGTCACCCGCGCCAGCACTGCCGGATCGGCGGGAAAGCGCGGGGCGGGCAGGGCGGTCAGGTGGACGACGGCGGAATGCACCTTGGGCGCGGGGGTAAAGGCCTCGGGCGGCAGGGTCATCGCGATGTGGGCCGTGCAGCGCCATTGCGACAGGATGGCCAGGCGGCCATAGGCATCGTCCCCCGGTTTCGCCACGATCCGTTCGGCCACCTCTTTCTGGAACATCAGGGTCAGGCTCTGCCAGAAGGGCGGCCAGGTGGGGGGCGACAGCCAGCGCACCAGAAGCTCGGTCCCCACGTTGTAGGGCAGGTTCGCGACGATCTTGACCGGCGGCGCCAGCCCCTCGGCCATCCCCGCCTCAAGCGCATCGCCCTCCACCACCGTCAGCCGCCCGGGCCAGTGCGCGGCGATCTCGGCCAGCGCGGGCAGACAGCGGGGGTCCTTCTCGACGGCCCGCACATGCCGCGCCCCGGCCGCCAGCAGCGCACGCGTCAGCCCTCCGGGCCCTGGCCCTACTTCCAGCACATCCGCCCCGCCCAGATCCCCCGCCATCCGCGCGATCTTGGCCGTAAGGTTCAGGTCCAGAAGGAAGTTCTGTCCAAGCGCCTTCTTCGCTGCCAGCCCATGCGCCGCGATCACCTCGCGCAGGGGCGGCAATCCGTCGATGCTGGCCATCGCAACCCCTTCTGTCCTGCCCAAGTATCCCACGGGGGTGCGGGGGTGTGAAACCCCCGCTTCTTCGCTTCAAGCTTGCCGCACCGCTGCCCTCCGCGCGGCCATTCGCAGCGCGGCCAGCGTGCTCGCCGGATCGGCCACCCCATGCCCCGCGCTGTCCAGCGCGGTGCCGTGGTCGGGCGAGGTCCGCACGAAGGGCAGGCCGAGCGTCACGTTCACGCCCCCCGCGAAATCCAGCGTCTTGATCGGGATCAGCGCCTGGTCGTGGTACATGCAGATCGCGGCGTCATAGCGGGCGCGAGCGGCGGGGTGGAACATCGTGTCAGCGGACAGCGGGCCCGCCAGGTCGAACCCCTCGGCCCGCAGGCGGTCGAGGACAGGCGAGATCAGCGACGCCTCCTCATGCCCCATGGCCCCATCCTCGCCGGCATGGGGGTTGAGGCCTGCGACCGCGATCCGGGGCGCGGGCAGCCCGAAGTCGCGTCGAAGGCCTGCGGCGGTGATCCGGATCGTCGTCTCCAGCAGGTCTGGCGTCAGGGCAGCAGGCACGGCGGACAGCGGAATGTGGATCGTCGCGGGCACCACGCGCAAGCTGTCGCAGGCAAGCATCATCACCACGCGGCTCACCCCCGCGAGGGCCGCGAGAAATTCGGTATGGCCGGGATAGGCAAAGCCCGCGCCGTCGATGAGTGCCTTCTTGTGGATGGGCAGGGTGCAGAGGGCAGAGGCCTCTCCCCCCTGCACCAGCCTGACAGCGCCTTCGATCGCGGCGATGACACCGGCGGCGTTCTCGGGTGCAGGGCGGCCCGGGACGGCGTCTGTGGCAAAGCGAATGGGCAGCACGGGCAGATGCGTCGCCGCGACGCTCAGGGCATCCGCCGCGCAGGAAACCTCGCGATAGCGCGCGCCGTGCGGCAGGTGGCGCGGATCGCCCAGCCAGACCATGGGCAGCGCGGCCCCAAGCGCCGCCCGCGCCTTGACCGCCAGTTCCGGGCCAATGACGGACGGGTCGCCGCAACTCACGGAGACGG
>CAZVIS010000301.1:0-4307 GCA_964627355.1 uncultured Rhodobacterales bacterium
GCGCCATCTCGACTGGGCGGCCCTTTGCGCCAACCCGCATCTCAAGCCCGTGCTGATCCCGCAAGGCAGCCTTGGCCATGGCCTGCCCGAGCGGGACACGCTGGTCAGCCCGAACCACCGGATGCTCGTGACCAACGACCGCACGGCTCTTTACTTCGAGGAACATGAAGTGCTGGTCGCCGCCAAGCATCTGGTCAGCGGCAAGCACATCCACTCGGTCGATGCGGCGGGCACGACCTACGTCCACTTCATGTTCGCGCGACACGAAGTGGTCCTCGCCAATGGCGCTTGGACCGAGAGCTTCCAGCCGGGCGACCTGACGCTCAAGGGAATGGGGAACGCGCAGCGGACCGAGATTTTCGATCTGTTCCCCGATCTTAAGTCGCTTTCCGGACTGGCGAACTATCCGGCAGCGCGACGCACCCTAAAGCGCCACGAAGCGCGGCTGTTGAACGAGCGCTGAGGCTGCGTAGGCGGTTCGCGACACTCAACGACCGCCCAATCCGCGTGCCGCGCGATACAAAGAGATGGTTTCGGCGGAGTTAAGCCGAAACTGCATTTTGTTCCATATTTTAGACATAGTCAGACCGTAAGCGCTCTGCAAAAACGAGTAGCCGCGCAAGTGCGACACTCGGACTGGAGCAGACCTTGGCCACGATCACCGGTACGAACAACAACGACACCCTGATCGGGCAGGGTGAAGACGACGTCATCTCGGGCCTCGGCGGCGCTGACAGCCTGGTGGGCGGCGCCGGGAACGATACGCTGTTTGGCGGCACAGGCAACGATACCATCGACGGTGGCGCCGACAACGACACGGTGAGCTATGCCGCCGTGGCGGCTGCGATGGCCATCAACCTCGCCACGAACTCGGCCACGGGTGATGGCACCGACACGCTGGCCAACATCGAAAACGCGATCGGTGGCACGGGCAACGATACGATCACCGGCAGCACGGCGGCCAACCAGCTGTTTGGCGGCAATGGGGCAGACAGCATTGCCGGCGGCGCGGGCAACGACACGATCTTCGGCGGGGCCGGGAACGACACGCTCGACGGCGGTGGGGACAACGACACGGTCAGCTATTCCTCTGCCACCGTTTCGATGGCGGTTAACCTGACCGCGAACACGGCGACGGGCGATGGCACCGACACGCTGTCGAACTTCGAGAACGTGATCGGCGGCAGCGGCAACGACACGATCACCGGCAACACCGGGGCCAACCAGCTGTTCGGCGGCGACGGTGCCGACAGCCTGAACGGCGGAACCGGGAACGACACCCTGTTCGGCGGACTGGGCAATGACACCCTGAACGGCGGTGGCGACACCGACACCGCCAGCTATGCAACGGTCGCCGCCGCCATGGCGATCAACCTGACCTCGAACACGGCGACGGGCGAAGGCAGCGACACGCTGATCTCGATCGAGAACGCGACCGGCGGGACGGGCAACGACACGATCACCGGAAACACTGGCGTAAACGTGCTGACCGGCGGGGGTGGTGCGGACCAGCTGACTGGGGACGGCGGAAACGACACGCTGCGCGGCGATGCGGGCGAGGACACTCTGTTCGGCGGCGCCGGGAACGACTCGCTCGATGGCGGTGGTGACAACGATACGGTCAGCTATGCTGCCGTCGCCGCAGCGATGACGATCAACCTTGCCGGAAACAGTGCGACAGGCGATGGCACCGACACGCTGGCCAGTATCGAGAATGCGATCGGCGGCACGGGGAACGACACGATCACTGGGACGACTGGGGACAACCGGTTGTTTGGCGGCAATGGCGCCGACTCGATCTTCGGCGGTCAGGGCAACGACATTCTCGACGGTGGCATCGGCAACGACACGCTGGACGCGGGCGACGGCAATGACACGGTGGATGCAGGCACCGGCGATGATTCGATCATCGGGGGTGCAGGCACCGACACGATCAGCTTTGCCTCGGCCACAGGCAGCGGCACCACCGCGAACCTGCTGTCAGGCACCGCGACCGGCGGCGCGGGCACGGACTCGTTCAGCGGGTTCGAGAACATCACCGGATCGTCCCTGAACGACTCGCTGACCGGTGACAGCGCGAACAATGCAATCACGGGTGCCGACGGGACGGATACACTGGTTGGCGGTCGCGGCAACGATACCCTGTCCGGGGACGGCGGCGCGGACACGATCTTTGGCGGGAACGGCGACGACCAGATTGCGGGTGGCGACGGTGCCGACCTGATCCGCGGGGACACCGACCCGTCGGGGACCTTCACTTTCCGGGTCTACAACAGGGACTTCTCCTCGGCCAACGGCCAGGCCTTCACGATCGAGCAGGGCACGCTTGCCCTTGAAGGGACGACGACCGACTTCAACCTGCGCAACATCATGGCAGCGGCGCGTCCCGGGACCACGCCCGCGACCGACCCCGAGGATTTCGGGATCATCCTTACCACGACATATACCGCGACGACGGCGGGGGTCTATCGGTTCACCACGACGTCGGACGACGGCTCGACCCTGCGGCTGTTCGATGCGAACGGCAACGCGCTGAACTTTGCGAACCAGACCGGGGCGACCAACACTTACCTGGACAACGACTTTCACCAGGCCGCAACGACCCGCTTCGGGGACGTCACGCTGCAAGCTGGTCAGACATATACGCTCGAGGTCCGCATCTGGGAGAACCTCGGGCAGGAGGTGCTGTCTGCAACTGTTACGCCTCCCGGTGGCACGTCCCAGAACCTCTTGGGGAACGCGGCGGTCGGCAGCGACCAGTCCAACGCCGGCAATGACACGATCACCGCAGGCGACGGCAACGACACGGTGTTCGGCGAGGCCGGTAACGACGTCATCTCGGGCGGGATCGGCGTCGACTCGCTGGATGGTGGCACTGGCGACGACAGTCTGTCGGGCGATGAGGGCAATGACACCCTGATCGGCGGCATGGGCAATGACACTTTGTCCGGCGGGGCGGACAACGACAGCCTGACCGGCAACGACGGCGCCGACTCGCTGGATGGCGGGGACGGTCTCGACAACCTTGTCGGCGGGCTTGGCAATGACACGCTGTTCGGCGGCAATGACAACGACACGTTGCTGGGCGGCGCCGACAACGACAGCCTGTCCGGCGACGGGGGCGCGGACTCGCTTGATGGCGGGGTCGGCCTCGACACGCTGAGCGGCGGGGTCGGGAACGATACGCTGATCGGCGGCAACGACAACGACACGCTGTTTGGCGGGGCGAATGACGACAGCCTTTCCGGGGACGCCGGAGCGGATTCGCTGGACGGTGGCGATGGCCTCGACACGCTGAGCGGTGCAGCGGGCAACGACACGCTGGTCGGGGGCAACGACAACGACACGCTGCTCGGCGGGTCCGAGGATGACAGCCTGTTCGGTGGCCTTGGCGCAGACTCCCTCGACGGGGGGACCGGCAACGACGCCATCTTCTTCGGTGCGGGGGACGACACCGTCATCGGTGGCGAAGGCAATGATCTGATCGACGACGTCGGCGGCGGCCAGCTTGGCGGGATCAATCAGCTTTCTGGCGGGGCCGGGAATGACACGATCTGGGCCGGCGACGATAACGACACGGTGTTCGGCGGTGCCGACAATGACCAGATTTCGGGCGAGAACGGGAACGACAGCCTGCTGGGCGATGCCGGGAACGATACGCTCAACGGCGGCGCGGGGGATGACTTCCTTGACGGCGGGGCCGATGCGGATGCGCTGTTCGGCGGCGACGGGCGCGATTCTTTCATCGGCGGCATCGGCGACACGGCGGATGGCGGCGAAGGCCCGGTGGACGAGGATACGCTGGACCTCCGCGCCTTCGGCAAGGCCCAGACCGAGATTCTGTTTGGGGGCGGCAACAACGAGGCGGGGACAGTCCGCTTCTTCGATACCGGCGGCATTCTGCTGGGGACCATGGCCTTCTCGAACATCGAGACGATCATCCCCTGCTTCACCCCCGGTGCGCTGATCGCCACGCTGAGTGGCCCCCGCCGTGTCGAGACGCTGGCCGCGGGCGACCGGATCTTCACCCGCGACAGCGGATTCCAGACGCTGCGCTGGATTGGGCAGCGGACGCTGTCGGCAGCCGAAGTTGCCGCGCAGCCGCGGCTTGCCCCGGTGCGCATCGCCAAGGGCGCGCTTGGCGACGGGTTGCCCGAGCGTGACCTCATCGTTTCGCCGCAGCACCGGATGCTGCTGACCGGCCCCCGCGCCGAAATGATGTTCGGCGAGCGCGAGGTGCTGGTGGCGGCCCTGCATCTGGTCGGCCGCCCCGGGATCACGCGCGTGAAGGGTGGCCCGGTGACCTA
>CAZVIS010000302.1:0-4290 GCA_964627355.1 uncultured Rhodobacterales bacterium
CGCTGGCTGGCCGATCTGGGGATGGCCGAGGCCGACCTGCGCTGCGGCGCGCATGAGCCCTATGACCTGACCGAACGCGACCGCCTGATCCGCGCGGGCGAGAAACCCTGCCAGATCCACAACAACTGTTCGGGCAAGCATGCGGGCTTTCTGACGCTGTCGCGGCACCTGAAGGCCGGACCCGAGTATGTCGATCCCGCGCATCCGGTGCAGCAGGCCGGGCGTGCGGCGTTCGAGGATGTGACGGGAGAGGTCTCGCCCGGTTACGGCATCGACGGTTGCTCGGCCCCCAACTTTGCAACCACGGTCACGGGGCTTGCCCGTGCGATGGCGCGGTTCGCCGTGGCCTCGGACACCGGCGACACCCGCAACCGCGCCATGCACCGCCTGACCCGCGCGATGGCCGCGCACCCCGAGCTTGTGGCGGGCGAGGGGCGGTTCTGCACCGAGCTGATGCGGGCGATGGAGGGGCGGGTGTCGATCAAGACGGGGGCCGAGGGCGTGTTCGTCGCGATCATCCCCGAACGCCGGATGGGCCTTGCACTCAAGATCGCCGATGGTGCGACGCGGGCCTCCGAGGCGGCGGTGGTGGCGCTTTTGGTCCGTCTGGGGGTGTTGGATGCCCAGCATCCGGCGGCGCGAAAGCGGCTGAATGCAGTGCAGCGGAACTGGCGGGGGATCGAGGCGGCGGAAGTCAAGGCCGCGCCGGGCTTTCCGGCATAAGGCAGCGAGATCGATCCGGTCCGCCGTTCGGGTGGGGGCATAACCGCGTCAGACCGGATCGACCGTCGCTGTGAGGTTCTTTTGAAGGTCAATCGCGGCAAGGTTGCGGCAAGGGCGCGGCATTCGCCCGGTCATTCGGGGGAATTTCTGCGATGCGGCTTTGCGCGCGGCGGCTTGATTTGGGGCCACGGGCGCGTCACACTTCCGTCATGTCGGTCCTCCCGCCCCCGATCCCCTTCGCCGCGCATCTGCCCGAGCAGGTGCATTTCGACCGGGCCGAGCTTTCGGCGATCCTTTCCGTCTATGGCCGGATGGTGGCCTGCGGCGAGTGGCGCGACTACGGCATCTCGGCCTTGCGCGAAATGGCGGTCTTTGCCGTGTTCCGCCGCACCGCCGAGCATCCGCTTTACCGTATCGAGAAGCGGCCCCGCCTGCGTGGGCGGCAGGGCATGTATGCAGTGGTAGGGATGGACGGGCAGGTGCTGCGGCGGGGGCATGACCTTGCGGCGGTGCTGCGCGTTCTGGAAAAGCGGGCAATCCGTGCGGTAGAGTGACCGCAAAGGAGCCTGCGATGACCCCCATAAACCTCGCCGCGAAGCTGGCGCTTTTCGAGAACCACTGGTCGCCCCGCATCGTGGGCGCCTTCAATGGCCATGACCTGATGGTGGTCAAGGTGCAGGGAGAGTTCGTCTGGCACGACCATCCCGACACCGACGACTTCTTCATGGTGCTGGCCGGAGAGCTGATGATCGACCTGCCCGATGGCACCGTGACCCTTGGCCCCGGCGAGGTCTATGTGGTGCCAAGGGGCGTGCAGCACCGCCCCCGGGCCGAGGTCGAGACTCACCTTCTGCTGATCGAGCCTGCGGGCACCCCCAACACCGGCGATCCGGCGACGGCGGCCACGAAGGTCCACGTCTGATGCGACCCGGCCCCCGCAACCTCATCACCGATGTGGCGGGGCTGCGGGTGGGGAACGCGCAGGATCCCCGCCTGCGGTCGGGCGTGACGGTGCTGACGGCGGAGGCGCCCTTCACGGCGGCGGTCCATGTGATGGGCGGCGCGCCGGGAACGCGCGAGACGGACCTGCTTGCCCCCGACCGGCTGGTGCAGGCGGTGGATGCGCTGGTGCTGTCGGGCGGGTCGGCCTTTGGCCTTGCGGCGGCGCAGGGGGTGATGGACGCGCTGGCGGAACAGGGCAGAGGTTACCCCGTCGGCCCCGCCCGCGTGCCGATCGTGCCTGCGGCGATCCTTTTCGATCTGCTGAACGGCGGCGACAAGGCATGGGGCGTGAACCCTTATCCCGCCCTTGGCCGCAGCGCGCTGGCCGACGCTGCGCCCGACTTCGCCCTCGGCACCGCCGGGGCAGGGTTCGGCGCGACCACCGGGCGCTGGAAGGGCGGCCTCGGTTCAGCCTCGGCTGTGCTGGAAAGCGGCCTGACCGTCGGCGCGCTCGTCGCGGTCAACGCGCTCGGGTCCGCCACCGTCGCCGAAGGCGCCCAGTTCTGGGCTGCCCCCTGGGAGATCGGTGGCGAGTTCGGCGCGCTCGGCTTGCCCGCGACCTTCCCCGCCACCCGCGAGCCCCCACCAGCAAAGCGCCCCGGAGAGGCCACCACCATCGCCATCGTTGCCACCGACGCCACCCTGACGAAGGCCGAGGCGCAGCGCATGGCTATCGCCGCCCATGACGGCATGGCCCGCGCCCTCGTCCCCAGCCACACCCTGCTCGACGGCGACCTGATCTTCGCGGTGGCGACGGGGGCGAGGCCCCTCACCAACCCTGTGGCCGACAGCTTCTCTCTCGGCCACGCTGCCGCCTGCGTTTTGGCCCGCGCCATCGCCCGCGCGGTCTATCTCGCAACCCCTCACCCGGGCGACACCGCCCCGGCCTGGGCCGCGGGCTTCCGCCCCTGACCTCATCTTTGCGCAAGTACCCCGGGGTAGTCCGCCCGTTTCGCCACCGGTTCGAGAAACCGGTGGACTGGGGGGCTGGCCCCCGCTTCTACCACCGGGCCAGGGACTGCTCGTCGGCTTCCTTTGCCGCGACCCAAGCCGCCCCGTCAGGCCCGATCTCCTTCTTCCAGAAGGGGGCGCGGGATTTCAGCCAGTCCATCAGGAATTCCGCCCCGGCAAAGGCGTCGGTGCGGTGCGGGGCGGCGGTTGCAACCATCATGATCGCCTCGCCGGGGACAAGCCGCCCGTGGCGGTGGATCACCAGCGCGTCGGTCAGCGCAAAGCGCGCCATCGCCGCCTCGGCATGGGACTGAAGCGCGCGTTCGGTCATGCCGGGATAGCACTCGATCTCCATCGCCGTCAGGCCGCCATCCCCCCGCACCATCCCGGTAAAGGTGACGACCGCCCCGGCCCCTGCCGCACCGGCGGCAAAGGCCGCCGTCTCGGCCCCCAGATCGAACGCGGCCTCCTGCACGACGACGCGCATGTCAGCCCCCGGTCATTGGCGGAAAGAAGGCCACCTCGCGCACCCCCGCCAGAGGCGCGGCGAAATCCGAAAGCTCCTGATCCAGTGCCACGCGCAAGCTCGACAGGTCGGCAAAGGCCGCCGCATAGCGGTCCTCACGCGCGACCAGTTCGGCAACGAGGTCGGCCACCGTTGCCGCCTCGGTCTCGATCCGCTCGCGCGGCAGGCCGATCCGCTCGCGCACCCAGGCGAAGTAGAGCACATCGACCATCACGCCCCCTCCCGCAGATAAGGCATCGCCTTGCGGAAATAGTCCCAGCCGGTAATCGCGGTAAGCGCCGCCGCCACCCAGATCAGCGCCAGCCCCAGGATGGTGGCATAGGACGCGCAGCCCCGCGCGCCGCACGAGCGCAAGGGATCCGCCAACCCCTGGCTGACCGCAACCGCATACTGGTCCATCGTCATCCCCTGCCGCGCGATGCCCTCGACATGCTCCAGCCCCGTTCCCAGGAACAGCACCGCAATCGCCACCATCTGCGCCGTCGTCTTCCATTTCGCCAGCTTCGTCACCGCCAGCAGCCGCGCCTTGTCGCCCAGATACTCGCGCAGGCCCGAGACGAAGACCTCGCGGAACAGGATCACGGCGGCGGGCAGGATCAGCCAGGGGTTCATGCCGGAATAACCGGTGATGACCATGATCGCGATGACGACCATCGCCTTGTCGGCAATCGGGTCCATCGCGGCGCCGAACCGGCTCTCCTGCTTCCACAGGCGCGCGAGATAGCCGTCAAACCAGTCCGTCAGCGCCGCCCCCACGAACAGCGCCAGCGCGAACCAGTCGGCCCAGGGGCGGTGGAAATAGAGGAACATCACCGGCACCCCGGGCGCCGCAAGCAGGCGCAGGACGGTCAGGCTGTTCGGCAGGGTCCAGATCATGCAGGCCTTCTAGACGAATTTCCGACTGGGGGCAAAGGCCCGGGCGGACGTGGCAGGCTGGCGCATTCCGGTTCCTGCGCGCATGCTGCCTGCCAAGCGGGTTGCGGACAGGAGCCGACGATGAAGATCGCAGGAGCGACGGCACTGGTCACGGGCGCGAACCGGGGCCTTGGCCTTGTCTTTGCGAAGGCCTTGCTGGCGGCGGGGGCGGC
>CAZVIS010000303.1:0-4261 GCA_964627355.1 uncultured Rhodobacterales bacterium
CAGGGCGCCCGCCATCGGATGCCGCGTCACCCCGAACATCTCCTGCAGGCGCACCTCGATGCCCGGGGTTCCGCCGTCATAGTCGATGGGGACCCGGCGGCCGAGGGGCGTCTCGAAGTGTCCCGGCACAAGAGCCTCCAGCCGCTGCTGCCCGTCCCAGCCAAGAAGCGCGCGCAGAGGCTCCACCAGGTCGAGCGCCCTCAGGTCCGATGCCGTCCGTCGCCCCTCCAGGTAGGGCAAGAGCCAGGCGCCGTCGGCCAACAGCGCTGCATCAGAAACATCAGGAAAGTCCTTCCCCGCCAGCGCAATCCGCGCCCGCAGGCGCAACGCCGCAGGCGACCACGGCAGGCCAAGCGCGCGGAGACCCTCCCACGCTGCCCGCGCCAAATCCTCGGCCGGGGGGTCCGCCCAGGGCCGATCCTCTAGCACCAAGGCCCCGAACCGCGCCTGCTCGCGCGCGACCACCCGCCCCGCCCGCGTCTCCCATTCGCAGAGGCGCACCCGTTTCACCTGTGCGCCATACAGCCGGTCGAACTCTGCCCGGTCGAGCGCTACCGCCTGCCGGATCCGCGCCTCCCGCGCCGGGCCCTCGAGATCCGTCACAACGATCAGCGCCGCCCCCGACAGGGGCATCCCCGCCTCCATCGCCGCGCCCCGCCCGCCCGACAGCAGCCAGCGCGGCGCCTGTCCCGCCCGGCGCAGCCCGATCCGGTCCGGATAGGCCAGCGCGGCAAGGCCGCCTGCCGACAACCCTCGCTCCGGTCCCGCCAGCCGCGCCAACCGCTTCGCCTCGGCGCGGATGCGCTCCACCGCCGCGCGGTCGATGCCGTCAGCCCGGCCCGGCTCGGCGATCCCCTGAAGGCGCAGCATCAAGTCCGGATCGCGACCGCGCAGCGGATCCCGCTCGGCCAGCAGCGCCGCCAGCGTCGCCGCCCGCGCCCCGCCCCCCGCGATCAGCAGATGCGCGAGACGCGGATGCAGCGGCGCCGCCGCCATCGCCCGCCCGTGGTCGGTCAGCCGCCCCGCGCTGTCCAGCGCCCCCAGATCGCGCAAAAGCCCCCGCGCCTCGGCCAGCGCAGGTACCGGGGGAGGGGTCAGGAACGGCGGCTCCGCCCCCCAGATCGCCAGATCGAGCGCCAGCCCCGCCAGATCCGCCGCAAGGATCTCCGGCGGCGGATAGGCCGCCAGCCCCCCCTCCTCAGCCCGCGCCCACATCCGGTAGCAGACCCCCGGCGCCACCCGCCCCGCCCGGCCCCGGCGCTGCTCGGCCTCGGCCTTCGTCACCCGTTCGGTCACAAGGCGCGTCATGCCCGAGGCCGGATCGAACCGCGCCCGCCGGGCAAGTCCCGCATCGACCACGACCCGCACGCCCGGAATGGTCAGCGCGGTTTCGGCGATGGCGGTGGCCAGCACGATCTTGCGCGCGCCTTCAGGCTCGAGCGCCGCCCTTTGCGCGGCAAAGGGCATCGCGCCGTACAGGGGCCGCACCACGCAACCAGGCACGCGCCCTGCCAAAGCCGCCTCCACGCGCCGGATCTCCCCTTCTCCGGGCAGGAACACCAGAACGCCGCCCTCCGGTACCTCCTCCACCGCTTGCAGGATCAGACGCATCACCTCGGTCTCGGTCCGCGCGTCCGCCGCGAGGGGCCGGGGCAGCCAGCGCGTTTCCACCGGAAAGGCCCGCCCTTCGGCGGTGACCAAGGGCGCATCTCCGAGGTGCGCAGCGACCGGCCCCGCATCCAAGGTCGCCGACATCACCAGCAGCATCAGGTCCGGCCGCAGCGCCGCCCGCACCTCCATCACCAGCGCAAGGCCTAGATCGGCATTCAGCGACCGCTCATGGAACTCGTCAAAGATGACGGCCGCGATCCCCTCGAGCGAGGGGTCATCCTGCAGGATCCGCGTCAGGATCCCCTCCGTCACCACCTCGATCCGGGTCGCGGCGGAAACCCGGCTTTCCCCCCGCATTCGGTAGCCGACCCGGCCCCCGACCGCCTCACCCAGGGTCGCTGCCATCCGCTCCGCCGCCGCCCGAGCGGCCAGCCTCCGCGGCTCCAACATCAGGATCCGCCCCGCGACCAGCCCCGCCTCCAGCAAGGCCAAGGGCACCCGCGTCGTCTTGCCCGCCCCCGGAGGCGCCTGCAGCACTGCCACCCCGCGCGCCTCAAGCGCGGCGAGCAACTCCGGCACCACGGCATCAATGGGCAAGGCGTCGATCATCCCCACCTTATCGCGTGCGCCGAGAAGAACGGCCAGTCTCTTGCCCCCTTCACCTTTGCCGAAATATCCCGGGGGGCGCGGGGGGCTGGCCCCCCGCTCTTTCAGGCCAATCCCGCCGCCGCCATCAACCGTGCCGCCGCATCGGCCACGACCCGCTCCCGCCCCGCCCCCTCCACCGGGATCCGACCGGGCTCCAGGAACAGCGGCGCCGCTAGCGGCGTCACCCGCGACAGCCGCACCCCGTCGATCCGCCCCGCCACCCGCGCCAGCATCGCCTCGATCCGGCCGAAGTCCACGAGGCCCCGCAGCGCCTCCTCCCGCGTGACCTGCAAGAGAAGATGGTCAGGGTCGTACTTGCGCAGCGTGTCATAGAGGATGTCCGAGGAAAACGTCGCCTGCCGCCCACTTTTCCGCCGTCCCTGATGGCTCCGCTCGATCAGGCCCGCAATGATGGCACTTGCGCGGAAGGTCCGTTTCATCACCGCATTGCCCGCGAGCCAGACCTCCAACCCGTCGCGCAGACGCTCCGGATCGAAGAGCGGCACGGGGTCCGTCACCGCCTCCAGCCCCCAGATCAGCGTCGCGTAGTCGGTGGCGACGAAGCCCAAGGGGGCCAATCCCTCCTCCTCCATCCGCTTGGTCAGCAACAACCCGAGCGTCTGCTGCGCGTTCCGGCCAGCAAAGCCATAGACGCAGAGGTGCTCTCGCCCGTCATGCGGGAAGCTTTCGCACAGAAGCCGGTCCCGCGAGGGCAGGCGCGAGACCTCGGCCTGCAGGCGCAGCCAGCGGGCGGTGTGGGCGGGCAGGGCGGCGAAGTCGCCCGCTTCGAACATACCGAGGATGCGGTCTGTCAGCAGGGTCGAGGTTGCGAACTTCGTCCCGTTGAACACGGCCACCTTCGGCTCTCGCCCCGGCGAGCGGCTGACCTCTACCGTCATCTCGCGCAGACCCTCATACCGCACGACCTCGCCCCCCATCAGGAAGGTGTCGCCGGGGGTGAGGGTCGAGGCGAAGCTTTCCTCGATCTCGCCCAAAGGAACCCCGCGCCCCCGCATCCGCACCTTCAGCGTCTCGATCTCCATTATGGTGCCAAGGTTCTGGCGGATTGCCACCGCCGCGCGGGGATCGCGCAGGGTCCAGCGGCCGTCGCGCAGCATCAGGCGTTGCCAGCGGTCGTAGGCGCGTAAGGCATACCCCCCCGTCGCCACGAAATCGAGGCAGGCGTCGAAGGCCGCTCGCGAAAGCCCCGCGTAGGGGCCGACCCCCGCCACCTCGGCATAAAGCGTATCGCCGTCGAACGGCCCCGTGCAGGCGGTGATGAGGATATGCTGGCAGAGCACATCGCGCGGCCCCGGCCCCCGGGCCTCGCCGTCCAGCGTATGCTCGCGCACGGCGTCGAGGGCCGCGCGACACTCCACCACCTCCCACCGGTTGGCGGGCACGATGAGGGCCTTGGAGGGTGCGTTGTAGCGGTGGTTCGCCCGGCCGATCCGCTGCACCAGCCGCTTGACGTTCTTCGGCGCGCCCACCTGGATCACCAGATCCACATCCCCCCAGTCGATGCCCAGATCGAGCGTCCCCGTGCAGACCACCGCGCGCAGGGCGCCCGCCGTCATCGCGGCCTCGACCCGCTGCCGCTGCTCGCGGGCAAGGCTGCCGTGGTGGATGGCGATCGGCAGGTCTTCGGTATTGGCCATCCAGAGGTCGCGGAAGAAAAGCTCGGCCTGTGCGCGGGTGTTGTGGAAGATGAGGGTGGTGCGGTGGCGGCGCACCTCTTCCAGGATCGCCGGGATCGCATAGCGGCCGCCGCCGCCCGCCCAGGGGGGATCCACCCCGGCGTCCAGCATCGCGATATCCGGGTCCGGCCCAGGGTCTGCGATCAGCACCGCGCAGCCAGGGGCGAGATAGCGGGCAAGCGCCGGGGGATCCTCCACGGTCGCCGACAGCCCCACCCGCCGCAGCCCCGGCGCAAGGGTCGCCAGCCGCGCGATCAGCAGCATCAGCTGATCCCCCCGCTTCGATTCCGCCAAGGCGTGCAACT
>CAZVIS010000304.1:0-4258 GCA_964627355.1 uncultured Rhodobacterales bacterium
AGCAGCACGCGCTTGCCCATCTCGGCCATCATGTGGCTGAGGTTGGCGAGCGTGAACGACTTGCCGATCCCGCCCTTGCCGTAGATCGCGATGATCTGGGTCTTCTTCGTCGGCTCGGCCTGCGGCACCTCGAGCGTCGGTTCCTCGGCGGCCTCGGCGCGCAGGCGGGCGTCGAAATCCTTGAGGTTGGGAACTTCGGTCATGCTGCGGCACTCCAGTCGAGGATCATTTTTAGGCAGGCAGGGTCTGTGAAGGCCGTCTCATAAGCCATTGGCGCAGAACCAGCATTCGCTGTGTGTGTGATAAGACCGCCAAGCGACAGCGCACCGCATTCGATCAGCGCGCGGGTGGCGGTCAGGTCCTCGGGCGCCCATTCGGCAGCGATGCGGAAGCGCGCCTCCTTCATGAAGGCGGGCGGGAAGGCGAAAGAGATGGCCTGGGTGTAGAACCCGGCCAGCACCACTTCTCCGCCCTTCGCCAGACGCCCGACGAGGGTGTTCAGCAGGTCCGGCGCACCCGAGGCGTCATAGATCGCGTGGTAGTCGCGGCGAGGGTCATCCTCGGGCGCAATCACCGAGTAGCCATCGGCGCCCAGACGGCGCGACGGGTCGATCTCCCAGACCGTTGGCGCACGACCGCCGGCAGCAACTGTCAGGCGGGCCAGCAGGCGGCCAAGGACGCCATGTCCGACGATCAGGTCGGGCATCGCGGTGCCAAACCCCGCAATCGCATGGCGCGCCGTGGCGGCAAGGGCCAGCAAGGCCCCCTCTGCGCCCATTCCGCCGTCAATGCGGGCGACACGGGCCGCCGACGTCACCAGATGCGCCGCAGCCCCCCCGAACAAGCCGCGCACCGCTTGGCCATCTGCCGTAGCATAGCAGTTGGCACCGGGAACAAAGACATGATCCCCCGGCCGGAACCCCGTCTCGGGACCCGCCTCGACCACTTCTCCCGCGGCCTCGTAGCCGGGGACAAGCGGATAGCCCATTCCCGGAAAAGGCGGCATCGTCCCCGACCAGAACAGTTTTTCGGTCCCGGTCGAGATGCCCGAATAGGCGACGCGCACCACGATGTCCCCTGCAGATGGCCGCGCCAGCGCTACCGCGCCCATACCCAGATCGCGCGGCCCAGTCAGGATGACGGCGGTGGTTTCCATTGTCTCCCCTTACCGGCCTCTCCCGAACAGGAGTCGAACGCCGATAGTGTAACTGTAGCCTTACAGTTTCGACTGTCAACCAAAATGGACATTTTCTGCACCTCGCTCGGTCTTGACGGCTAAGGTCGCAGACCGGTCACGACGCTTGTGACATAGGGGCGCGGTCCGGGCAGGACGGCGATCCGGGAAAACCCCGCCCGCGTCATCAGATCGGCAATCTCGGCAGCGGACCGCGTGCGACCGGTCTGCATCGCCATGCAGTACAAGGCGAAATAGACATCCGTGGCCGGGTCGGGACGGGCGCCACCGGACATCGGCTCGGACACGATAAGGCGTCCGCCGGGCAGCAGTGCTTCGCGCACGCGGAACAGAAGCTGCGTCACCGTCGCGTCGGAATGGTCATAAAGGACGCGGATCAGGCTGATGGCATCCGCGCCCCTGGGCAACGGATCCTCGCGAAAGCTGCCGGGAACACCGGCTATTCCGGCGGGCAGCCGCGCCGAGGCAAGGACGGCGGGCAAGTCGAACACCGTCAGCCGCAGGTCGGGAAGGGCGTTGCGCACCGCGCGCAGAAAGGCACCGGTTCCGCCGCCCACGTCCATCAGATGCGTGGTGCCCGCGAAATCGACAAGGCGCAGGGTATCTTCGGCCACCAGCGCCTGACTGTCGGCCATCAGGCCCGAATAGGTTGCGGCCGACGCCGGATCTTCGGCCGCTGCAGCGCCAAAGACATAGGGCCAAAAGCGGGCAAGGCCCGGCGAAACCTCGCCCCGCAGCAGGGCTACGGGATCGGCAAGGTCCTGATACAAGACGGAATGATGACGCACCATTGCGGCAAGGCCCGGCACGCCGAGAAAGGCCGCCCCACGCCGGGCCAAACCGAAGGCGCCATCCCGCCTGCGTCTCAGCACGCCGATGGCAGCCCCCGCCTGCAAGAGGATCTGCATCCGCTGCTCGGTCAGTCCTGCCGCCGGGGCCAGCGCAGCCGCAGACTTCGGGCCTTGTGCCAGACGCGCCAGAAGGTCGAGTTCGACCAGCGCAAACAGGACCTGCGACCGTACAAACCCCTGGATCACGTCGAAAAGCGCAGCCCCTTCGGCCCGGACAATCCGGCGGAGGAACGGCATCCGCGCCGCCCAGACCTGAAACCCGCGCGAGCCCGCAAGCCGCTGCATCAACGGCAGTCGGGACTGCGACAGGGGGGCGCCAAGCTCGGCCATATCAGGCGCGCAGGGCGCCGGCCGCGTGGGGGGCGACGGGGGTCATGCGCTCGGCGTAGGCATTCACCAGGGCAGCCAGCCGCGCCTCACCCGGGCAGGAGGGGATCGAGGCAATGGCCCCCGAGAGGATATCGCGCAGGTGCCGGATGGCGCCCTGAACGCCCATCATCGACACCGCCGATGGGCGCGCATGGACCGCATCCTGCCCCGCGGGTTTGCCAAGCGTTTCCGCATCATAGAGGGCATCGCGCAGATCGTCCGCCACCTGGAACGCCTCGCCGATGCGGGCGCCCAGTTCCTCCCAAGGCTCGGGGTCCTGCCCCGCCGCCTGCGCGCCCATCTGGGTCGCCGCGATGAACAAGGCGCCGGTCTTGGCGCGGTGATAGGCGCGCAGGTCCACCTGGGCCTCGCTCTCCCATCCCTGCCCTGCGCAGATGCCGCCGGGCATCCCCGTCCGCGCAGACAGCGTCCGGATCAGGCCAAGCGCGCGCGCGGCGTCGGCATCGGCAGCACGGGCCAGAACGTCGAAGGCCAGGATGATGAGGCTGTCGCCGGTCAGCACGGCGAGTGGCTCGGAATAGGCGCGGTGGACCGTGGCCTTGCCGCGCCGGATGTCGGCATCGTCGAAGGCAGGCAGGTCGTCATGGACAAGGCTTGCGCAATGCATCAGCTCCAGCGCCGCCGCTGCGGCATCCGACAGGGCCGGGCGGTCATCGCCACAGGCCAGCGCCACCGACAAAAGGATCGTGGGCCTGATCCGCGCGCCCCCGGGCAGCACCGCATAAGGCAGGGCGGAGGCCAGCTTTTTCGGAGCATCGCCACCCTGCGCCAGGGCGAGGGCAGACAGGACGGCGATCTCGATCCGTGTATCCAGCGCCATGTCGGGCTCCAAACTGTCAGGAAAACTATACAGCAAAGTGTAAATCATACTGGACAGATGCGATACGCGAGTCAACTGTGTTGGCATGGGCCAGATACAGAACACCGGCCGGGAGAACCTCGGGCGTCGCGTCGTCGTGATCGGCGCGGGCGTCGGCGGGTTGTGCGCGGCGGTGCGGCTTGCCCATGCAGGCTGCGCGGTGACGGTGGTCGAGGCGGCGCAGGGGCCGGGCGGCAAGATGCGGACCGTGGCAAGTGCCGCGGGGCCGGTCGATGCAGGGCCGACGGTGCTGACGATGCGGGGCGTCTTCGATCAGGTCTTTGCGGCGGCGGGAACGACGGTCGAGGACCATCTGACCCTCGTCCCCCAACCGCTTCTCGCCCGGCACTGGTGGCCGGATGGCGCGACGCTGGACCTCTTCGCTGATGCCGAGGCGAGTGCGGCGACGATCAAGGGGGCTTTCGGGGCGCGGGCCGAGGCTGACTTTCGCCGCTTTCACGCGCTGACCGGTCAGGCCTTTGCCGCCTTTGGCCCCCCGGTGATGGAGGCGCCCCGCATCTCGCTGCCCCGCGTCGCCGCCGCTGCCCTGTCGCGCCCCGCGCTTCTGCCCATGCTGATGCCCGGGATGACCATGGCGCGGCATCTGGCGCTGACCTTCCGCGAACCGAAGTTGCGGCAGCTTTTCGGGCGTTTTGCCACCTATGTCGGCGGCATCCCCCAGACGACGCCCGCGCTTCTGTCCCTGATCTGGCAGGCCGAGGCGGCGGGGGTCTGGGTGGTCGAGGGGGGGATGCATCGCCTTGCGCAGGCCCTGGAGGGGCTGGCGCGGGCGGGGAGTGCGCGCTTCCGGTATGGGGTGGCGGCGGAAAAGATTCTCGAGCATTGGGGCAAGGTGTCGGGCGTAGCGCTGGCCGACGGGTCGAGCCTTGCGGCCGATGCGGTGGTCTTCAACGGCGATCCGGCGGCGCTGCGTCAGGGCCTGCTTGGACCTGCGGCGCGGGG
>CAZVIS010000305.1:0-4250 GCA_964627355.1 uncultured Rhodobacterales bacterium
GCATGTCCGGAATGATGCAGAACTTGCAGGCGTGGTTGCAGCCTTCGGAAATCTTGAGATAGCTGTAGTGGCGCGGAGTCAGGCTGACGCCCGAGGCGGGCAGCAGGTCGATGAACGGATCGGGCGTGGGCGGGACGGCGGCGTGGACAGCATCGAGCACCGCCTCGTACTGGTGCGGGCCTGTCACCGCGAGCACCTTCGGGTGTTCTCCGGTGATGTATTCGGCATCGGCGCCGAGGCAGCCGGTCACGATCACCCGCCCGTTCTCGCGCAGCGCCTCGCCGATCGCGTCCAGGCTTTCGGCCTTGGCCGAATCGAGGAAACCGCAGGTGTTCACGATCACCGCATCCGCCCCCGCATAGTCCGGGCTGATCGCATAGCCCTCGGCCCGCAGGCGCGTCAGGATGCGCTCACTGTCGACCAGCGCCTTGGGACAGCCGAGCGACACCATCCCGATGGTCGGCTGCCCCTCTCTCCGGGTGTCCGGAATGATCGAGCGGGCAAGGTCGGGGCGGAAGAGGGGAGGGTTCTGCGACATGGGGCGCGGTATAGCCGGGATCGCAGGCTGGGGGAAGCATAGGCCCAACGCATGCGTCAGGGTAGAAATACCGAAATATTCCAGATCACTAAGTGCGCTGATTCACCTTTTCTGAGGGAAGGGACAATCCTGTCTGGCGCTGTGAGGCACGCTCCGGCTCTGGGCGGGCGACCGTGCAGGCTGCACCTACGGCTGGCCTCAAGGAAGGGAAGGCGTAACCGGGAACGGTGGAACGATGCGCGACCGGAGAAGAAAGTATGCCTTGTAGGTGCCATCGCCATTGGTCAGCAGCATCTGGGGTTCCAGCTCTGGCGTCGGCCAGTTGAACTGGATGTCCCCGTCCAGATCGGGCGGCCGCCGCACCGACGCTGAAAAGGTGGCCTGATCGGCCAGGGCGAGCAGGTTTGTCGCCGGAATGATGAAATGCCTTTCGCCGACGAGGTCATCGGCCAGCAAACCTGCGATCAGCCCGGCCAAGCCAAGGGTCAGCACCTCGAACGGCTTGATTCCGCCCACTTCGAACGAGGTAATGTCACCGATCGTTCCTGCCGAAGCTGACGGGTCACTCGCAACGGCGGACCCTGCCAATGCGGTCGCGGCCTTGCCCACGCCGTCCCGGATGACGTCGGCGATCTTCCGCTCGATTTCGTCGGCGTCCCCGGACTCGTGGTCCCACACGGCGACATGAATGCCGATCCCGGTCCCGACCGGCTCGATTGCTCCAATCCGTGTTGACTTGAACAAGGCCGTGCCGGGCTTTACGCCCGATTGGATCGGCGTGCGGAACGTGCGCACCACTTGATTTCCACCGGACCTGTTGGGATCGATCGAATACAGGGTAATGACAGCGAAAGTTTCGTCGTCGCCGCTGTCCTCTGTGCCGAAACATCCGATTGCGGCAAGGGTGACGTCAACCTCCAGTGAGGCACGAGCGATCGGCGCTAGGTCGAGGTCATCGAGGTCCAGCGTGCCAAGAAGGGTCTTCTGAGTGAAGCCCCGACCCGTCGGCACCACGCGTCCCTGAACCGGACCGAGCGGGCCGGGCGCGCCGCGGGTCCCGAGGAACAGTCGCCTAAGCGCCTGAGACGCAAGACCGGTACGAAGACTTTGCGTTTCAAACCTCTCGACGAATTGCCGACAAGAGGCCGGTCCGCCCGCAAAACCGGCCTGCCGCAGCGCATTCAACACACTCGCCATAAGTCTTCCTCCGAAACGACGTGCCGAGTTCTGACGTTGAACGACTATTGGAGCGTGACAAGAATAGCGATCAATCCGCGACCGGCGGGCAGAGGCTGCAGCGCCTTACCGAGAACCGCGCCGACCGCCTCTGATCTTTCCAGAACCTTCATTGCATGGCCCGTCGTATGGGCCGTGGTCAAGAGATCGCCCACGGCAACCGGTGCAAGGTCGGCGTCCACCCAGCAGCAGACCTTTCCCAGCAACGCCACCGGCCGGCGGCTGTTCCCACTGGTTCCCGAGTCGAGGATCAGGGCGGGTCGGAAACTGCCCGCGCCAGAAACTACGCCCACCACACGGCTGTCGTAGGCCCGATCGCAGGGTGCCAGCCTTCCGTCTGCCTGCAGCACCAGCACCGTACCGGCCTGCGTGTCCGCGTCGGTCGCGACGTCGAAGTTTTCGGCGCAGTCGGCATTGAGCAGGCGGATATCTCCGGTCACTTCGACATCGCCCTCGAATCTGGCGGCAGTCGGTCCGACACCGAACACGCCGATGCCGACCTGACTAGACCCGAACACGCCGACACCGCTGGTCGAGTTGCCTTCGACGCCAGTGGCGTCAGAGGCCACCCCGACAACGCCTCGACCGGAAACGCTGGTCCCGAAAACGCCGGTTCCGTTGGTCGAGTTCCCTTCGACCGCTGTCACATCGGTCGCAACGCCGACAACGCCGCGGCCGGACACGCTGATCCCGAACACGCCGGTTCCGAGATTGCTGTTGCCTTCGACGCCGGTTGCAGAAACCGATGTACCCACTGCCCCACGTCCGCTTTCGCTTTGGCCGAACACCGCATCTCCAGCGACTTCGGTCCCGATGACCTGCGGCATGATGATTCTCCTGCTTGCCAGAGGCTGAACTCGCCTCAAGGTTGCAGGTTTTCCGTGTCGTCTGCGTGAAGCCGTGGAGAAAGGTCGCCAGGTTGGGCGATACCCGCCCAGGCCGTGGCGGGCCTATGCGCTGGCAGGGATGCGGAGGTATTGCCTCGCACGTTTCAAGGCTCTTTCGGCCATCCCACGAAGAGAGGGTCTTGAGAAGGCTTCAATGGAGTGCCGCGGTAAGTGGCGCTGCCCCCCCTGCCGCCGTCA
Organism: uncultured Rhodobacterales bacterium; assembly: GCA_964627355.1. Taxonomy (GTDB): domain Bacteria; phylum Pseudomonadota; class Alphaproteobacteria; order Rhodobacterales; family Rhodobacteraceae; genus JBBQXK01. Next base: position 2,860 of record CAZVIS010000305.1, read on the forward strand.
GGCCTGCAGCAACCTCCGTAGCATTTGCAGGTCGTCGGAAAGCTGGCTGTCCGTCGCCATCAGCTCTTCGATCTTGCGAACGCCGTGCATTATCGTGGTGTGGTCCCGTCCGCCAAATCGGCGCCCAATCTCGGGCAGGCTGCGGGGTGTCAGGTGCTTGGCGAGGTACATCGCCACCTGACGCGGACGGGCGAGGGTGCGCACCCGCTTTGGCCCGATCAGGTCCGAAAGGCGGATGTTGTAATGCTCGGCCACCTTGCGCTGGATCTCCTCGATCGTGACCTTGCGGTCCGAGGCGCGCAGGATGTCGGCAAGGCAGTCCTGCGTGACGTCAAGGGTGATCTCGCGGCCCACAAGGCTCGCGAAGGCAAAGAGGCGGGTCAGCGCGCCTTCCAGCACGCGGACGTTCGTCGTGATCCGGTGGGCGAGGAACTCCAGCACACCGGAGGCGATCTTCACATCCTTGTGGAGGCCCCGGAAATGTTCGGCTTTCTGCTGTAGGATACCAAGGCGAAGCTCGTAATCGGTGGGGTGCAGGTCCACGACAAGGCCGCATTGCAGGCGGCTCTTGATGCGGTCCTCAAGGTCCTTGATCTCTCCCGGAGCCCGGTCAGCCGAGATCACGATCTGCTTGTTCTGATCGACCAGGGCGTTGAACGTGTGGAAGAATTCCTCCTGCGTCGAGTCCTTGCCCGCGATGAACTGCACGTCATCGACCATCAGCACATCGACCGAGCGGAACAGCTCTTTGAATCCCATCACCTCTCGCTCGCGCAGGGCTTGGACGAAGCGGTACATGAACTGTTCGGCCGAAAGATAGAGTACCCGCAGGTCAGGCTGGCGGGATGACAGGTCATGGGCGATGGCATGCATGAGATGCGTCTTGCCGAGACCAACGCCGCCGTAAAGGAAAAGCGGATTGAAAGTGACCGGGCCGCCCTCTGCAACCCGGCGGGCCGCGGCGTGGGCCAGTTCGTTCGGCTTGCCGACGACAAAAGTGTCGAAAGTAAAGCGCGCATCGAGCGGCGCGCCAGGCAAGTCTTCCGGCAGGGGGGCACGAGGTCTGGAGGTGGCGGGCCGCGCCGTACTGCGCTGACCGGTCTCGCGTGTGATCTTTGGCGCCTGGGCGGCTGTCGAGGCAATGGAAGCGCGCATGCCGGGATCGGCGGCGAACTCGACCCGCTCGACCTCGGCACCGCCACGCAGCAATTGCTGCAGGATGTGATCGGCAAAGTTCCGCGTTACCCAGTCCCCGAAAAAGGTTGTGGGCACAGCGAAACGGGCGACCCCATCATCCAGGGCAGAGAGCTTCAGGGGCTCGATCCAGTTCGTGTAATTGTCCTTGCCCACCCGCTTGCGCAAATCCTCGCGCAGCACCAGCCAGGTATCGT
>CAZVIS010000306.1:0-4210 GCA_964627355.1 uncultured Rhodobacterales bacterium
CCCATGCGTATCGTCTTTGTCCATCCCAACTACCACTCGGGCGGGGCCGAGATTGCGGGGAACTGGCCGCCCGCGTGGGTCGCCTACCTGACCGGCAGCCTTCGCAAGGCGGGCTTCGACGACATCCACTTCATCGACGCGATGACGCATCACATCGACGGCCCGGCCCTTCGCGCCCGCCTGGCCGACCTGAAACCCGACGTCGTCGGCACCACCGCAATCACCCCCGCCATCTACGAGGCCGAAGAGGTCCTGCGCATCGCGCAGGAAGTCGCCCCGAACGCCCTCCGCGTCCTTGGCGGCATCCACGCGACCTTCATGTTTCGCCAGGTCCTGACCGAGGCACCGCAGGTAGACGTGATCGTGCGGGGCGAGGGCGAGGAGATCATGGTGGCGCTGATGCAGGCCCTGCGTGACGGCCGCTGGCCCGCCGATCGCCGCCGCATCAAGGGCCTTGCTTTCAAGGACGGGGACGAGATCGTGGCCACGCAGGCCGCCTCCACCGTCAAGGACCTCGACGGCATCGACCCCGACTGGTCGATCCTCGAATGGAGCCAATACACCTATATCCCCCTCGGCGTCCGCGTCGCCATCCCGAACATGGCGCGGGGTTGCCCGTTCACCTGTTCCTTCTGCAGCCAGTGGAAGTTCTGGCGCGACTACCGCGTCCGTGACCCCATCAAGGTGGTGGACGAGATCGAGCGGCTGGTGAACGACCACGGTGTCGGCTTCTTCATCCTTGCCGACGAGGAACCGACCATCAACAAGAAGAAGTTTGTCCAGTTCTGTCAGGAGCTGATCGACCGCGGCCTGCCCGACCGCGTGAAATGGGGGATCAACACGCGGGTGACCGACATCTACCGCGACCGGGATCTCTTGAAATTCTACCGCAAGGCGGGGCTCGTCCATGTGTCCCTCGGCACCGAGGCGGCGGCGCAACTCAAGCTCGACCTCTTCAACAAGGAAACCACCGTCGCCGAGAACAAGGAGGCGATCCGGTTGCTGCGAGAGGCGGATATCTTCGTCGAGGCGCAGTTCATCGTCGGGCTGGACAACGAGACGGCCGAGACGTTGGAAGAGACGTTCCAGATGGCGTGGGACTGGCAGCCGGATCTGGCCAACTGGGCGATGTACACGCCCTGGCCCTTCACACCGCTATTCCAGGAGATCAAGAACCAGGTCGAGGTCTTTGATTTCTCGAAATATAACTTCGTCACACCCATCATGAAGCCGGCCGCCCTCACACGCGGCGAACTCCTCGACGGCGTGATGAAGAACTACCGCCGCTTCTACATGAGGAAGGCCCTCTTCCACTATCCGTGGCGCGGAACGGGCTTCCGGCGGCGGTATCTGCTGGGGTGCCTGAAGGCGTTCCTGAAGGCCGGGTTCGCGCGGACCTTCTATGACCTCGGCAAGGCGGGCTACTGGGGGCCGCAGACGAAGAAGACCGTCGATTTCCATTTCGACGAGACGCGAACGATCGCCGAGGCGCAGATGGCCGACTGGGAAGCATCCGCCGACAAGGCCGCCCGGGCGGCAGATCGGCGCGCGGCGGTGAAGGCGCAGATGAAAGGGCGCGCTCAAGAGCGGCGTGAGTTCGTCCTGCCCGATGCCGCACCCATGGCCTGCGGCGGCAGCCGGGCGCAGATTCAGGACTAGGGCGATGGACGGCAGCCGGGATGACTTCGGCGGGCGGATCGGCCCCAATGCGCTGTTGCAACTGATGGACGTGCTCGACCGCACCACGGGCCATCCCTTTCGCGAGGCGCTCTTCGCCGAGGCGGGTGTCGTGCCACCCCCACCCGACGCCGGCATGTGGCCCGAGCGTGAAGTTGCCGCCGTCCATCGTGCCTTGCGCCGCCTCTTGCCCGGTCAGGCGCCGGACCTTCTGGCCGAGGCGGGCAGGGCAGTCGGGGACTACATTTTCGCGCATCGCATTCCTGCGCCCGCGCGGGCGCTGCTCATGATGCTGCCCGCCCGTCTCGGTGCGCGCCTCCTTGCTTCGGCCATTTCCCGCCACGCCTGGACTTTCGCCGGATCGGGGCAGTTCAGGGTGCTTTCTCGCGATCCCCTTACCTTCGAGATCACCGCAAACCCCCTGATCGCCGGGGAAGAGGCGCAAGAGGCGCTTTGCCACTGGCACGCCGCCGTTTTCCAGCGCCTTTTCAGTCGCCTTGTCTGGCCCCGCGCCAAGATCGACGAGGTCGCCTGTGCCGCCGCAGGTGCGCCCTCCTGCCGCTTTGTCATCTGGCCGGATGCGGCAATGCGGCACGGGAAAAAGGGCTTGCCTGACTCAATGTTGTAAGCTTTAGTTGACAGATGACTGTCAGCTTCGCCACACAACCCCGCACCCTGCCAGAGCCTCGCGCGCTCCTGACCCTGCTGAAACCGATCACCTGGTTTCCGCCGATGTGGGCCTATTTCTGCGGCGTCGTCTCCTCGGGCGGGTCCATCGCTGACAACTGGCCGATGATCCTTTTGGGCGTCATTCTCGCCGGGCCCATCGTCTGCGGGATGAGCCAGGCCGCCAACGACTGGTGCGACCGCCATGTGGACGCGGTGAACGAGCCTGACCGGCCCATCCCCTCGGGAAGGATCCCAGGCCGGTGGGGCCTCTACGTTGCGCTGGCGATGAGCCTTCTGTCGCTCGCCGTGGGGTATCAGCTGGGTCCCTGGGGGTTCGGGGCGACCGTCGTCGGCGTTCTGGCGGCATGGGCCTATTCGGCGGAGCCCGTCCGGCTGAAGCGGTCGGGCTGGTGGGGGCCGGGGCTGGTGGGGCTGTGCTACGAGGGGCTGCCGTGGTTCACCGGTGCCGCCGTGATGGTCGCGGGTGCGCCAAGAATCGAGGTGGTGATTACCGCGCTCCTTTATGCGCTCGGCGCGCACGGGATCATGACGCTCAACGATTTCAAGGCGCTGGAGGGGGACCGTCAGCATGGCGTGCGGTCCTTGCCGGTGACCCTCGGGCCAGAGGTCGCGGCCAAGATCGCCTGCACCGTGATGGCCCTTGCACAGATGCTGGTGATCTCGATGCTGCTGATCTGGGGCAAGCCGTGGCACGCGCTGGCGGTCACCGCGCTCCTCCTCGGTCAGATTGCCGCGATGCGGGTGCTGTTCCGCGACCCCAAGGGCAAGGCCCCCTGGTACAACGGCGTCGGCGTCGTGATGTACGTGGCGGGCATGATGATCGCGGCCTTTGCGCTGCGGGGGCTGGCCTGATGCTGTCGTGGCTCTCCATCGTCCGTCTGGGCCTTGTGCAGATGAGCCTTGGGGCCGTGGTGGTCCTGATGACCTCGACCCTCAACCGCCTGATGGTCGTGGAACTGGCGCTGCCTGCGGTGCTGCCGGGCCTTCTGGTGGGACTGCATTACGGCATCCAGATCACCCGCCCGAACTGGGGCTTCCGGTCTGACACGCAGGGCAACCGCACCCGCTGGATCATCGGCGGGATGGCGATGCTGACGGCGGGCGGGATGCTGGCCGCGCTGTCGCTGCCGGTTCTGGCAGAGACGTTCGCTGCAGGCCTTGCACTGTCGATCCTAGCCTACGCCCTGATCGGGATGGGAGTGGGGGCCTCGGGCACCTCGCTCCTCGCTCTCCTCGCCGCCGCCACGCACCCGCGCCGCCGCGCCGCCGCCGCCACCATCACCTGGCTGATGATGATCGCGGGGATCGCCCTGACCGCAGGGATCGCGGGGGGCTTTCTTGATCCCTACACACCCCTTCGGCTGATCGAGGTCGTGGGCGTCGTCTGCGCCGGTGCCCTGATCCTGACCATCCTCGCCGTCACAGGGATCGAGCGTGGCACCCCCCGCGTCACGCCCGAAGCGCGTGTCCCCTTCCGGCAGGGCCTTGCCGAGATCTGGGCCGAGCCGAAAGCCCGGGCCTTCACCCTTTTCATTTTCCTCAGCATGACCGCCTATTTCATGCAGGAACTGATCCTCGAGCCCTACGCGGGCCTTGTCTTCGCCCTGACCCCGGGCCAGACGACACAGCTTTCCGGCGCACAGAACGGCGGCGTGTTCCTCGGCATGGTCGCCGTCGGAATCGCGGCGACGGGCCTCGGCCTTGGATCCTTGCGCGCATGGGTCGTCGCTGGATGCCTCGGGTCGGCAGCGTCACTCGTCGCGCTGTGCGTCATCGGCCAAAGCGGTACGCCGCTGATCCTGCCCGCCACGGTCTCGCTCGGCCTCTTCAACGGCATGTTCGC
>CAZVIS010000307.1:0-4205 GCA_964627355.1 uncultured Rhodobacterales bacterium
CGTTCAGGATATCGGTGATCGCTGTCGAGCCTTCGGCGCCCGTATCGCCAAGACTGCGTGCCGGACCCTCTGCCGTCGCGAGAAGGCTGCCCTGCCGGTCGAACACGAAGACGTTTGTGCCAAGGCCCACGTTTATCGATTGCAGCACGTCATCGGCACTGGCGGCCAGGCCGCCGTCGGGCAGGCGAGCCTCGAACACATGCGCCATCAGCTGCGCCTCGGACACCAGCGCCTGCTCGCGCTGCAGGACAAGGCTGTCGCGGAACGGGTTCATGAACAGCACGCCCGCGACCAGGATCACCAGCGCCATCATGTTGAAGATGATGATCTTGCGCGCCAGGGGCGAGCGGTTGAGCGAGATGATGCTGCGCCGCCCGCGCCGGTCGCGCAGTTCGGGTTCGACCATCGCATGCGGCGAAACCCAGTCCTCACCCAGCAGGACTTCGCCCGGACGGCGCGGTGGCGGGGTTTCGGTCATGCGGGTGGTGAGGCGCGGAAGCGCGGTCATCGCTTACTCTTCGTTGTAGCGATAGCCGATGCCATAGAGCGTTTCGATCGCAGAGAACTCGGGGTCTGCGGAACGCATCTTCTTGCGCAGGCGCTTGATGTGGCTGTCGATCGTGCGGTCATCGACATAAACCTGATCGTCATAGGCCACATCCATCAACTGATCGCGACTCTTTACAAAACCCGGGCGCTGCGCCAGCGCCTGCAGCAGCAGGAACTCGGTCACCGTCAGCGAGACGTCCTGCCCTTTCCAGGCCACGGCATGGCGCAGCGGGTCCATCCGCAGATGACCCCGCTCCATGATCTTGGACTCTTCGGTCACCGCAACCTCGCCCGTCGCGATGGCCTCTTGCCGGCGCAGCAGGGCGCGGATCCGTTCCACCAGCAGGCGCTGCGAGAAGGGCTTCTTCACATAGTCGTCGGCGCCCATGCGCAAGCCGAGAACCTCGTCGATCTCGTCGTCCTTGGAGGTGAGGAAGATGATCGGCATCGAGGTCTTCTGGCGCAGGCGCTGCAGCAGATCCATCCCGTCCATTCGCGGCATCTTGATGTCGAGGACTGCCATGTCCGGCAGGCGCCGGTTGAAGGCGTCAAGCGCCGTCTGGCCGTCGTTGTAGGTCTCGACCTCGAACCCCTCGGCCTCGAGCGTCATGGCCACGGATGTCAGGATGTTCCTGTCGTCGTCAACGAGCGCGATTCTCGACATGGCGGACTTCCCTATGCTGCTCATTTTGTTGCTTGATTTTTCCGCAGTATCCCGGGTTGGGCCAAGGGAATCAACCGCAAACTGCGAATCACTCACCGGCATGGTGTCATGACACGCGGAAATCGCGAAGGATTGACTAATTTGCCTCACTGGCGCAGCGCGGCAACGCCGTGTCTGCCCCTTCCTCCGGCGGCGTTCCGCGACTGATGGCGCTAACCTTCACTTGGTTGCGCTAACGGCGAAATGCGTCCTGTTCCCTTGCAAAACCGTCATGTTATAGCGGAGTTGAGCGGTCGCTGCGCAACAAAGTTGCGCGCCCAATACGGACAATCCTGCGCCGCTTCCTGACAATTTCGCCGCGCGCGGCACAAGGAGGAACCAGCATGACCACCGGACGCGTCAACCCGTCTTGCCGACTGGAAGATCAGGGGATCACGGGTCTTGGCCATGTCTATTACAACCTGATCGAACCGGCGCTGGTGGAGACGGCGGTCGCGCGGGGCGAGGGCCGGCTGGGCAGGGGCGGGGCTTTCCTGTGTTCGACGGGGCAGTTCACGGGGCGGTCGCCCAAGGACAAGTTCGTGGTCCGCACCCCCTCGGTCGAGAAGACCATCTGGTGGGAGAACAATGCGCCGATGGCCCCAGACGCCTTTGCGCGGCTTGAGGCGGACATGATCGCGCACATGAGCGGGCGCGACTTCTTCGTGCAGGACCTGTTCGCAGGGGCCGATCCGGCGCACCGGCTGGACGTGCGGGTGGTGACAGAGCTTGCGTGGCATGGCCTTTTCATCCGGCACCTGCTGCGCCGCCCCGCGCGCGCGGAACTGGATGGCTTCGTTCCCGAATGGACCATCATCAACTGCCCCAGCTTCAAGGCCGACCCTGCGCGCCACGGATGCCGCACCGAAACCGTGATCGCGCTGAACTTCGACGCCAAGCGCATCCTGATCGCGAACACCGCCTATGCGGGCGAGAACAAGAAGTCGGTGTTCACGTTGCTGAACTATCTGCTGCCCGACAAGGGCGTGATGCCGATGCATTGTTCGGCCAACCACGCGCCCGGGCGTCCGGAGGAGGCTGCGATCTTCTTCGGCCTGTCGGGCACCGGGAAAACCACCCTGTCCGCCGACCCCGACCGCATCCTGATCGGTGATGACGAGCATGGCTGGTCGGACAGCGGCACCTTCAATTTCGAGGGCGGCTGCTATGCCAAGACCGTGAACCTGCGCCGCGAGGCAGAGCCCGAGATCTATGACACCACGCACCGCTTCGGCACCGTGGTCGAGAACATGGTCTATGACCCCGAGACGCTGGAACTGGACTTCGACGACAAGAGCCTGACCGAGAACATGCGCTGCGCCTATCCGCTCGAGGCGATTTCGAATGCCTCGGCGACCGGCCTTGGCGGGCATCCCAGAAACGTCATCATGCTGACCTGCGATGCCTTTGGCGTGATGCCCCCGATCGCGCGGCTGACGTCCGCGCAGGCGATGTATCACTTCCTTTCGGGGTTCACGGCCAAAGCGGCGGGAACCGAGCGGGGGATCACCGAGCCGACGCCCACCTTCAGCACCTGCTTTGGCGCGCCCTTCATGCCCCTGCGGCCCGAGGTCTATGGCAAGCTGTTGCAAGCGAAGATCGCGCGGCATGGCGCGACCTGCTGGCTGGTGAATACGGGCTGGACCGGGGGCGCCTATGGCACGGGGCGGCGCATGCCGATCAAGGCGACGCGGGCACTGCTGAAGGCGGCGCTGGACGGCACGCTGGCCAAGGGCGCCTTCCGCCGCGATCCGCATTTCGGGTTCGAAGTGCCGATCGAGGTGCCGGGGGTGGAGCGCGCGCTGCTGGATCCGCGGGGGACATGGGCGGATGGCGCGGCCTATGACCGTCAGGCGAAGAAGCTTGTGGGCATGTTCGCCGACAACTTCGGCCAATACGTCGCCTTCATCGACGCCGATGTCAGGGCTGCGGCGATCGGTTGATCTGTACGGATGGGCACGGGGATGGCAGGATCGGGCCATGCGCGCGCCTGTCCTTCTGTCGCTGATTGCGACGCCTGCCCTTGCGGCAGGCGACATCACCGGGGATCCGGCGATGTTCCTGACGCTCGACGCCGGGATCATCTGCAAGGAGGGAGACCGGCGGCGCGAGGCGGCGCCGGATACCCGCTCGGGCTATATCGAGGTGATCGACGGGCCTTCGACCCTCGGCCAGTCGGCCCGGCGCATTCCGGCCGTCCCGGGGCTTGGCTTTGGCGTGGTCGCACAGATGCATGAAACGGCAGAGGCGCAAGGCGTCACGCTGGTCGTGACACATCCCCCGATGGGAGCGGATGGGACGGTGCGCGAATCCTGGCAGTCAGACTTCCTGCCCGGCGAGGCCATCGTGAACTTCTTCAGCTTCGATCTGGCCGAGGAACGGGTGACCGGCCCCTGGACGATGGAGGCGCAGCATCAGGGGCGCCTTCTCTATTCCGCGCAGTTCGAGGTGGTGGACCCGGCCGCAATGCCGAACTTCGTCAGCCCCTGCGAGGAACCGCCTCCGGTCAGCTGATCGCCTGCCGCACAAGGTTGAGGCCGGTCAGGACAAGCATCACTTGCGTGCCCATGCGGAAGCGCCGCTGGTCAAGGCGGTCCTGCGCGGCATAGCCAAGCTGCAGCCCGATCATCGCGGGCAGGGTCAGCGCCGCCGAAAAGGGCAGCGTCTGTGCATTGGCGATCCCCGTGACAAGGTGCGCGGTCAGCAGCGCCACCGCCCCGATCAGGAACACGACGCCCTGCGCGCGCACCGCCTCGACCTTGGCCACGCCGGTCGAAAGGAGATAGACCAAAAGCGGCGGCCCCCAGATGCCCGACACCCCGCCATAAAGGCCCCCGACCACGCCGAGGCCCCACTCGGCCCGCGCCCGGTGGCGCAGCGGCAGCGCCAGTGGCAGGCCAGACAGTTGCAGCGCCGCAAATGCGGTGATCGGCACGCCAAGCAGCAGCAGGAA
>CAZVIS010000308.1:0-4198 GCA_964627355.1 uncultured Rhodobacterales bacterium
TCGACGCCGGGGGCGGCCTGATCGGCGAGCACCATCGCGTAAAGCGCCAGATGCCAGCTATGCTCGCCCGAATTCTCGCGGCGGCTGCCGTCACAGAGGGTGGTCGCGCGAAGGACGGATTTGAGGCGGTCAGCCTCGTTCAGGAAGGCGAACTGGGACTCCAGCCGGTCGGTCAATGCCCGGTGTCCTGCACGATCCGGGGGCCTTCGGGGGCCTTGCCGCCCTCGCGTTTCGCCTTGAGTGTCGCGTCGAGGAAGGTCCGCGCGCGGCGTTCAGCGATCAGGACGCGGAAGGATTTGAGGTAGACCTCCTGCGTCGTGGGCGACACATCGAGCAGGATCTTGAGGATCTTCTCGTTCAGCCGGTCGTCGCCCGTCTCGTCCATCGCGGCCAGCACGTCGCGGGCAAGCTGGTCGCAGAGGTCGTCGATCATCGCCATGTCAGCGCGACCCCTCGGTCAGCCGCCGCCTGACATAATCGCTGACGGTCTGGATCATCGGCTTCATGTGAACCTCTTCGTCCTTGAAGAAGTGGTCCGCGCCCTCGACCTGCGTGTGGGTGATCTTGATGCCCTTCTGCTCGTGCAGCTTGTTCACAAGGGTCTGGGTGTCCTTGGGCGGCGCCACCTTGTCGGCGGTGCCGTTGATGATGAGGCCCGAGGAGGGGCAGGGGGCGAGGAAGCTGAAATCGTACATGTTGGCGGGTGGGCTGACCGAGATGAACCCGGTGATCTCGGGCCGCCGCATCAGAAGCTGCATGCCGATCCAGGCCCCGAAGGAGAAGCCTGCGACCCAGCAATGCTTGGCGTTCTGGTTCATGGACTGCAGGTAGTCGAGCGCGCTTGCCGCGTCCGACAACTCGCCGATCCCCTGATCGTACTCGCCCTGGCTGCGGCCCACGCCCCGGAAGTTGAAGCGCAGCACAGTGAAGCCCAGATTGTAGAAGGCGTAGTGCAGGTTATACACGACCTTGTTGTTCATCGTTCCGCCGAACTGCGGATGCGGATGCAGCACAATGGCGATCGGGGCGTCGCGTTCCTTTTGCGGGTGGTAACGGCCTTCGAGACGGCCCTCGGGCCCTGCGAAAATGACTTCGGGCATGTCTGGTGCCGCTCTCCCTGCCGCGTCGGTGGACAAACGCCTGCGTCTGACCTAATCGGGGATGGTTCCGCCCCGCCACCGTCGCGACTTAAGCGGCGGGGGGCCTGTCGTCAATGGCATGTGGGGGCGGTGGATGCGGAGGCACGCGTGAAGCTGTCAACCAAGGGACGCTATGCGATGGTGGCGCTGGCCGATCTGGCCCTCGCAGGGCAGGAGGGTCTGGTGTCGCTGGCCGAGGTGTCGCGACGGCAGGACATCAGCCTTCCGTATCTGGAGCAGCTCTTCGTCAAGCTGCGGCGGGCCGGGCTGGTCGAGGCGGTGCGGGGGCCCGGCGGGGGCTATCGGCTGGCCCGCAGCCCCGATGCCATCCGCATCAGCGAGGTGATGGAGGCGGTGGAGGAGACGGTCGATGCCATGCACACCGGGGCGGGTGCATCGGGCGGCGTGTCGGGGAGCCGCGCGCAAAGCCTGACCAATAGGTTGTGGGAAGGGCTTAGCGCTCAGGTCTATGTGTTCCTGCACCAGACGCGGCTGAGTGACGTGGTGATGAACAAGATGACGCCTTGTCCGGCGGTTCCGTCCCTGTTCCGGGTGGTGGACGAGGATTGATCTGTCGGAGCGGGGGCAAGCCCCCCAGTCCACCGGTTTCTCGAACCGGTGGCGAAACCGGCGGGCTACCCCGGGATATTTGTGCTAGAAAGAAGGGGATAGCGTGGCGCGCACCTATCTGGATTGGAATGCGACGACGCCGCTGCGGCCAGAGGCGCGGGCGGCAATGGTTGATGCAATGGATCTGCTCGGCAATCCCTCCTCCGTCCATGCCGAGGGGCGGGCGGCCAAGGGATTGATCGAGCGGGCGCGGGCGCAGGTGGCGGCGGCGCTTGGGGCGGAGGGGGCGGATATCGTCTTTACGAGCGGCGCGACCGAGGCAGCGGCTTTGGCTTGCGCGGGGCGCGGGCTGGTGTGTGGGGAAGTGGAGCATGAGGCGGTGCTGGCCTGGTGCGAGCCGATATTGCCGGTGGATGCGGGGGGCCGCGTGACGGTGCAGGAATCTGCGCGGTCGGCGCTGCAACTGGCAAACTCCGAGACAGGGGTGATGCAGGTGTTGCCCGAGGGGCTGGCGGTCAGCGACCTGACACAGGCGTTTGGCAAGGTGCCGTTTGCGTTCAACTGGCTGGGCTGCGGGATGGGGCTGGTCTCGGCGCACAAGCTGGGGGGGCCGAAGGGGATCGGGGCGCTGGTGATCCGGCGGGGGCTGGATGTGGCGGCGCAGTTGCGCGGTGGCGGGCAGGAGATGGGGCGGCGGGCGGGGACCGAGAACCTGATCGGCATCGCCGGGTTCGGGGCAGCGGCCGAGGCCGCGGCGCGGGATCTGACCGATGGCCTATGGGAACGGGTGGCCCAACTTAGAAATATTCTAGAAAGGGCATTGTCGGCGGAGATTCATGAGACTAATTTTGTCGGGAAAGGCGGGGACCGTTTGCCCAATACCCTGTGCTTCATTGCGCCCGGCTGGCGCGGCGAGACGCAGGTGATGGCGATGGACCTTGCTGGCTTCGCGGTTTCGGCCGGGTCGGCCTGTTCCAGCGGCAAGGTGCGCGCAAGCCGTGTGCTCCGCGCCATGGGGCGGGCCGAGGCCGAGGCGGGGCAGGCGATCCGCGTCTCGCTTGGCCCCGCGACGACGGAAGACGACGTGCTGCGCTTTGCCGAGGCGTGGCTGACAGCATACCGCAGGCACCGCGAGCGCGCGGCCTGACGGACAGGAGAGCGACCGATGACCGACATGCCCGTGCTGGACCTTGACGTGCGCGACGGCGTTGACCGTGAGACGATCGAGACGGTGCAGGCGATGTCCGGCACCTACAAGCATGGTTGGGCGACCGATATCGAGATGGACTATGCGCCAAAGGGCCTGTCCGAGGATATCGTGCGCCTCATCAGTGCCAAGAACGGCGAGCCCGCGTGGATGCTCGACTGGCGGCTGGCGGCCTATCGCCGGTGGGTCCAGATGGAAGAGCCGCACTGGGCGATGCTGCATTACCCGGCAATCGACTATCAGGACCAGTTCTACTACGCCAAGCCGAAGAGCATGGCCGTGGCGCCCAAAAGCCTCGACGAGGTGGACCCCAAGCTGCTGGCGACCTATGCCAAGCTTGGCATCCCGTTGAAGGAGCAGGCGCTGCTGGCGGGTGTCGTGGCGCCCGAGGGCGAGCGGCGGGTGGCGGTGGATGCGGTTTTCGATTCCGTGTCCGTGGGGACCACGTTCAAGGCGGAACTGGCGAAGGCCGGGGTGATCTTCTGCTCGATCAGCGAGGCGGTGCGCGAGCATCCGGAGCTTGTGCAGAAGTACCTGGGCTCGGTCGTCCCGCAGTCGGACAACTTCTTTGCCACGCTGAATTCGGCGGTCTACACAGACGGCTCATTCGTCTACATCCCGCCGGGCGTGCGCTGCCCGATGGAGCTGTCCACCTATTTCCGGATCAATGCCGAGAATACGGGGCAATTCGAGCGGACGCTCATCATCGCGGACAAGGGGTCTTACGTCAGCTACCTCGAGGGCTGCACGGCCCCCAAGCGCGACACCCACCAGCTTCACGCGGCGGTCGTGGAAATCGTGATCCTCGACGATGCCGAGGTGAAGTATTCGACCGTGCAGAACTGGTATCCGGGCGACGAGAACGGGGTGGGCGGCATCTACAACTTCGTCACCAAGCGCGCCGATTGCCGGGGCGCGCGGTCCAAGGTGATGTGGACGCAGGTGGAAACCGGGTCGGCGATCACCTGGAAATACCCATCCTGCATCCTGCGGGGGGACGATTCCCAAGGGGAATTCTACTCCATCGCCATCGCGAACAACGCGCAGCAGGCGGATACCGGGACGAAGATGGTCCACCTGGGCAAGCGGACCAAATCGCGGATCGTATCCAAGGGGATCAGCGCGGGCCGCGCGCAGAACACCTATCGGGGACTGGTGTCGATGCACCCGAAGGCGCGGGACAGCCGCAACTACACGCAATGCGACAGCCTGTTGATCGGCGACAAGTGCGGGGCGCATACGGTGCCCTATATCGAGGTGCGCAACACCTCGAGCCGCGTCG
>CAZVIS010000309.1:0-4191 GCA_964627355.1 uncultured Rhodobacterales bacterium
CTCCTGCCCTCGTCACATCCGCACCCGGTCCGACTTCGGATCGTACATCGGCGCGAGCGAGGCCACCGCCGCCACCCGCCGCCCCGCCACCTCGATCTCATACCGCGAGGCCAGCACCTCCTCAGCGCTCTCTCCCGCGCAGGGCACATAGCCCAACCCCACGGCCCCGCCGAGGAAGTGCCCGTAGGCCGCCGAAGTCACCGGCCCCACGATCTTGCCGTCCCGCACCACTGCCTCATTGTGGAACAGCATCACCTCGGGGTCCGTCACGCGGAACTGCACCAGACGGCGCGCCAGCCCCGCCTCCTTCTTCCGCAACACCGCCTCACGCCCCAGGAACGCAGGCTTCGCGGTCTTCACCGAGAACCCCAGCCCCGCCTCCAGCACATGATCCTCGTCCGTGATGTCATGGCCCCAATGGCGGAAGGCCTTCTCGATCCGGCAGCTATCCAGCGCGTGCAGCCCGCACAGGGAAACCCCCGTCTCCATCAGGCTCTCGAACACATGCGCCGCCTGATCGGTGGACACATAAAGCTCCCACCCCAACTCGCCCACATAGGTCACCCGATGCGCGCGGGCGATCCCCATCCCCACCTCGATCTCCCGCGCGCTGCCGAACGGAAAGCCCTCGTTCGACAGGTCGTCCGGGCTGACCTTGGCCAGCACATCGCGCGCCGAAGGTCCCATCACGCAGAACACCGCCTCGCCCGCCGTGGCATCCGTCACCACCGCGAAATCCTCGCCCACATGACCCCGCAGCCAGGCCAGACACCGCGTCAGGATCGCACCGGCGACGACCAGCAGATAGGACGTTTCGGACAACCGCGTTACCGTGAGATCCGCCTCGATCCCCCCGCGTCCGTTCAGGAACATCGTATAGACGATCCGCCCGACCGGCACGTCCACCTCGGCCGAGCAAACCCGGTTGAGGAACCGGCACGCATCCCGCCCTTCGATGCGGATCTTCCCGAAGGAGGTCATGTCGAAGACGCCCGCCCCCGTCCGCACCGCCATATGCTCGGCCTTCTGGTTCTCGAACCAGTTCGGCTTGCCCCAGCCATAGGCATAGGCGCCCTCCTGAGAGCCCCTTGCGAACCAGTTCGCCCGTTCCCACCCCGCGACCTCGCCAAAGACCGCGCCCCGGGCCTTCAGATGCTCATGCACCGGCGACCGCCGCACCCCCCGCGCCGTCGCCATCTGCCGATAGGGCCAGTGGTCGGCATAAAGCAGCCCCAGGGTCTCAGTCACCCGTTCCTTGAGATAGCGGCGGTTGCGCTGGAAGGGCATCGCGCGGCGGATATCGACCTCCCACAGGTCGAAGGGCGGCTCGCCTTCCGTGATCCAATGCGCCAGCGCCATCCCCGCTCCGCCCGAGGAGACGATGCCGATCGAGTTGTACCCGGCGGCGATCCAGTAGCCCCCAAGCTCCGGTGCCTCGCCCAGATAGTAGCGGTCGTCGGGGGTGAAGCTTTCCGGCCCGTTGAAGAAGGTATGGATCCCGGCGGTCTCGAACAGCGGCATCCGGTTCGTCGCCATCTCCATGATCGGCATGAAGTGGTCCCAGTCCTCGGGCAGCGTGTCGAACTCGAAATCCGCGCGGATGCCGTCCATCCCCCAGGGCTTGGCCTTGGGTTCAAAGCAGCCGATCATCATCTTGCCGGCGTCGGACTTGTAATAGGCGCATTCGTCCGGCACCCGCAGGACCGGCAGGTGGCCGAGGCCCGCGACGGGTTCCGTCACCAGATAAAAATGCTCGCAGGCATGCAGCGGCAGCGTGACGCCCGCCTCGCGCGCCAGATCGCGACCCCACATCCCCCCGCAGTTCACCACCACGTCGGCGGCGATGTGGCCCTGTTCGCCCCCGGCGTCCCAGTCCACCCCCGTCACCCGGCCATTCGCCTTGGTGACCCCGGTCACCCGCACCCCTTCGACCACCTTGGCGCCCGCCATCCGGGCACCCTTGGCCAGTGCCATCGCAATGTTCGCTGGATCGCATTGCCCGTCCAGCGGCAGCGCGACAGCCCCCACCACACCGTCGATGTTCAGATGGGGATAGCGCGCCTTCACTTCGGCCGGTGAGATCTCCCCCACTTCCACGTCGAAGATCCGCGCCACCGTCGCCTGCCGCCGCAACTCCTCCATCCGGTCCGGCGTCAGCGCAACCGAGATGGACCCCACCTGCCGCATCCCCGTCGCCACACCCGTCTCGGCCTCGAGCCGCCGGTAGAGGTCCGCCGAATATTTCGCCAGCCGCGTCATGTTGGCCGACCCGCGCAGCTGCCCGATCAGCCCCGCCGCATGCCAGGTGGTGCCGCTCGTCAGCCGCTTCCGCTCCAGCAGCACGATGTCCGTCCACCCGGCCTTGGCCAGATGATAGGCCACCGAACAGCCCGAGATGCCGCCGCCGATGATGACCGCGCGGGCCTTGGAGGGAAGGTCGGTCATGCGGCAATCTCCGGAGGAATGAGCACAAGCTTGCCGGGATGGCGCCCGGCGGTCAGGTCATCTTGGGCGCGGGCAATCTCGCGCAAGGGATAGGTCTGCGACACCAGCGGGCGCAGGGACCCGGCATTGATCGCCGCGACCAGCCCCGCGAAGACCTCGCGCGGCTGATGCGTGCAGCCCAGAAGGGTCAGGTCATTCAGGTAGATCACCCGCAGGTCCGCCGTCACCTCCGGCCCCGCCACCGCGCCCGAGGTCGCATAGCGCCCACCGGGCTTGAGCGCGCCCAACCGCCCGGCAAAGCCCGCACCCCCCACCACGTCGATCACCACGTCGAACGCCCGCTCCGGCAGCGCCGCATCGCGGTCGAGCACCCCCGCCCCCAGCCCCCGCACCACCCCTGCTTTGGCCGCAGAGCACTGCCCGACAACCTCCGCCCCGCGCGCCACCGCAATCTGCACCGCAGCCAACCCGACCCCACCAGAAGCGCCCGTCACCAGCACCCGCTCCCCCGCCGCGACCCCCGCCCGGTGGAGCAAATTCCACGCCGTGCCAAAGGCGCAGGGCATGGCGCCGACCTCGACATCCGTCAAAGGCGAAGCCGTCACATCATGCAGATGCCGCGCAGGCACCACGCAGAACTGCGCGAACGCCCCGTCATACTCCGATCCGATGGCGACAAATCCCAAGGGATTGTCCGCCGAAGGCTCCGGCTGATTGGTCCCGCAGACCACCCGCGCCCCGACCGGCCACTCCGCCCCCGGCCCGTTCGCCACCACCCGCCCACACAGATCCGCGCCCTGGATGCGCGGAAAGGCCATCGCCCCCGCCCATCCTGCCGCCTCTCCCGCGCCATACCAGCCGACGCGGGTGTTGACGTCCGTCATGTTCACGCCCGCCGCCAGCACCCGCACCAGCACCTCGCCCGGTCCCGGCTGCGGCAACGGCAGATCCTCGCGCCAGTGCAGCACCTCCGGCCCGCCATGCGCGGTCAAAAGGACGCCGGACATGGTGGCGGGCAGGGTCATGCCTTGATCCGCTCGTTCTTCGGATCCCACTGCGCGCCATACCCGGCCACCACCGCAGGCACCCGTTCCCCGAACACCTCGATCTCCACCGCCTGCCCGGGCACCGCCACCTCGGCCCGCAGCATGCCGAGCGCCACCACATGCCCCACCCGATACCCCATCGCGGCCGAGGTCACCTCTCCCACGATCCGGTCCCCGACCCAGAGGTTGCTCATGTAGGGCGGATCGCACTCGCAAGCCCCCACCTTCAGCGCAACAAACCGCTTCACCACCCCCCGCTGCTTCTCCGCCAGCAAGGCCGCCTTCCCCGGAAACTCCTTCCCCCAATCCACGAACCGCTCCAGTCCCCCTTCGAGCAAGGAGTAATCCGTGGAAAGGTCGCCCTTCCACGCCCGATACCCCTTCTCGATCCGCAAGGAATTCAGCGCCCGCATCCCGAAGGGAACTGCCCCCCCGGCCAGCAGCGCCTCATAGACCGCAGGCGCATCGGCGCGACCGACATGCACCTCCCACCCCAGCTCCCCGGCAAAGGACACTCGCAGCAGCGTCACCTCCGCCGCCCCGAACCGCGCCCCCTCCAGCACCGACAGCCAGGGCGCCGAGAGGTCGGCATCACACAGCCCCGCGAGCAGGTCGCGCGCCGCAGGCCCCGTCACGATGAAGCAATTCGCCGCCTCGGTGTGATCCTCGATCACCACCCCCTCCGGCAGCCCCCGGCGAA
>CAZVIS010000310.1:0-4188 GCA_964627355.1 uncultured Rhodobacterales bacterium
GGCCGGAAAAGGACTTCTCGGCCACCGTGGTCAGGATCGTCGGCACCTTGAAGCCTGCGGCGGCATCGGCAACGAGGCCCGCATTGTTGCGCAAGGACACTGCGTCGATGGACTTGGTCGCAAAGGCCATCTGCGACTGGAAGTCGATCATGATCAGCGTGTGGTCGGCGGGCGAGAGCAGTTTCTTGCCGGGAACGGGAGTGGCCTTGGGCATCGGGTGTCCTTTCGCCAAAGGGTTGGAGTCGCGGTACGGGGCGCGGTGCCACAGGACCGGGTGCTGGTTGGCCCGATCTGTGGTTGCTGGTAAACCGCCGTGCCCAAACGCATCAATTGCGAGTTAGTGTAACAGGGTTATACTCGGGTATAGGGTCGGCGCAGGAGTACCCGCTGCTCGATCACTCTGTATGGCCGTCCTGCGCGATCCGGTCAGCGATGCGCACAAGATCTGCCACCGTGCGGACATCAAGTTTCAGCATGATTTGGGCACGGTGGACCTTTACCGTCACTTCGGACAGGTTCAGACGCTCGGCCACCTGCTTGTTCATCAGGCCCGAGGCGACCAGCGGCAGGACCTGCCGCTCGCGCGGGGTAAGAAGGGCGTAGCGCTGGCGCAGCACGGTCAGCCCCGCGGCGGCATCGCGGCGCTGGCGCGACAGTTCCAGACCGTGATGAACAGCGTCGAGCAGGTCCTGGTCGCGGAACGGCTTTGTCAGGAATTCGACTGCCCCCGCCTTCATCGCCGCCACTGACATCGGCACGTCACCATGCCCGGTGACAAAGATGATCGGCAGGTCACGCCCCGTTCGCTGCAGTTCGCGCTGCAATTCAAGCCCGCTTTGCCCGCGCAACCGCACGTCTAGGATCAGGCAGCCGGGAACATCCGCGCGGGGATGCGCGAGAAACAGCTCGGCCGAGGGGAAGCAGCAGGTCTGGTAGCCGACCGAGGCAAGCAGGCTGGCCATCGACGCTCCCATTCCGGCGTCGTCGTCCACGACATAGACGATGGCATCAGCGATCATCGGTCGGACCTTCCGAAACGACAAGAGGCAGCGTGAAGTGAAACGCGGCACCACGCGGCTTGACCGGAGTGAACCAGATACGCCCGCCATGCGCCTCGATCACGGTGCGGCACAACATCAGTCCCATACCCATCCCGTTCGGCTTGGTCGAGACGAAGGGCTGGAAGATCCGCTCGCCCACGTCATCCGGGACGCCGGGGCCATCGTCGATCACGCTGACTTCGACCTCGTTCCGGTCCAGACAGCGGATGCGTATGGAAACGCGGCTTGCCCTTGCGTCATCCCGTCGTGGCCCGTCGACTGCGTTCTCGATCAGGTTCAGGCAGACTTGCAGCATCTGGACTGGATCGCAGGTGACAAAGACCCGCTGAGACGGAAACAGACGCTCGATCTCGACCAGGGCGGCGGTCCGCTCGGACTGACAGCGCTTTACCGCGTCATCGACAAGCGATTTCAGATCGACGGGACTACGGACCTGCCCGCTGTTGGCAAACATTGCCCGGATGCCAGCGATGACCCGGCTGGCACGGTGGCCATCCTCGACAATGCGGCCAAGGGCGGCGCGCGCCTCGACGATGTCGGGCTGTTCATGCGACAACCATCGCACCCCGGCATCGGCGTTCGTCACCATGCTGGCCAGCGGCTGGTTGATCTCGTGTGCGATGGTGGCGGACAGCGCTTCCATCGCTGCCGTGCGGTTGCGGCGGGTGCGGATCTCGGCAGCAGCTGTTTCGGCAAGCCGCATGTAGTTCCCTGCCGTTTCAGCCAACAGGACCAGCAGGATGATCCCCGCCGCGAACAGCCCGAATATGCGTCCTGCCCACCACCCGATACTCAGCCGGACCCCCTGTGCCAGATAAGACAACAGCAAAAGCTCGAACAGCAACGAGCAGACGACGACCGTCATCCAGATGTCGAGCGTGCTTTGCCGCCGATAGAGCAGGGCAAGGATCGCCGTGACATAAAGCGCGATGGTCAGAGGCGGGACAAGCGCCCAGGCCGGGGCCGTGCGCCGCGCATCGGTCATGAGTGGCGGAAGGTCCGTCGTCTGGCCAAGCGCAAGCGATAGGATCAAGGCGACCGCCAGCAGTATGCCTGCCAAGCCTCCGACGATCCAGCGCCCCGGGGACCGCACCGTTACCTCTGCCGGACACAGGGCATGGAACAGGACGGCCAGTGCAAAGCCGATCCGCCGGAATGCCGCGATCCAGGCTGTGGCTTGCAGGTTCTCGTCCAGACCAAGCGCGCTGAAGATTCCCGGAAAGGTCAGTGCCCAGGCTGGGACCAAAAACCCGGAAAGAAGGTAGCCAAGTCCAAGCACCCAAAGTCCAAGCATGCGCTGCACGCGAAACGTGGCCAGAAGCAGCGCCCCTGTCGTGATCTCGATCACGCAGACGGCGGCGGCATAGGCGGGGACGAAACTTTCCGTCCCCGCCGTCGCTTGCGCGGCATAGGGCGCGGTCACCGCCAAGGCGACGATCATCACCACGACAACCGTGAAGATCAGCGTTACCTGACTGTGGTTGGGCAGCGAGGTGGCGACAAGGCGCGTCGGTCCCAAATGGTTCATCTGCCACGCCCCCGGTGTACGCCCGCCGGGGACCGAGAATGCCGCAGGCACGGCCTCTCGCGCAATGGGCGACGGGCACGGCGCCATCGCCACGGTGCACCCTCACCTGCACTGGGTCGAAAGACGGGCAGGATCACGATTTCCGGGTGGCATCGCCTGGCGCGAGGCGCTGCGTTGCTTGACCCCTCGGGGTTTGCTGCGCAGGGCGTGTGCTGCCCGCTGCGTTCGTCATCCAGGTCTGGGCGCCGAAGGCGACACGCGTGCGGCGGATCAAATGAGGACCATCCTCTGCCCGAAACACGATGGTGCGGCGATGTCTCTGCCCATCAAATCTTCGCTGCCACACAGTCAGCAAAGACTGCGTCCTCGAAACATACGGCACCTCGGATAGAGCTCGCTAACGAACCTCAGTGCGGGGACAAGGCCCATGGCGCCTGCTTCTTCCGCCTCCTGCCGGAGCGAATACTGGCAGCAAGGAACGGGGTCGGCCAGAGCCGCTCGCGTCGCATCGGGAAGGTCTTTTCTAGGACGATTGCCAAAGCAGGGGACGGCGAAGATGGAAAAGGAAAGCATGGCAGGAAATGCGGAATGTATACGCCTGGGAGTGAGCCTAATGATGACGTCCCATCCACGAGCGCTCCAGAAGACCGTTGCACCCCGCTCGGCGGCTTACTAGGGGTTGGACTGCGACCTGCATCGCATCGAACGTCTGATGCAGGCTCAGGCCCTGCGGGCACGGCCGCGGCGGTAGGGATTGGCGAAGGATGAGGGGCAGCGCCTGGCGGTTGCCGCACCGAACGTTCTGGATCGCGCGTTTCATGCTGATCGACCGAACCAGAAGTGGACCGCCGACTTCTCCTATGTGTGGACCGCCGAGGGCTGGCTCTATGTTGCAGCCGTCATTGATCTGCTCACGCGGCGCGTGGTCGGCTGGTCGATGAAGGCCGAAATGACCGCGCAACTCGTCCCAGATGCCCTCATCATGGCCATCTGGCGGCGTGGGAGGCCCGACGCCCTGCTGCATCACTCGGATCAAGGAAGCCCAGTATACCAGCGAACAGTTCCAGAAGCTCATCGCCGACAACGGCGTGCAGTGCTCGATGAGAATGCCCCTTGCAGGCCCCGAAATTCATTGTCATGGGTGACCCGCTCCTAGTGGTAACACTCGGCTAAGTTGCGTCCATGAACCAGCAGCAGCGTAATCAACTGGACTAATCGATGCAGGACGATCTGACGTTCACTGGCGAACGCTATATGCCAACCATTGGTGGCAACATCTTCTTGGAGCACATGCACCGCTACAAGATGGCGTTGCACTATGTCGCAGATAAAGAGGTCCTCGATATTGCATCGGGTGAAGGCTTCGGCAGCAACTTGCTCGCGACCGTCGCAAGCCACGTCACCGGCGTCGACATCTCTGCCGTTGCCGTAGAGCATGCGCGCCGAAGCTACGGCCGCGCCAACCTCGAATTTTTGGTTGGATCGGTCACGGAGATCCCGATTCAGAACGCGTCGGTTGATGTCGTCGTCTCTTTCGAGACGATTGGTCTGCCCCCAGAAAAGTGGTCCTCCCTGAGGTATGGCTTTCGAGCCATTTGG